>JANMCC010000205.1:0-1868 GCA_031360885.1 Burkholderiales bacterium | reverse complement strand
CAGCGCCGGCTGGCCGCCGGAATTGGGAGTGCTCGCCGGCACCGTGATCGCCGGCGCGCTCGGCCTGTTGGTCGGCCTGATCGCGATTCGGCGACAGGGCATCTACTTCGCGATGATCACGCTGGCGATGGCGCAGATGATCTATTTCGTCTTCCTGCAGGCGCCCTTCACCGGCGGCGAGGATGGCTTGCAGGGCGTGCCCCGCGGCAAGCTCCTCGGCACGATATCTCTCGCCAGCGAGCCGCGCGGCAAGCTGTTCGGAGCGATTCCGGTGCCCGACGACGTGGTGATGTATTTCGTCGTGCTTGCGATCTTCGTCGCCGTCTTCCTGTTCGTGCGGCGCATCGTCCATTCGCCCTATGGCCAGGTGCTCAAGGCGATCCGCGAGAACGAGCCGCGCGCCATCTCGCTCGGCTACGACGTCGACCGCTACAAGCTGCTCGCCTTCGTGCTCTCGACTGCGCTGGCCGGCCTGGGCGGCTCGCTGAAGACGCTGGTGCTCGGCTTCGCCACCCTCTCGGACGCGCACTGGTCGCTCTCCGGCGAGGTGGTGCTGATGACGCTGCTCGGCGGCATGGGCACCTTCGCCGGACCGGTGCTCGGCGCCTTCACCATCATCGGCCTGCAGAACCTGCTCGCCGACCGGGTGGGGGAGTGGGTCACGGTCATCATCGGCGTGATCTTCGTGGTCTGCGTGGTCGCGTTCCGCAAGGGCTTCGTCGGCGAGCTGCTCGCCTGGCAGCAGCGGCGGGCCAACTACACTTCGGCGCAACAGGTTTCGAAGGAATAGGGCATGAGCAAGCGGATGACGAAGGGCGAGTTCCAGGAGTCGCTCGGGGCGTTCAACCCGGTCGGGCACACGATGCTCGCCTTCGCGACCGAGGCGGCAGCGAGCGACGCCGCGGCGGCGCTGCGCGCGCACGGCTTCGCCGCCGAGGACATCATCTCCTACTCCTCGGCCGAGCTGCTGCCGAGGTTCGAGGACGCGGTGCGCAAGGCCAGCGAGGCCGCCGGCTTCGGCTACGAGATCACGCTGATGAAGCGCTACATGACGCTGGCAAGCGAGAACTGCGGCTGGCTGCTCGTGTACTCGCCGGAAGAAGCGCAGATCGCCAAGACCGTTCCTGTCGCCAAGCAGTTCGGCGCGAAGTCGGCCGTGCACTACGGCCGGCTGGCGAGCGAAGACCTCATCTAGTGTGCTGTCCCGCCGGGGCGCCTCAGGCGCCTTCGGCGAAAAGCCCGCCGGTGCTCTTCGGCGGCGCGACGCCGAGATGGCGGTACGCGGCAAGCGTCGCCACCCGGCCGCGCGGCGTGCGTTGCAGGAAGCCCTGCTGGATGAGGAACGGCTCGATCACGTCCTCGATCGTGTCGCGCTCTTCGCCGATCGCGGCGGCGACGTTGTCGAGGCCGACCGGGCCGCCGTCGAAGCGATGGATCACCGCCTCGAGCAGCTTTCGGTCCATGACGTCGAGGCCGTGCGGGTCGACGTCGAGCATCGCCAATGCGAGGTCGGCGAGCGGCCGCGTGATCTGGCCGCTGCCCTTGACGTCGGCATAGTCGCGCACCCGGCGCAGCAGCCGGTTGGCCACGCGCGGCGTGCCGCGCGAGCGGCGCGCGATCTCGTAGCCGCCCTCGTCGTCGAGCTCCACCTTGAGCAGGCCGGCCGAGCGGCGGACGATCTTCGCCAGCTCCTCGGCGCTGTAGAACTCGAGCCGGGCGACGATGCCGAAGCGGTCGCGCAGCGGGTTGGTCAGCATGCCGGCGCGGGTGGTCGCACCGATCAGGGTGAAGGGCTGCAGCTCGAGCTTGATCGAGCGCGCCGCCGGGCCCTCGCCGATCATGATGTCGATCTGGTAGTCCTCGAGCGC
>JANMCC010000176.1:0-22127 GCA_031360885.1 Burkholderiales bacterium | reverse complement strand
GCGTGCCGAAGGTCGCGCGCCGGCGTCGAGCTCGCTCGCTGCCGATGTCCGCGTCGCGACGCACCACACGTTCAGCGCGCCGCAGCTCAAGGTCGCGCTCCAGGGTACCGGAGCGCCGGTGATGCTGAGCCACGCGCTCGGCCTCGACCTGCACATGTGGGACGAGCTCGCCGCTCGGCTGGCCGAGACGATGACGGTGCTGCGCTACGAGCATCGCGGCCACGGCGGCTCGGCGGCGCCGCCGGGTCCCTACACGATGACCGAGCTGGTCGACGACGCGGCCCGCGTCGTCCGCGAATGGGGCCGCGGCCCGGTCGCGTGGATCGGCCTGTCGATGGGCGGCATGGTCGGCCAGGGCCTGGCGATCCGGCACCCGGAGCTGCTGCGCGGCGCGGTGCTCGCCAACACCACGGCGCGCTATCCCGAGGCCGCCGCGGCGACCTGGGCGGCGCGGATCGCCGCGGTCGAGCAGGGCGGCATGGCGGCGGTGGCCGACGCCGTCGTCGAGCGCTACCTCGGCCCCGACTTCCGCGCCGCGCATCCGGACGAGGCCGTGGCGCTGAAGGCGAAGCTGCTGCGCTCCGACCCGGTCGGCTACGTCGCCTGCTGCCATGCCATCGCCCACGTCGACTGGCTCGATCGCCTGGTCGACGTGCGGACGCCGACGCTGGTGATCGCCGGCGGCATGGATGCCGGCGCCACGCCGGAGATGGCGCGGGCGATCGCCGGGCGCATCGCCGGCGCCGAGCTCGTGGTCTTCGAGGACGCGTCGCATCTGAGCGTCGCCGAGGTGCCCGAGCCGTTCCACGCCGCGGTCGCGGCCCACCTGGGTCGCCTCCCGGTCTAGCCGCGCGCCGCCGCTGCGGACGCGACCGCCGTCAGCCGCGCCGTGATCGGCAGGTGATCGGAAGGCTCGGTCGCCGAAGGCAGCGGCGTGTCGCCATCGATTTCCGGGATCGGCTCGGGGGTGGCGCGCAGGCCCGGGGTGGCGACGATGAAGTCGATGCGCGTCGCCCGCCGGTGCGGGTTGCAGGTCGGCTGCGGTGCCAATGCGTAGGCGTCGGCGAAGCCGTGCTCACGAAACAGCGCCACGACGTCGCTCTCGGGCGGCGCGTTGAAGTCGCCGCAGGCGAGGGTCGCGAACGCGGCGGGTCGCATGGCAGCGAAGCGATCCAAGAGCCCGCGCGCCTGGCGAAAGCCGATGTGCGCCCGGGCGCGCGCCGTCGGCGCCTGCCATCGCAGGTGCGTGTCGGCGATGCGCAGGAGCCCGGCCGGGGTGTCGAAGTCGACGATGAGGGCCAGGTGGCCGGACGCCTCGGCACCCGCCTCGCCGTCGTCGTAGTGCAGGACCTCGCGCGAGGCGAAGCGCAGCGTGCCATCGCGCCACAGCATGGCGCAGCCATCGGGCCGGCCCGCGCCCTTGGCCGCGAACGTGCCCCGCCATCCGACGGCCGCGAACGCGCCTTCGAGGCCCGGCCAGGCGGCGCGTTCCACCTCCTGCAGGCAGGCGACGTCGGCCGCCAGCGCCGCGACGCGGGCGACAATCACCGGAGCGCGCCGCGACCAGCGCAACAGCTCGGCGTCGATCGACGGGTAGAGCCTGGCCGTCGCATAAGCTGCGGCGAGAACGTTGTACGAGGTGAGGCGAAAAGACAGCGTCATGGCGGGCAGGCGACGGGACTGCCGAGAATGCCACGGGGATGGCCCGATTCGCACAGAATGACAGGCTTCCCACCGAGCCGGACCGGAACGACCATGA
The DNA here is from genome assembly GCA_031360885.1 of Burkholderiales bacterium. Classification (GTDB taxonomy): domain Bacteria; phylum Pseudomonadota; class Gammaproteobacteria; order Burkholderiales; family Burkholderiaceae_C; genus Schlegelella_A. The sequence goes on along the minus strand of JANMCC010000176.1, from coordinate 20,368 downwards.
GCAAAGCCTTCGCATCGCAAGCCGACCTCGCCGAGAAGAAAGTCAGCTTCACCAGGCTCTCCGACAACGCCTACGCCTACACGGCAGAGGGCGACCCGAACAGCGGCGTCGTCATCGGCGACGACGCGGTGATGGTGCTCGACACCCAGGCCACGCCGGTGATGGCCGCCGACGTGATCCGGCGCATCCGCGAGGTCACCGACAAGCCGATCAAGTACGTGGTGCTGAGCCACTATCACGCGGTGCGCGTGCTCGGCGCCAGCGCCTACGGCGCGAGCGAGGTCATCGCCAGCGAGGACACCCGCGACCTGATCGTCGAGCGCGGCGCCGCCGACATGAAGAGCGAGATCGAGCGCTTCCCGCGCCTGTTCCAGTCGGTCGAGACGATTCCCGGCCTGACCTGGCCGACGATGACCTTCAAGGGCGAGATGACGGTCTGGCTCGGCAAGATCGAGGTCAGGCTGATGCAGCTCGGCCGCGGCCACACCAAGGGCGACACGGTCGCCTGGCTGCCGCAGCAGAAGATCCTGTTCAGCGGTGACCTGGTCGAGTACGGCGCCACCGTCTACGCCGGCGACGCCTACTTCAGCGACTGGCCGGCCACGCTCGACCGGGTCGAGGCGCTCGGCGCCACCGCGATCGTTCCGGGCCGCGGTGCGGCCCTCACCAATCCGGCGATGTGCAAGGAAGGCATCGCCTCCACCCGCGCCTTCATCCAGGACATGTACGCGAGCGTGAAGAAGGGCGTGGCCCAGGGCCACGACCTGAAGCGCGTGTTCGCCGACACCGACGCGGCGCTGCGCCCGCGCTTCGGCCAGCAGTTCATCTACGAGCACTGCATGCCGTTCGACGTTTCGCGCGCCTACGACGAAGCCACCGCCCACCGCGACCCGCGCATCTGGACCGCAGAGCGCGACAAGGACATGTGGGCGTCGCTCCAGGCCTGAATCCGACCTCACTGAAAGCCCCTCCATGAATGCACCCGACGCCGCTGGGCGTTTCGGCAGCGGCCGCGCCGTGCCGCGCATCGAAGACCGCGCCCTGCTCGAGGGCCGCGGCCGCTTCACCGACAACCTCGCCGTGCCGGGCGAGGCGGTGATCGCGTTCCTGCGCTCGCCGTACGCGCATGCGCGCATCGTCGCCATCGATACCGCGGCGGCGCGCGCCATGCCCGGCGTCGTCGGGGTCTTCACCGGCGCCGAGCTGGCCGCGGCCGGTGTGCAGGGCATGCCGACGACCCCCGATTTCAGGCGCGCCGACGGCCGCAAGACCGTCACGCCGCTGCGCCATGCCTTGGCGCACGAGTTCGCGCGCTACGTCGGCGAGGCCATCGCCGCCGTGGTCGCCGAATCGCGCGAGCAGGCGCGTGACGCGCTCGAGGCGATCGTCGCCGATCTCGAGGAGCTGCCCGCGGTGGTCGACGCGCTCGCCGCGACGCAAGCCGGCGCCGCCGTCGTCACCACCGAGGCGGCCGACAACATCGCCGCCGAGATGCGGCACGGCAATGCGGCCGCGACCGAGGCGGCGTTCGCCCGGGCCGCGCATCGCGTCGCGCTCGATGTCCACAACCAGCGCCTCGCGCCCTCGCCGATGGAGCCGCGCTCGGTCGTTGCCCGCTTCGACGAGGCGAGCGGCCGGATCGAGGTGCGAATCAGCAACCAGATGCCGACCGGCGTGGCCGGCGGCATCGCCGGGGCGTTGCCCGGACTGACGCAGCCGCAGGTGCATGTGCTGGTCGGCGACGTCGGCGGCGGCTTCGGCATGAAGACCGGCGCGTATCCGGAAGACATCGCCGTCGCCCACGCCGCGCGGGCGCTGAAGCGTCCGGTGCGCTGGCAGGCCGACCGCAGCGAGGAGTTCCTCTCGGCCTACCACGGCCGTGATGTCGCCAGCCACGCCGAGCTCGCGCTCGACGCCGAAGGCCGGGTGCTGGCGCTGCGCGTGAAGTCGCTCGCCAACGTCGGCGCCTACGCCACGCCGGCCGGCGTGGCGATCCAGCTGCTGATCGGGCCCTGGGTCTCGACCAGCATCTACGACCTGCCGACGATCGACCTGCACTTCACCGCCGTGCTCACTCACACCGCGCCTACCGGCCCGTATCGCGGCGCCGGCCGGCCGGAGGCGATCTACCTGATCGAGCGGCTGATGGACGCGGCGGCGCGCGAGATGAAGATGGACCCTGCGGCGCTGCGCCGGCGCAACATGATCCGGCCCGAGCAGATGCCCTACAAGAACGCGATGGGCCAGACCTACGACAGCGGCATGTTCGAGAAGATCATGGACCAGGGCCTGGCGCTGGCCGACTGGAACGGCTTCGCCGCGCGCCGCGAGGAGTCAAAGAAAGGCGGCAAGCTGCGCGGGCGCGGCATCGCCACCTTCCTCGAGTGGACCAGCGGCAACGCCTTCGAGGAGAAGGTCTCGATCGACGTCACGCCCGACGGCTTCATCGAGATCTACTCGGCGACGCAGCAGATGGGCCAGGGCATCCAGACCAGCTACGCGCAGCTCGCGGTCGACGTGTTCGGCGTGTCGATCGAGAAGGTGCGCATCGTCCAGGGCGACACCGATCGCGGCAACGGCTTCGGCAGCGCCGGCTCGCGCTCGCTCTTCACCGGCGGCTCGGCGGTGAAGGTCGGCTCCGAGCTGACCGTCGAGCATGGGAGGGCCCTCGCCGCCGAGGCGCTCGAGGCCGCCGCCGGTGACATTGAATACAGCGGGGGCCGCTTCTCGGTGGTCGGCACCGATCTCGGCATCGACCTGTTCGCACTTGCCGGCAAGCAGGCAGGCGCGCGCATCCACGTCGAGGCGTCGGCCACCGCGGGCGGGCCGACCTGGCCGAACGCCTGCCACGTCTGCGAGGTCGAGATCGATCCGGCCACCGGCGACGTGCAGGTCGTCGCCTACGCCTCGGTCAACGACATCGGCCGGGTCGTGAGCCCGATGATCGTGCGCGGCCAGGTCGACGGCGGCGCGGTCCAGGGCATCGGCCAGGCGCTCTGCGAGCGGATCGTCTACGACCCGGAAAGCGGCCAGCTCGTCACCGGCAGCTTCATGGACTACGCGATGCCGCGCGCCGAAGGCGGCCCGGATTTCCAGACCCGCTTCGACACCTCGATCCCGTGCCTGCACAACGCGCTCGGCGCCAAGGGCGTGGGCGAGCTCGGCACGATCGGCGCGACGCCGGCGGTGATGAATGCCGTGGCCGACGCGCTGGCGCACGCCGGCGCGGTGGGCGCGGCGAACGAGATCCAGATGCCCGCGACTTCGGAACGCGTCTGGCAGGCGCTGCAATCCGCGGCAGAGAGGCTTCCATGATCGAACCGCACGACCGCGTCCGCCATCCCGCGCTTCTGATCGTCGACATGCAGAACGACTTCGTTCGCGTCGGCGCGGCACTCGAGGTCGTCGACGCACGGGCGACGATTCCCGCCAACCAGGCGCTGATCCGGCTCTTTCGCGAGAGGAAGCTGCCCGTCGTCTACACCAAGTTCATCACCTTCCCTTCGCCGGTGCTCCTCTGGGAGTGGTCGCCGCAGGCGCTGCCGCCGATGAAGTGCTGCTGGAAAGGGCACAAGCGCTTCTATCCCGACGTCGGCCGCGAGCAGGAGTGCACCGACGTCATCGACGAGCTGGCGCCGCTGCCCGGCGAGTTCCAGGTCGAGAAGTACAACTACGGCGCGTTCCATGCGACCCAGCTCGAGCCGACCCTGCGCTCGCTCGGCATCGAGTCGCTCGTGGTCACCGGCACCGTGACGCAGATCTGCGTCGAGGAAACGGCGCGCCAGGCGTTTCATCACGGCTTCCGGACGACGCTGGTGAAGGACGCGGTCTCGTCGTTCGCGCCCGACCTGCACGCCGCGACGCTCAAGAACTTCGCCAGCAAGTTCGGCTGGGTCGAAGACAGTGAGACCGTGATGCGCCAGCTCGGCTGATGGCGGCTGCGGCCGCACCGGTCGCCGCGCTGCAGTCGCTGGCGCACCGCGCCGGCATCTACGGGCTGCTCGCGGTCGTGCTCGTCGTCGCGTTGCTGTTCGTTCCCGGCTTCGCAACGCCCACCAACCTCGGGAATGTGGTCACCCAGTCGGCCGCGCTCGGCCTGGTGGCGATCGGCCAGACCTTCGTCATCGCCGGCGGGCTGATCGATCTCTCGGTCGGCCAGCTGCTCGGCCTCTCGGTGGTGCTGAGCTGCGCCTTGAGCGAAGGCCGCTCCGAGCTCCTGCTGCCGGTGCTCGCGGCGATGGTGGCGCTGGGGGCTGCCGTCGGCGTGGTGCACGGCACGCTCGTCAACCGCTTTCGCATCGAGCCGCTGATCCTCACTTTCGGCACGCTCAGCATCCTGCAGGGGCTGATCTTCGCGTACACCGATCAGAGCGTCGGCCGGGCGCCGGCCGAGCTGGTCTGGCTGGCCAACGGCAGGCTGCTCGGCCTGCCGGTCGCCGGCCTGGTGCTGCTCGGCTTCGCCGCATTCGCCCACCTGCTGCTCCGCCACACCCGCTTCGGCCTGCGCCTGCTCGCCACCGGCGGCGACGCCGACAGCGCGCGCCGCGCCGGCGTCGACGTCGCCCGCGTTCGCCTGTTCGCCTTCGTGCTCTCGGGCGTGGGCGCCACGCTCGCGGGCCTGCTCGTCGCCGGGCGCCTGGGCACCGGCTATCCGAACGCCGGCCAGGGCTTCGAGCTCGATGCCATCGTCGCCGCGGTGCTCGGCGGCGCGTCGCTGGCGGGCGGCCGGGGCACGATCGCCGGCACGGTGGCGGCGGTGATCCTGCTCGGCGTGATCTCGAACGTGCTCAACCTGCTCGAGGTCTCGGCCTTCGTTCAGACCTTCGCCAAGGGCCTGATCGTGGTCGTCGCGATCGTCGCGACCCGGGCCCGCTCCGGCCGGGCCGGGCCTTCTTCGAGAAGCCTGCCCGCCGCCGGCGCGGCAGGCAGCGACGCCGGATGAGCAGCAACGCCGCCGCCTGGACCTCTGCCGGCGAGGCCCTCTCGCGCTGGGCGATCCTGTGCGTGCTCGCCGCGCTCTACCTCGTGGCGATCGCGCTCTCCGACGCGTTCCTCGAGCCGGTCTACGTCGGCAACATCCTGCGCCAGGCGGCGCCGGTCGGCATCGCCGCGATCGGAACGACGCTGGTGATGATCCTCGGCTGCATCGACCTCTCGATCGGCGCGATCATCTCGTTCTCGGCCGTGCTCTGCGCGGTGCTGATGGCCGGCGACGCGGGCAACGTGCCAATGGCGCTGGCCGTGACGCTCGCGGTCGGCGCAGGCGTGGGCGCGATCAACGGCCTGCTGGTGGTGTTCAACCGATCGTCGTCGTTCATCCTGACGCTCGGCACGGCGCTGGCGATCTACGGCCTGACGCAGATCTTTTCCGGCGGCACGGCGCGCGGCATGGTGGCGCCCGACTTCCGCGAGTTCTTCAATCACCGCATCGGCGAGGTGCTGCCGGTGCTCGGCCTGGCCCTGCTGGTTCTCGCCGCAGCGGTCGAGGGGCTGCTGCGCACGACCCGCTTCGGCCGGCAGATCTACCTGATCGGCAGCAACCGCGAGGCCGCGCGCCTTTCGGGCCTGCCGGTGGCCGGCGTGACCTTCGCCTGCTACGTGATCTCCGGCCTGTTCGCCGCGCTCGGCGGCATCGCCGTGCTGGCGCGCTCGGGGGTCTCGAGCACCTTCACCGGCCGCGGCTTCGAGTTCGACGCGCTGGCGGCCATCGTCCTCGGCGGCACGCTCTTCAGCGGTGGGCGCGGCACGGTGGTGGGCACGGTGGCGGGTACGCTCGTCTTGTTCATTGCCTTCAATCTGGTCAACATCCTGGGCTTCAACTACAACCTGCAACTGGTGCTGAAGGGCGCGATCATCGTCGTCGCTTCTGCTGCTTATGCCCGCCTCGGCCAGGGTCGCTGAGGCTTTGCTTCAACCGAGGAGAACGAGATGCGATTCCTGTCCTTGTCGAAAGCCCTGGCCGTCGCGGCTGTCCTGGGCGCGTCGCTGCTGCCGGCAGCCGCCGGCGCGCAGACCACCGACCGCGCGCTGCAGAAAAAGCAGATGGCCGAGGTGGTCGATACCAAGAAGTTCAAGAAGGCGGGTCCGTACACGATCGGCGTCGCCGCGGGCTACATGAGCAACTCCTGGGTCGTGTTCTGCCTGCAGCACATCCGCTACGAAGCCTCGCTGCACAAGGACGTGAAGGACGTGATCGTCACCGACGCGGCGTTCAACCCGACCAAGCAGGTCGCCGACATCGAGGACCTGATCGCCAAGAACGTCAGCCTCATCATCTACTGGCCGGTCGACGAGAAGGCGATCCAGCCGGCGCTCGAGAAGGCCGTGGCCAAGGGCATCCCGACGGTGAACGCGGGCGGCGGCTTCAGCTACTCCGCGGGCACGGTGTCGAACGCCTTCATCGACCAGTGGGCGCTCGGCGAGGAGGGTGCGCGCCACTTCGTCAAGGACCTGGGCGGCAAGGGCAAGATCTTCGCGATGCTGCCGATCGCCGGCACCACCGCGGCGGTCGACCAGCTCGCGGCTCTGAAGGCCGTGCTCAAGGACTATCCGAACATCGAGCTGCTGTCGGCCGAGTACGGCGACTGGAATCGCGCCAAGGCCAAGCAGATCAGCGAGAACCTGCTGCAGCGCTACCCGAAGATCGATGGCGTGTTCTCGCCCGCCGGCCAGATGTCGATCGGCGTCGCCGAGGCATTCGAGGACGCCGGGCGGATGAAGAGCCTGACGATGTCGCCCGGCGACGAATACAACGGCTGGATGAAGTGGGTGGTGAAGAACCAGAAGGGCGGCGCGGTCACCTTCCCGACCCGCGCCGGGCAGGAGGCGACCAAGCTCGGCCTGAAGATCCTCGCCGGCGAGCCGGTGCCGCGCGGCCTGGTGATCCCTTCCGAGTACATCGCGCCCAAGGACGCCGCGAAGTTCGCCGAGCTGAGCAAGCCCGACGACTGGTGGGCGAGCAAGCTGCCCGAGCAGTTCAAGCCGAAGTGACCGAGGAGGGCCGCGCGGGCTCGCCGCCGCCACTGCTCGAGCTCCGCGGCCTGGGAAAGCGCTTCGGCGCCGTCGCGGCGTTGGAGGCGGTCGACTTCGTCGCCGGTGGCGGCGAGGTGCACGCACTGACCGGGGCCAACGGTGCGGGCAAGTCGACCCTGATGAACCTGCTGGCCGGCGTGCATGCGCCGAGCGCGGGCGAGATCCTGATCGACGGTGCGGCGGTGCGCTTCGCCTCGCCGGCCGACGCGCGGGCCGCCGGCGTCGCCGCGGTGTACCAGGAGCTGGCGGTGCTGCCCGAGCTCAGCGTTGCCGAGAACGTCTGGCTCGGCCGCGAGCCCCGCACCCGCGCGGGCCTGCTCGATCGGCGGGCGCTGCAGGCCGACACGGCGCGGCTGCTCGAGGCGTTTCGCCTGCCGCTCGACCCCTCCGCCGTCGCCGGCACGCTCAGCGTCGCCTCGCGCCAGCTGGTCGAGATCGCCCGCGCGCTCTCGTCCTCGGCGCGCATCCTGACGCTCGACGAGCCGACCTGTGCTCTCGGCGGAGGAGCGGTCGCGCCTGTTCGGCACCGTCGCCGAGCTGAAGCGGCGCGGACTGCTCGTTCTCTTCGTCTCGCACCGCCTCGACGAGGTGTTCGAGATCTCCGACCGCGTGACGGTGCTGCGCAACGGCAGGCGCGTGTTCGCCGCGGCCACCGCCGACGTGACCCGGGCCGAACTGGTGCGCCACATGGTCGGCCACGACGTCGACGATCGCACCCGCGCCGCGCCGCTCGCCCCCTGCGCCGAGCCGCCGCTGGCGATCACCGTGCATGCGTCGCCGGCGCCGTTCGAGCTCCGGCTCGAGCCGGGCGAGATCGTCGGCCTGGGCGGCCTGGTCGGCAGCGGCAGGACCCGGCTGGCACGCCGGCTCGCCGGGCTGGAGGAAGGCGTGGCGGTCGACTACCGGATCGGCGAGCGGCGCTTCACCGTCCAGGCGCCCGGGCAGGCGGTCGCCCGGGGGATCGTCTACCTGACCGAGGACCGCAAGCGCGACGGCCTGTTCGCCGGGCTTTCGGTGCTGCGCAATGCCAGTGCCGCCACGCTCGGCAGCCTGTCGAAGCTCGGGTTCGTCGACGCTCGAGAAGAGCGCCGCCGGGTCGGGCCCATGCTCGAACGCCTGAAGGTGGTGGCGGCGTCGCTCGGCGCGCCGGTCCGCGTTCTGAGCGGTGGCAACCAGCAGAAGGTGCTGTTCGGCCGCGCGTTGCTGGCGCGACCCCTGCTGCTGCTTTGCGACGAGCCGACGCGTGGCGTCGACGTCGGCGCGCGCGAGGAAATCTATGCGGTGATCGACACGCTCTCGAAGCAGGGCGTGGCCATCGTCGTGGTGTCGTCGGACCTGAAGGAGCTGCTCTCGCTCTGTCACCGCATCCTCGTCGTGCGCGATGCGGCGATCGTCGCCGAGCTGCCGGCGGGTGCGAGCGAGCTCGAGATCGTCGATGCAGCGGTCGTTCGCGCTCCGGTGGCAGCGGCATGATGAGGATGCTCGGCCCTTCGGGGACGCCGGCGCCTGGCCGGCGCGATCGCCGCGGCCCTGTGCCTGGGCGGCGTCGCCCGGGGGCAGGACCAGGTTCCGTTCGACGGCCGCATCGAAGGCGCTACGCTGCGCGCGCACGGCGGGCAGGCTTTCGCGCTGAAGGTGGAGGGCGACGCGCTGCGCACGCTGCGCGCCGACTCCGCGACCGCACCGGGCTGGCCGGCGCAGGCGCTGTTCGAGCGTGCGACTTCGAGGAGCTGCTGATGAACGTTCTGAAGCGGGGCATGACCGGCGCCACGGTCACCGAAATGCAGCGGGCGCTGCTGCACAAGGGCTTCGATCCCGGCCTGGTCGACGGCGCGTTCGGCGGCGGTACCGAGGCGGCGCTGCTCGCCTTCCAGAGGAGCGAGGGGCTGCTGCCCGATGGCGTCGCCGGGCCGCGAACGCTGACCGCGCTCGGCGTGATCGACGATCCGACGCTGCCCGACGCCACCGGGACAGTGACGGTCGAAATGGTCAGCCAGATGTTTCCGTTCACCGCGATCTGCAACATCAAGGCGCAGCTGCCGTTCGTGCTCGCCGCCCTGAAGGAGCGCGGCCTGCACGACCGGACGATGGTGTTGATGGCGCTGGCGACGATCCGCGCCGAGGCCGAGCCCTTCCTGCCGGTCGAAGAAGGCCGCTCGAAGTTCAACAGCTCGCCGAACGGCCATCCGTTCGACCTCTACGACAACCGGCGCGACCTCGGCAACCGCGGCCAGCCCGACGGCGACCGCTACAAGGGCCGCGGCTTCGTCCAGCTCACGGGCCGCGACAACTACCGGCGCTACGGGCCGCAGCTCAGGCCGGCGGTCGACCTCGAGGCCCGGCCCAAGCTCGCCGCGTCGTCCGCCGTTGCCGCCGACCTGCTGGCACTCTTTCTCGGCGACCGCGAGATGCAGATCAAGGACGCCCTGCTGCACGACAACATGATGGCGGCGCGCCGCCTGGTGAATGGCGGTAGCCACGGCCTGGCGCCGTTCAGCGACGCCTACCGGCGCGGCGACGCGATCCTGCCGCGCTCGATCTAGCGCACCGGCGCTCTGGCCGGCCGCGTTGCTGCGACCGGCGGCCCGTCAGTAGTGGATCGCGCGCGGCGCGCCGCCGCCGGCGGCGATCGCGTCGCCGTTGATCGCCACCGATCTCGGCGAGGCGAGGAACGCGACCACGGCGGCGACCTCGGCGGCGTCGACCAGGTGGCGGATCGAGTTGCCCTCGGCCATGCGCTGCAGGATCACGTCTTCGCCGACGCCCTGCGCCTTGGCCTGCGCCGCCACCAGCGCCGCGGTCTTCTCGGTCCGGGTGAGGCCGGGGTGGACGACGGTGACGTTGATGCCGCTCGGGCCCAGCTCGTCGGCGAGGTTCTTGGTCAGCGCCGCGACCGCGACGTTGCGCATGCTGCCGACGGTGTTGCCGCTCTGCCGTGCCGCGAGCCCGCTGATGTTGACGATCCGGCCCCAGCCGCTTGCCTTCATGTGCGGCGCGACCGCGCGCGCGGTGCGGATGTAGCCCATGACCTTGATGTCCATCTCGCGCTGGAAGAACGCGGCCTCGAGCTCGCCGAGCTTCGGCGGGGCGGCATAGCCGCCGGGCTCGGCCGCGGCGTTCACCAGGATGTCGATGCCGCCGCCGAGCAGGTCGCTCGCCTCGGCCACGGCGCGCGCGACCTGGGCATCGTCGGCGGTGTCGGCAACGACCGCGACGACGGGGCCGCCGAAGGCCGCGCCCAGCTCGGTCGCGGCCGCCGCGAGGCGCTCGGGGTCGCGGGCGAGCAGGGCGACGCTCGCGCCTTCCTGCGCGAGGAGGCGCGCCACCGCCTTGCCGATGCCGCGGCTGCCGCCGGTGACGAGCGCGCGCTTGCCCTTGAGCTCGAGATCCATGCGTTCCCCGCGAGTCCTTCGATGCGGGGATGCTAGTCGCGCTTCGCCTTCAGCGCGGATCGGGCGCGAACCCGGGGAAGGGTTGCGGCAGCGCCGGCGGCTGCGGCCGGCCGATGACGCCGGCGGCCACCAGATTGGCGTAGCTGTCGTAGCGGACCTGGACGATCTCCGCCGGCTGCGAGCTCGCGCGCTCGAAGGTGGTCTGCGTCGTCGGCGAATATTCGCGCTCGCCGTGGCCGGTGCCGAGCTTCTCCGCCTTGGCGAAGCTGTCGCGCTCGCGCAGCGAGGGCGGCGAGGCGGGCGCCGCGGCCGAGCGCTCGCTCGACGCGTCGGCCGCCGCGCCGACGCCGGCGCCCTGCGCGCGCCGCTCGGGCTCGGCCCGGCTCGCGCTGCTGTCGAGCCGGCCGCTCGCGACCGGCGGCTGCGATTCGTACGGCCGCTGCGCCGGCTGGACCACGCGCTCGCGGAAGACCGCGGCGCCGATCACGCCGACGTTGTCGGGCCGGTCGGTGCGCGCCGCATACGAGTCGGGCAGGGCGGTGAAGTAGAACGCGGCGGCCTCCGAATAGCTCTTCCTCCAGCCGGTGATCTCGGCCGAGCCCCAGGGGCCGAGCACGTAGCCCGTCTGCCCGGTGGCCGCGGTCTCGCCGCTGACGACGTTGACGCCGTCGACCGAGAGAACCACCAGGATCCGGCCGCCGGTGCGGTTGGTCATGCGCACCGCGTAGCGGTCGCCCGGCCGGCCGGCGACCCAGCTCGTGCCGCGGTGGCGCCAGGTGGAAAGCACGTCGCCGCGGCCGCGGTCGACGACGCTCAGGTCGACCAGGTTGCCGGTCGCCCGCGCGGGCAGGGCGGTGCAGGCGGTGGCGGCCGCGGCCGCGAGCAGGGTGAGCAGGAGGCGCCGGGTGGGCATGTCGAATCTCCGTGACAGGAAGTGGGGACATGACCTTGAACGGCGGGCGGCGCCGAACGGGGTGAAAGAAATTACGGCGGCGGCTCCCCCCGGGCGCCGGCGGCATCGCGGCGCTCGCCGGCCGCGGCCAGGGTCGCCTGCAGCCGGCTCATCTCCATCGGCTTGGTCAGGTGCTCCTGGAAGCCGGCGGCGCGCGTGATCTCCCGGTCGTGCTTCTGCCCATAGCCGGTGAGCGCCGCCACGTAGGCGGTGTCGCCGAGGAGGGCGCGCAGGCGCGGCAGCAGGCTGACGCCGTCGCCGTCGGGCATGTTGAGGTCGAGAAAGACGACGTCGGCCGCGAACTGCCCGGCGACCTCCAGCGCTTGCCGGGCACCGTAGGCCGTGCGGCAAGCGTGGCCCAAGGTCTCCAGGAGCACGCTGAGGGTGTCGGCGGCGTCGCGGTTGTCGTCGACCACCAGCGCCCGAAGCGGCGCCGTTTCCCCGCTCTCCGGCTCCGCCGGCGCGTCGCCGGCGACAGCAGGGTCGGCCGGCGCCGTGTTGCCGATCGGCAGGCGAATGCGGAACGTGCTGCCGTGGCCGGCGCCGGGGCTTTCGACCGAGAGCTGCCCGCCGTGCTGCTGGATCAGCGCCCGGGCCAGGGCCAGGCCGATGCCCAAGCCGGGGTCGGACGGGCCGCCGGCCTGGCGCTCCTGGGTGAACAGATCGAAGATCCGTTCCCGGGCCTCGGGGGCGACGCCTCTGCCGTTGTCGGTCACCTCGGTGACGACCATCGTCTCCTCGACGCCCACCTTCAGCCCGAGGCGGCCGCGGTCCTGCGTGTACTTGGCCGCGTTGGTGAGCAGGTTGAGGAGCGCCTGCGTCAGCCGGGTCGGGTCGCCGCGCATCGCGATCGGGCCTTCAGGCAGCTCGACCGCGAGCGCGTGGCCGCGCTCGTCGATGGCGTGGCGTGCCGACTCCACGCTCAGCATGACGACCCGGCGGTAGTCGATGAGCTCGTCGCGCAGCAAGATCTTGCCGGTGGCGATGCGGCCGACGTCGAGCAGGTCGTCGACCAGATGGGTGAGGAGGCCGAGCTGCCGGTCCATGACGCTCGTCGCCTTCTGGCGCGCGGTCAGGTCCAGCCGCGGGTCCTGCAGGAGCGAGACCGCGTTCCTGATCGGCGCCAGCGGATTGCGCAGCTCGTGCGCGAGCATGGCGATGAACTCCTGCATTCGCCGCCCTTCCTGCTCGACCTCCTGTACGCGGCGCTGCTCGCTCAGGTCACGGGTCACCTTGGCGAAGCCGCGCAGCCGGCCCTCGCCGTCGTGAACGGGCGTCAGGACCGCGTTGGCCCAGAACACGCCGCCGTCCTTGCGCACCTGCCAGCCCTCGCTCTCGGCCCGGCCGAGCGTGCGCGCGGCCAGCAGCTCCGCCTCGGGCTTGCCCTCGAGGATGTCCTGGGCGGTGAAGAACATCCTGAAATTGCGCCCCAGCACCTCGCTCGCCGCGTAGCCCTTGATCGCCGCCGCACCGTGGTTCCAGGTGAGGATGGCACCCTCGGGGTCGATCATGAAGATTGCGTAGTCGTTCACCGATTCGAGCAGCAGCCGGAACTGCTCCTCGCTCTGCCGCAGCGCCTCTTCCCGCAGGCGCTTCTCCGAGAGGTCGCGGGTCACCTTGGCGAAGCCTTCGAGGTGGCCCTCGGGAGCCCGCAGCGCGGTGATGACGACGTTCGCCCAGAACCTGCTGCCGTCCTTTCGCACCCGCCAGCCTTCTTCCTCGTAGCGCTCGTCCTTCTCGGCGATCTCGAGCTCGTGCTGCGGCCAGCCGGAGGCGACGGCCTCGGGCGGATAGAAGACGGTGAACGGGCGGCCGATGATCTCCTCGGCCGAGTAGCCCTTCAGCCGCTCGGCGCCGATGTTCCAGGTGAGCACCGTGCCCGCGGGGTCGAGCATGAAGATCGCATAGTCGACGACGCTCTCGACCAGCAGGCGGAAGCGGTGATCCTGGGAGCCCTCCAGGTCGCGTGTCATGTGGCCTTCGAAATGGTGATGTCTGCCGGGCAAGCGTTGTGCCGGCACCTGGACGCCGGCATCCCGACGGTATTGTCCGACCACGCCGTTGGTATTGAAGTCGGAGCGGCGCGCGTGCCGATGCCGCCCCGGCGTTGAACTTGACGCCCTCGCGCCGCTGCGGCATGAGCGCGCCTCGGGTCCGCCGCGCTACGAGGGGGACAAGCCTACCTGCGAGCGCGCCAGATCCTCGGCCACCCACTCCGGCGACAGGGCGCGCAAGGCGTGATGGGACACGAGGTCCAGGGCGGTGCGGCTCGCCATCAGGTAGTCGACGTTGGCCATCAGCGCGATCAGGCGGGCCGAGAACCGGTCGCACCACTCCGAGTCGCTGGAGACGAATTCGGCGCCTTCCTGGTCCCAGCGGGAGCGTCGGGGCGAGGTCCTGGTGAAGCGGTCGGGCATGCCTCGGGGCGATCGGGGAGCTTGCCGAAGTCTTGGGCATGGCGGTGCCGCGGGCCATAGCCAAACCTACGTAGCCATACCGAAGACGATCCGCCCTTGGACAAATTCCTACATCGCTTTGCGTCACTAGATGGCAGCGGCTGTCTGGGCCTTCGCTAGCCTCGCGTTGCCCATCAACTCGTGCCAATTGAGGAACCTTTCCATGAACTCCAATCCGTCAACAATGGTCACCGGTCTCTTTCGCGACAGGAGCGCTGCCGAGCAGGCCTACGCCGACCTGTCGTCGCGAGGCTACGGTCGCGACGACGTCAATCTGGTGATGAGTGACGACACCCGCAAGCGTCACTTCCTTGCTTCCGGCGCTCCGCAAACCGAGCTCGGATCGAAAGCCGCCGAGGGCGCCGGAGTGGGTGCCGGTATCGGCGGTGCGGTCGGCGCGACGTTGGCGGCCATCGCTGCGATCGGCACCTCGCTCGTCGTGCCAGGCCTCGGCCTCGTCATTGCCGGCCCGCTCGCGGCCGGCCTGGCCGGAGCGGGCGCCGGCGGCGCCGCTGGCGGCCTGATCGGCGCGCTGATCGGTGCCGGTATTCCCGAAGAACGGGTCAAGCACTACGAGGCGGGCATCAAGGACGGCGGCATCCTCATGGGTGTGACTCCGCGCTCCGACGACGACGCCCGGTATCTCGAAACGCAGTGGCAGGAACACCAGGGGCAGCACGTCATCGGCACCGGCGTAGGCGCCACCGCGGGCGCGGTGACGGGCGCCGGCGTCGGCGCCATTGCCGGTCCCGTGGGCATGGCGGCAGGCGCCGCGATCGGTGCTGTGGCCGGCGGCCTCGCGGGAAAGGGCGCAGCTGAAGTGGTGAATCCGAAGGCCGGCGACGACCGCGGCGATCACAACCTGGCAAGGGGCGTGGGCGCGAGCGGTGGCGCGGTGGCCGGGGCAGCGATCGGGGCTGCTGCCGGCCCGATCGGGATGGCTGCGGGCGGGCTCGTCGGCGCTGTCGCCGGTGGCCTGGCCGGGCAGGGAACCGCCGAGGTCGCCAACCCGACTCGCCAGGACGACCTCGAGGATCACAACCTGGCCACCGGCGTCGGTGCGGGTGGTGGGGCACTGGCAGGCGCCGCGATCGGTGCTGCGGGCGGCCCGGTCGGCATGGCTGCAGGCGCGGCCATCGGCGCCGTGGCCGGCGGCGCCGCCGGCAAGGGGACGGGCGCGGCCGTCAACCCGAAGTCCGGGGACAAGTCGCGGGCCTGAGTGGCACGCAAGTAAAGAAGCGGAGGTTCGCCTCCGCTTTTTTTTTCGTCGTTCAGAGCCGCGTAGGAAATGGCACTGACGCACCGGCGCGTCGTCCTACCGAACATCCCTCGTACACGGGGATGCTTCAAACAGAGCCGAGTCACCCAATGCCGATCAGGGGCTGCTCTTGAAGACGCCCTGTTTCCCCCAAGGAGTTCGTCATGAACGCACATTTTTCCGAGCCTGCGGGTCGGCTGGCGTCTCAACTCAAGAACGGTGCGCTGGCACTGACCGCGGGGGCGGTCTTGGGTTTAGGAAGCGGTGCCGCCAGCGCAATGGAAACGACGTTCGTGGGCTATACCAACGGCTGCTTCGGTCTGGCGTGCGTTCCCGCAAGCGCTCCGGGTCCGCAGACGATCACCCTCCCAGGCTCCGGGCTGACCTACAACAACTCGACCTTCAACGCCATGACTTCGGGCGGCTTCGTCTCGCTCGGATCCAGCGGGGCAACGACACCCGCAGGCAACTTCAACAATCTCGGTTCCTTCACCCTGACCGGCGACCCGTTCAGTTACGCCGGATCCTTCGATCTGCTGGTCACGTTCATGTCGCCACCGGGAACCACGCCCGGAACGGCGCTGTTCACCGACAAGATCATCGGCGCGGTCACCGCCGACAACGTGGGCGGCATCTTCATCGACTTCGACAATTCGATCCAGCACTTCGTCTTTGCCAACGGGGGCACGTTCGACTTCTTCGTCAACGACGTCTCGCTGACGCCCGGCAGGACCATCGGCTTCTCCGGAACGATCGTCGCCGTGTCGGCGGTACCGGAGCCGGAGACGTATGCGCTGTTCATGGCGGGGTTGGCAGCCGTCGGTTTCATGGCTCGGCGCCGCAAGACCTGACTGGCGATCTTTGCTCGAGCAGTGGCCGGCAAGATCGCCGGCCTCGATTTGGCTTTGGTGCCGGTGAGAAGAGTCGAACTCCCGACCTTCGCATTACGAATGCGCTGCTCTACCAACTGAGCTACACCGGCGTCGCGCAGGGCCGAAAGGCCGAGGCGAGCCGCGCATTCTAGCGGAGGGCGGAGACCCTCACCCCGGCCCTCTCCAGCGCAGCGGGAGAGGGAGGAGTTCACTTCAGGGCGAACTCGGGAAGCTTCCGCGGCACGCTGAGGTTCTTCAGCGTCGCGTACACCGGCAGGCCGTTGCGGTAGGCGGGGTAGTCCTCGCCGGCGATCAACGGGACGAGGTAGCGGCGGCACTTCTCGGTGATGCCGAAGCCGTCGGCGCTGATGAAGTCGCGCGGCATGAACTTCTCGACGTTGGCCACGTCCGCGAGCCTGGCGACGCCGATCTTCCAGCGATAGGGAACGTCCGAGACGCGCTCGATCGTCGGCATCACCGCGTTGTGCCCCTTCAGCGCCAGCTCGACCGCGCGCTTGCCCAGGTCGTAGGCCTGCTTGACGTCGGTCTTGGAGGCGATGTGCCGGGCGGCGCGCTGCAGGTAGTCGGCCACCGCCCAGTGGAACTTGTGGCCGAGCGCGTTCTTGATCATGTTCGCCACCACCGGCGCCGCGCCGCCGAGCTGGGCGTGGCCGA
Organism: Burkholderiales bacterium; assembly: GCA_031360885.1. Taxonomy (GTDB): domain Bacteria; phylum Pseudomonadota; class Gammaproteobacteria; order Burkholderiales; family Burkholderiaceae_C; genus Schlegelella_A. The sequence continues at coordinate 3,731 of JANMCC010000176.1, read as the reverse complement.
AGGCGTCCTTCGTGCCCTGCTCGGCGAGGAAGCGCCCGTCGGGGTAGTGCGCACCTTCGGAGACGACCACCGTGCAGTAGCCGTGCTCCTTCACCAGCGCGTCGACCCGGGCGATGAACTTCTTCTCGTCGAACTCGATCTCGGGAAACAGGATCGCCACCGGAATGCCGTGCTCGGCGATCAGGCCGCCCGCCGCGGCGATCCAGCCGGCGTGCCGGCCCATCACCTCGAGCACGAACACCTTGGTCGAGGTCCGCGCCATCGAGCGCACGTCGAACGAAGCCTCGAGCGCGGAGACCGCCACGTACTTGGCCACCGAGCCGAAGCCCGGGCAGCAGTCGGTGATCGGCAGGTCGTTGTCGACCGTCTTCGGCACGTGGATCGCCTGCAGCGGGTAGCCGAGACTGGCCGAGAGCTGGCTCACCTTGAAGCAGGTGTCGGCCGAGTCGCCGCCGCCGTTGTAGAAGAACCAGGCGATGTCGTGGGCCTTGAACACCTCGATCAGCCGCTCGTACTCGCGCCGGTTGGCATCGAGCGACTTCAGCTTGTAGCGGCACGAGCCGAACGCGCCCGAGGGCGTGGAACGCAGCGCCTTGATCGCCGCGGCCGACTCCTTGCCGGTGTCGATCAGGTCCTCCGTCAGCGCGCCGATGATGCCGTTGCGCCCGGCGTAGACGGTGCCGATCGTGTCGCGGTGCGCGCGCGCGGTCTCGATCACGCCGCAGGCCGAGGCGTTGATGACGGCGGTGACGCCGCCCGACTGGGCATAGAACGCGTTCTTGCGGGTCGGCTTGCGGCTGGCCATCTCAGGCTCCTGCGAGAGCGCGCGACACGATCTCGTGCGTGTCGTTCGAAAGCTTGGCCTGGCCGGCGACCCGCTCGATCGCCGCCCGCGCCGCCGAGCGATACGGCTCGGCGAGGTGCGTCCAGCGGTCGAGCGCGCGGGCGACGCGCGAGGCGAACTGCGGATTGATCGCGTCGAGGGCGATCACCCGGTCGGCCCAGAACGCATAGCCGGCGCCGTCGGTGCGGTGAAAACCGGCCGGGTTCTTCAGGCAGAAGGTGCCGATCAGGCTGCGCGCCCGGTTCGGGTTGACGACGGTGAAGTCGGGATGGGCGAGCAGGCGCTTGACGCGCTCGAACACCTGGCCGCCGTGCTCCTGCGCGCCCGCCTGCAGCTCGAACCACTTGTCGAGCACCAGCGCGTCGTTCCTGAACATCGCGTGGAAGCGGTCGAACGCCGCATCGGCGAGCACCGAGCCTCCGGCCAACAGCGCCAGCAACGCGCCCTGGCGGTCGGTCATGTTCGAGGCGTCCTTGAAGCGTTGCCAGGCGCGGCCGGGCCAGACCGGGTCGCCGCTCTTCTGCGCGGCGATGCAAAGCATGGCCAGGGCGAGATTGGCGAGCGCGCGTCGGCCCGAGGAGACCGGGTCGGGCGAGTAGCCGCCGGTGACCTGGTGCGCCTCGAACGCCCATTGCCAGTCGACGGCGAGGGCCGTGGCGAGCTGCGTCTTCATCGACTCGCGCGCCGCGTGAACGCGCTGCGGATCGACGCTGTCGAGCTGCTCGGAGACGTAGACCTCGCTCGGCGGCGTGAGCACGAGCGCCTTGAACGCCGGGTCGAGCCCGGGGTGGCGCAGGAGCTCGCGCATCGCCTCGACGAAGGCCGGGTCGAGCGGCGCCTCGAGGTCGCCGGCCACCGCCGCGAGCAGCCGGTTCAGCGCCAGCCGCTGGCCCGCCTCCCAGCGGTTGAACGGGTCGCTGTCGTGGCGCAGCAGGACGATGAGCTCGGCGTCGCCGAGGCCGTCGACCAGGCACACCGGCGCCGAGAAGCCTCGCAGCAGCGAGAGCACCGGCGCTTCGTCGACTTCGACGAAGGTGAAGAACGCCTTGGTGTCGTCCAGCACCAGCATGCGGCTGGTCGCCGCCGCCGCCTCGGGCTCGTCCTCGAGGCGAAGCCGCATCTCGCGGCCGTCGCGCGCCAGCAGGCCGATCGCCAGCGGAATGACGAAGGGCTCGCGCGCCGCGCCGGCCGAAGCGGCGGCCGACTGCTCGAGGCCGAGGGTGAAGGTGCGCGACGGCGCGTCGTACCGGCCGCGGGCGGTGAGCCGCGGCGTGCCGGCCTGGGCGTACCAGCGCTTGAACTGCGGCAGCCGCTTCGCCAGGTCGCTATCGGGGTTGGCGTCGGCGATGGCCTGGGCGAAGTCGTCGCAGGTCACCGCCTGGCCGTCGTGGCGCTCGAAGTACAGCGTGATGCCGCGCTCGAAGCCAACGCGTCCCACCAGCGACTGCATCATGCGCACGACCTCGGCGCCCTTCTCGTAGATCGTCGGCGTGTAGAAGTTGTTGATCTCGACGTAGCTGTCGGGTCGCACCGGATGCGCCATCGCCCCGGCGTCCTCGGGGAACTGGACCTGGCGAAGGTCGCGCACCGACTCGATCCGGCGCACGGCGCGGGCGGTCGGGCTCGCCACCATGTCCATGCTGAATTCCTGGTCGCGGAAGACCGTGAGGCCCTCCTTCAGGCTGAGCTGGAACCAGTCGCGGCAGGTGATGCGGTTGCCGGTCCAGTTGTGGAAGTACTCGTGGCCGACCACCGATTCGATCGCCGCGTAGTCCTCGTCGGTGGCGGTGGCCGGGTTGGCGAGAACGTACTTGGTGTTGAAGAGGTTGAGCCCCTTGTTCTCCATCGCCCCCATGTTGAAGTCGCCGACGGCGACGATCATGAAACGCTCGAGGTCGAGCGGCAGGCCGAAGCGCGCCTCGTCCCAGACGACCGAGGCGACCAGCGAATCCATCGCCTGCTCGGTATTGTCGAGTTCGCCGCGGCGCACCCAGACCTGCAGCAGGTGGTCCTTGCCCGAGCGCGAGCGGATCCGCTGCTCGCGCGCCACGAGGTGGGCGGCGACGAGCGCGAACAGGTAGCTCGGCTTGGGAAACGGGTCGTGCCACTTCGCGAAGTGGCGGCCGTTGTCGAGCTCGCCTTCCTCGACCAGGTTGCCGTTCGAGAGCAGCACCGGGTAGGCCGCCTTGCTGGCGCGGATCAGCACCGTGTACTCGGCCATCACGTCGGGCCGGTCGAGGAAGAAGGTGATGCGGCGAAAGCCCTCGGCCTCGCACTGCGTGAAGAAGCCACCGCCCGAGGTGTAGAGGCCCGAGAGCTGGGTGTTCTTCGCCGGCGCGCAGGTGGTGCGGATCTCGAGGGTGAAGCCGCCCTCGGGCAGGCTGTCCATGACGAGCACGCCTTCTTCGTGGCGGAACGACACCGATTCGCCGTTGGCCAGGCAGCGCGTCAGGACGATGTCTTCGCCGTGCAGGCGCAGGGGCGCCGCCGGCACAGCGTCGTTGCGCTCGATCTGCATGCGGTTGATGACGAGCGTCTTCGCCGGATCGAGGTCGAAGGTGAGGTCGACCTTACGGATCCAGAACGGCGGGGCCGCGTAGTCTTCGCGGCGAATGAGGGGGGCGGTGCCTTCGCGCATGGAGCGGATCCTTGTCTCTCTGTCTCTCTGTGGCGCCTAGACGCCCTGCTTCAAGCTGGCTTCGATGAAGGCGTCGAGGTCGCCGTCCAGCACTTTCTGCGTGTTGCTGATCTCGACGTTGGTGCGCAGGTCCTTGATCCGGCTCTGGTCGAGCACGTAGCTGCGGATCTGGTGGCCCCAGCCGACGTCGGTCTTCGAGTCCTCGAGCTTCTGCTGCGCCGCCATGCGGATGCGCATCTCGTGCTCGTA
>JANMCC010000141.1:0-1711 GCA_031360885.1 Burkholderiales bacterium | reverse complement strand
GTAGTGCTGCGCCGAACGGAACACGCGCATGCCCGAGACCGGATCGTTGCGCGACAGGATCACCACCTCGACATTCGGCGCATCGGCATTGAAGGCGAGCAGCTTGTTGACGAGCGAGAACGCGACCCCCGGCTTGGCGCTCTGCTCCAGCCGTTCGAGCTGCAGCTTCATGTAGGCGCGGTCGTCGCCGGCCTCGAAGAGCAGGTTTTCTTCCTCGAAGTCGAAAAGCGCACGCGAAGAGATCGCGACGACAAGTTGACCGGCGAGGGTGGCGGGCACGGCGTCAGTCGAGCTTGGCGCCCGAGTCCTTGACCGCCTTGGCCCACACCGGCATCTCGCGCACCAGGTACGCGGTGAACTGCTCGCTGTCGAGGAAAGCCGGGTCGGCGCCCTGGGCTGTCATGGTCTTGCGCAGCTCGGGGTTGTCGAGCACCTGGCGGAAGGCGTCGGAGAGTTTTGCGATCACGTCCTTCGGCGTTCCGGCCGGCGCCAGCACGCCGTAAAAGCCGACCACGTCCATGCCCTTGACGCCCGCCTCGGCGAAGGTCGGCACATCGGGCAGGGCGTTGCTGCGCTCGCGGCCGGTGACGGCGAGCGCGCGCAGCTTGCCCTGCTTCGCGTACTGCGAAGCGAGCGGGATCGACTCGGCCATCATCTGTACCTGCCCGGCCAGCAGGTCGGTCAGCGCCGGCGCGCTGCCGCGGTAGGGGATGTGGACGATGAAGGTTCCGGTGGCCTGCTTGAACATCTCGGGCACCAGGTGCGAGCTGCCGCCATTGCCGGCCGAGCCGTAGTTGAGATGGCCCGGCTTCGCCTTGGCGAGCTTCACCAGTTCCTGCACCGTCGTCGCCGGCACCGCCGGATGCACGATCAGCGCGAGCGGCTGCTGCGCGGTGCGCGCGATCGGCACGAAGTCCTTCAGCGTCGCGTACGGCAGCTTCGGATATATCGCCGGGTTGATGACCATCACACCCGTATTGGCGAGCATCAACGTATAGCCGTCGGCCGGCGACTTGGCGACGAATTCGGCGCCGACCGCACCACCGGCGCCGGCCTTGTAATCGATCACGATCGGCTGGCCGAGCACCGCCTGCAGCTTGTCGGCAAGCAGCCGGCCGTGCGTATCGAGCGGCCCGCCGGCCGGGAAGCCGACCATGATCTTGATCGGCCGGTCGGGGAAGGCGGCCAGCGCGAGACAGGGCAGGGCGAACAGGAACGGTGCGAGGCGGCGCAGGAGCTTGGCGGACAGCGACATGGCGGACGGCGAGTCGGGACGAGATGCACGACGATATCGGATCGCGCCCCGCGATCCGCCCGCCCGCCGTAGCCCGCGTCCTACTGCACGAAGCCGATCGCTGCGCGCTTGCCGGCCGGCTCGGGCAGGTCGGCCGGGCGCAGTTGCGAGCGCTTGTCGAGCCGGGCATTGCCGAAGGCCGTCATCCAGGCGCGGCGCATCTCGCGCGGCGCGAGCTCGCTCATCGCATCGAGCACGTCGCTGCCGGGTTCGGCGTCGAAGCGCTCGCCCCAGCCGTGTTCGGCGCGCAGGCTGCGGTACAGCCGCGCGGCGATCTGGCGCGCGGCGTCGCGGTCGGGCGCCTGCACCTCGTAGACGTTCATGCGGTTGAGGATCGGCTCGGGGATGGCGCGCGCATCGTTGGCGGTCGCGACCCAGACCATCTGGCTGGCGTCGATCGGCACGTCGGCGAACTCG
>JANMCC010000199.1:0-2829 GCA_031360885.1 Burkholderiales bacterium | reverse complement strand
GTAGTTGGGAACGCTGCGCTCCGCCCCCAGGTAGGTCAGGGTGAGGAGGGCGGCTGTCGGGGTCAGCCGAGGCGCCGCCGCCTTCGCCAGCGCCGGAAAGCTGTAGCTCGATATGTCGTGGGCGATCTTGAAGGCCTCGCGCGACAGGCCTTCGAGGAAGTCGCCGGCGATCGCTTCCTTGGGCGCGTAGCCGATCGAGTGGACGAAGCCGTCGAAGGTCGGCCAGGGCCCGCCGAGGGCGGCGAACAGGGCGTCGATCTGCGCGTCGTCGGCGACGTCGCAGTCGTAGACCAGGGTCGAGTCGAATTCGGCGGCGAAGCCGGCGACCCGCTCGCGAAAGCGTTCGCCCTGGTAGCTGAAGGCCAGCTCGGCGCCTTCGCGGCGGCAGGCGCGGGCGATGCCGTAGGCGATCGAGCGGTTGGACAGCACGCCCGTGATCAGGAAGCGTTTGCCGGCGAGAAATCCCATCGTGGGCTCCGGGAGCGGGGGGCGCCGAATTCTTGCATGGGCCCCTCGCTCAACCGGATGACCGGCATCGGGATTCGGGTCCGCCTGCCCAGGCCCGGAGCACGTCCATGGCACGATCCGAAGCGGCGGCACCGGAGAAGCGTAGTGAGAAACGTCTTCGCATTCCTTCGCCATTGCGGCGACCGGCAAGTCGAGCGGGAGTGATGGATGTGGCTGCCGGGAGAGCGCCGGCGATGGACGGGGCCGGGGCCGCCAGGCTGGGACGCACGCTCATGTTCGCCGGAGCGGCCGTCCTGATCGTTCATGGCCGGGCGTCCTCGACGGTGACGGCGCCCTAGGGTTGTGAACCCGGCGAGCGCCCTGATTTAGGTGCCTCCGGAGCAGCGCGTCGCCCGGGCCCGGGCCACTTGACAGACTCGCGGCTTGCCGGTAGTCGCGTGAATTGATACAATTCCGGTTTTCCCAGATAGCGTCAAGTGGGCGGATCTTCCGGCCCATTTTTTTTGGCTGATCGCTTTTCAGAGTTCTTTTTGCACAGTTCGCAGACCGTCAACGCCACCTCGCAGCCGCAGGCACCGTTCGCCACCGCCATGAGTCAGCACGCCGACATCGAAACCACTGTCCGCGGGCTCGGCTACGACCTGGTCGAGGTGGAGCGGGCGGCGGGCGGACTGCTGCGCGTGACGATCGACCATCCGGCAAGCAGCGGGCCCGAGCGCTTCATCCATGTGGACGATTGCGAAAAGGTGACGCGGCAGCTTCAGCACGTGCTGGAGGTGGACGGCGTCGCCTACGAACGACTCGAGGTCTCCTCGCCCGGCCTCGACCGGCCGCTGAAGAGCGCCCCCGACTTCGCCCGGTTCTGTGGCCACGACGTCGAGGTGACCCTGAAAGTGCCTTTCAAGGGCAGGAAGCGCTTCCGCGGCGAGCTTCTCGCTGAGGGCAAGGACTGGCGCCTGGTGCTGGCGCCCACGGCCGCCAAGGCCGCGGCGAAGAAGCACGCCGCCAGCCGCTCGGCGCAGGCGCGCGCGGCGGCGGCCGGGCCGCTGCCGGCGGCGAGCGACGCTGGCGAAGAAGTGAAGGTGCTGGACTTTTCGCTGGACGAGGTGCGCGAGGCGCGCCTGGTGCCGGTGATCGATTTCAAGGGGCGCCGGTTCGCGCCCCAGGGTGCGGCGGCTCACGAGGCCGGGGCGCAGGACGAGATGGACGGAGGTCGTATTCAATGAACCGTGAACTGTTGATGCTGGTGGACGCGATCTCGCGCGAGAAGAGCGTCGACCTCGAGATCGTCTTCCAGGCGGTCGAGGCCGCGCTCGCGTCGGCCTCGAAGAAGCTGCAGGGCGGCGAGGTCGACATCCGCGTGTCGGTCGACCGCGAAACGGGCGAGTACGAGACCTTCCGCCGCTGGCACGTCGTGCCGAACGAGGCCGGTCTTCAGCTGCCCGACTCCGAGGTGCTGCACTTCGAAGCCGTCGAGCAGATCGCCGACATCGAGGTCGACGACTACATCGAAGAGCAGATCGAGTCGGTCTCGATCGGCCGTATCGGCGCGCAGGCGGCCAAGCAGGTGATCCTGCAGAAGATCCGCGACGCCGAGCGCGAGCAGCTGCTGACCGACTTCCTCTCGCGCGGCGAGAAGATCTTCGTCGGCACCGTCAAGCGCCTCGACAAGGGCGACGTGATCGTCGAGTCGGGCCGGATCGAAGGGCGCCTGCGCCGCTCGGAGATGATCCCGAAGGAGAACCTGCGCACCGGCGACCGCGTTCGCGCCTACATCGCCGAGGTCGACCCGACACTGCGCGGGCCGCAGATCCTGCTGTCGCGCTCGTCGCCCGGCTTCATGATCGAGCTGTTCGCCCAGGAAGTGCCCGAGATCGAGCAGAAGCTGCTCGAGATCAAGTCCTGCGCCCGCGATCCCGGCTCGCGCGCCAAGATCGCGGTGCAGTCGCACGACAAGCGGGTCGACCCGATCGGCACCTGCGTCGGCGTGCGCGGAAGCAGAGTCAATGCCGTGACCAACGAACTGGCCGGCGAGCGCGTCGACATCGTGCTCTGGTCGGAAGACCCGGCGCAGTTCGTGATCGGCGCGCTGGCGCCGGCGAACGTGCAGTCGATCGTCGTCGACGAGGAGCGCCACGCCATGGACGTCGTGGTCGACGAGGAAAACCTCGCCATCGCCATCGGCCGCGGCGGCCAGAACGTGCGTCTCGCCTCCGAGATGACCGGCTGGCGCATCAACATCATGACGGCCGAGGAGTCGGCGTCGAAGCAGGCCAACGAGTCCGACTCGGTGAGGAAGCTCTTCGTCGACAAGCTCGACGTCGACGCCGAGGTCGCCGACATCCTGATCGCCGAGGGCTT
>JANMCC010000115.1:0-4627 GCA_031360885.1 Burkholderiales bacterium | reverse complement strand
ATCAACGACATCCTCGACCTGTCGAAGATCGAGGCCGGCCGGATGGAGCTCGACCTGGCGCAGGTCGACCTGCCGATGCTGCTCGACAACTGCACCACGCTCGTGCGCGAGCGCGCCAGCCGCCAGGGACTGGTCCTCGCGCTCGATGTCGGCCCCGGCGTCGGCGAGTGGGTGGCCGACGTCCGCAAGCTCAAGCAGATCGTCATCAACCTGCTTGCCAACGCCGTCAAGTTCACGCCCGCCGGCGGCAAGGTAACCCTGCGTGCCCTGCAGCTCGAGCACGCGGTCGAGATCGCCGTCGTCGACACCGGCGTCGGCATCGCCGCCGACCAGCAGGCGCTGGTGTTCGAGGAATTCCGCCAGGCCGGCGGCGACTACCTGAGAAAGTCGGAAGGGACCGGCCTGGGCCTGTCGCTGGCCAGGCGCTTCGTCGAGCTGCACGGCGGCACGATCCGGGTCGAGAGCGAACCCGGCCGCGGCTCGACCTTTGCCTTTATTCTTCCCGAGCGGGTCGTCGCGGCGGTATGAGCGCGGCGACCGGTCGTCAACCCGGGGGCCGGCGATGAAAACGATCCTGATCGTCGAGGACAACGAGAAGAACATGAAGCTCGTCCGCGACATCCTGCGCCACAACGGCCACGCGACGATCGAGGCCGTCACCGGCACGGACGGGGTTCGCCTGGCCCTCGAAGCGCCGCCCGACCTCGTCCTCATGGACATCCAGCTTCCCGACATCGACGGCATCGAGGCCCTGCGGCGGATGCGCGAGGCGCCCGCGCTCGACGCCGTGCCGGTGGTCGCCGTCTCGGCGTCGGTGATGCCCGACGATCACCAGAAGATCCTGCGCTCCGGGTTCGACGCCTTCGTCACCAAGCCGATCAACCTCAAGCAGTTCCTCGACACGGTGAAGCGCTTTCTCGAGAGCGGCCGGGCGCCGCAATGATGATGGGCGACGAGGTGATCCGGTGAGCGCGCCGGCCGGCGCGGCGGCCAAGATCCTCGTCGTCGACGACGTCGCCCTGAACGTCAAGCTGCTCGCCGACCTGCTCGGGGCCAAGGGCTACCGCACCTGCAGCGCGACCTCGGGCGCCGCGGCGCTCGCCGTGCTGGCCGCCGAGCGCCCCGACCTGGTCCTGCTCGACGTGATGATGCCCGGCATGAGCGGCTACGACGTCTGCCGCGCGATCCGGGCCGACCCGGCGCAGGCGATGCTGCCGGTCGTGCTCGTCACCGCGCTCGACCCGGCCGAGGAGCGGGCCAAGGGCCTGGACGCCGGCGCCGACGACTTTCTCAGCAAGCCGGTGAGCCCCTCGGAGCTGCTCGCGCGGGTGCGCTCGCTGCTGCGCATCAAGCAGCTCTACGACGAGCTGCTGCTGCAGCGCGGCGAGCTCGCCGAGCTCAATCGCAGCCTCGAGCAGCGCGTCGCCGACGGCGTGCTGCAGCTCGAGAAGGTCGGCCGGCTGAAGCGCTTCTTCTCGCCGCAGCTCGCCGAGCTGATCGTCGCCGGCGGCGCCGAGGATCCGCTGAAGAGCCACCGCCGCGAGATCACGGTCGTGTTCCTCGACCTGCGCGGCTTCACCGCGTTCACCGAGACCGCCGATCCCGAGGAGGTGATGGCGGTGCTCGGCGAATACCACGCCGCGGTCGGCCGGCTCGTCCTCGCCCACGAAGGCACGCTCGAGCGCTTCAGCGGCGACGGGATCATGATCTTCTTCAACGACCCGGTGCCGGTCGCCGATCCGGCGGCGCGCGCCGCGCGCATGGCGCTCGCCATCCAGGGCGAGATCGGGCAGCTCTCGCTCGGCTGGAAGCAGCGCGGCTACGAGCTGACGATGGGCGTCGGGATCGCCCAGGGCTTTGCCACCATCGGCGGCATCGGCTTTCCCGGACGGATCGACTACGGTGCGATCGGTACCGTGACGAACTTGGCCGCGCGCCTTTGCGGCGAGGCCGCCGGGGGCGAGATCCTGGTCTCGCAGCGCGTGCGCGCGCTGCTCGACGCCGGGATCAGGGTCGAGCCCGCCGGCGAACTCGTCCTCAAGGGCTTCCACCGGCCGGTGACGGCGTTTCGCGTTCTCGCCTGACGAGCAGCAAGGCCGAGAGCCTGGCGAGCAGCGCGAACGCACAGGCGGCGGCCGCTTCAGCCGATGCTGCTGCTATCGGCGGCGAGGCCCCGCACCGCGCCGTACGAGGCGTCGACCGCCTGCTCGACGATCTGCTCTTTCCACGCGTCGGTGTCGGTGTAGAAGGCGTCGCGCATCTGCTGCTTGATCGCCCGCCGCGTGGCGTCGCCGGCTTCGGGATGGAGCTCGAGCCACTGGTCGGCGCGCAGCGCATCCATCACTTGCAGGTTCGGCAGGGTGCCGTATTCGAGCGCCAAGCCGGTGTACTCGGCTTGCGCGCACTCCTCGTAGGCGGCAAGCCACATCATGCCGGTGAGCAGCGCCGAGGTCGACGAGCCGTCGTAGATCGAGGTGACCTCGCCCCACCAGGCCTTGGCCCGGGCGTAGGCGGCGGGGTCGTCGCGGCAGGCGAAGATACGCTCGCCGTGGCCGTTCGGCCCGAGGCCGGTGTGCAGGTCGATCCAGGCCAGCCGGCCGCAGCGCGTGCCGTGGTCGCGCAGCACCTGGCGGATCGTCGCCTGGCTCCAGGTCGGCGAGTCGCCGCCGTAGAACAGGCCGTTCGGGTGGTGGTACTGGCCGCCCGAGATGGCGGCCTGCCAGGCCTTGGCGCCGCGCTCGGCGACGAAGCGGGCGGTGGCGTCCACCGTGGCGGCATCCGGCGGCCAGGCCTCGGGCACGATCAGCGAGGCGATCTCGTCGTAGGCGGCGTTGCGCGGCGGCGCGATCGAGAAGTCGCGGAAGTTGCGGTTGAGGTCGACGTTCTCGTGCGTCGTTCGCCGCCACCACGAGAAGCCCCAGGGATTGAGGCCGTGGACGTAGAGCACGGCGACGCCGGCGTCGTGCGCCGCCTGGTGCCATTCGGCGTTCTCGAGCAGCGCGACCTGCACGCCGGAGCCGCAGAAGCCTTCGACGCCGTGGCAGGCGCTGCTGATGACGAGCAGCGACCGGGCGTTGCGCGGGCCGTCGCGGGCGACGTCCATCGCCAGCATTTCGCCGTCGCGGCCGGCGAGGGGGTGGACGTGGGTCTCGACGCCGAGGGCGCGGACCCGGGTCGCGGCGAGGAACTTGTCGCGCGCTTCGGCGGAGGTCTGGGAGAAATGCCTTGCCGCGTTCATCAGCGCTTCGGCGCGAGCCAGGCTTCGGCCAGGCGCACCCAGAGCGAGCCGCCGAGGGGGATCAGCTCGTCGTTGAAGTCGTAGCTCGGGTTGTGCAGCATGCACGGGCCCACGCCGTGGCCGCCCTGGCGGTGGGCGCCGTCGCCATTGCCGATCAGGAAGTAGCAGCCGGGCTTCTCGAGCAGGAAGTAGCTGAAGTCCTCGGCGCCCATGGTCGGCTCGAACTCGTGCACGTTCTCGGCGCCGACCATCTCCGCCATCACCTGGCGCGCGAACGCGGTCTCGGCGGGATGGTTGATCGTGGGCGGGTAGTTGCGCGTGAACTCGAACTCGCACTCGGCCTCGAACGCAGCGCAGATGTTCTCGGCGACGACCTTCATCCGCCGCTCGATCAGGTCGAGCACCTCGAGGGTGAAAGTGCGCACCGTGCCCTGGATCTCGCAGCTGTCGGGCACGACGTTGGTCGCCTCGCCGGCGTGGATCATGGTGACCGAGATCACGCCCGGGTCGATCGGCCGCTTGTTGCGGCTGACGATGGTCTGGAACGCCTGCACCATGGCGCAGGCCACCGGCACCGGGTCGATGCCGTTGTGCGGCATCGCCGCGTGCGAGCCCTTGCCGCGGATCACGACCCGGAACTCGTTGCTGGAGGCGAACGCCGGGCCGGACTTGAGCGCGAACTGGCCCGCCTTCATGCCCGGCCAGTTGTGCGCGCCGAACACCGCTTCCATCGGGAACTTCTCGAAGATCCCGTCCTTGATCATCTCGCGCGCGCCGCCGCCGCCTTCTTCGGCCGGCTGGAAGATCAGGTAGACGGTGCCGTCGTAGTTGCGGTGCTTCGAGAGGTGCTTGGCTGCGGCGAGCAGCATCGCGGTGTGACCATCGTGGCCGCAGGCGTGCATCTTGCCGGGCTCGGTGCTCTTGTGCGGGAACTGGTTGTGCTCGGTGATCGGCAGCGCGTCCATGTCGGCGCGCAGGCCGACGGCGCGCTCGCTGGTGCCGTTCTTCAGGATCGCGACGATGCCGGTCGTGCCCATGCCGCGGTGAATCGGGATGCCCCAGTCGGTGAGCTGCTTGGCGACCAGATCCGAGGTGCGCTTTTCCTGGAAGCAGAGCTCGGGATGGGCGTGGATGTCGCGGCGCAATGCGGCGATCTGCGCCGCGTCGGCCAGGATGGACTCGATGACTTGCATGGCGGGGGCTCCGTGGGAGCAGGCCAGTTTACCCGCGGGATATTTCGTGGTCGTGTCGGGGGCGGGCCGCCACTCGCGGGGGCGGGATGCGCGAAGCCGTGGACGGGCGCCCGTCCGGGCACGACCTCGGCGGTTGGCACGCGGCGCGAGCCAACTCCCCTGCGCTGCTCGGATCCGGGGCCTGCCGCAGAACTCG
>JANMCC010000100.1:0-12455 GCA_031360885.1 Burkholderiales bacterium | reverse complement strand
CCGACCATCAGGCCGCCGAGCAGGGTTTCGAGGAACGGTCCCATCTCTTTCGTCTGTCCTCAGTGCGACGTGCCGAGGTAGGCCGAGATGACCTCGGGGTTGGCGCGAACCTCGTCGGGCTTGCCGTCGCCGATCTTCCTGCCGTAGTCGAGCACGACGACCCGGTCGCTGATGTCCATGACCACGCTCATGTCGTGCTCGATCAGGACGATGGTCGTGCCGAACTCGTCGTTGACATCGAGGATGAAGCGGCTCATGTCCTGCTTTTCCTCGACGTTCATGCCGGCCATGGGCTCGTCGAGCAGCAGCACCTGCGGCTCCATCGCCAGCGCCCGGCCGAGGTCGACCCGCTTCTGCAGGCCGTACGGCAGCCGGCCCACCGGCGTCTTGCGAAACGGCTGGATCTCGAGGAAGTCGATGATCTTCTCGACGACGATGCGCTGCTCGGTCTCCTCGCGCTCGGCCGCTCCCCAGCGGATCGCCTGCTGGAAGATGTTGGTCCGCATCTTCAGGTTGCGCCCGGTCATGATGTTGTCGAGCACGCTCATGCCCTTGAAGAGCGCGAGGTTCTGGAAGGTGCGCGCCACGCCCATCTCGGCCACCTGGCGCGAGTTCATGTGGCGGAAGGTCTTGCCGCGCAGGCTGATCGAGCCGTCCTGCGGCTGGTAGACGCCGTTGATGCAGTTGAGCATCGAGCTCTTGCCGGCGCCGTTCGGGCCGATGATGGCGCGGATCTCGTGCTCGCGGACGTCGAAGGTGATGTCGGTCAGCGCCTTGACGCCGCCGAAGCGCAGGCTGAGGTTCCTGACGTCGAGGATGACGTCTCCGGTGGGGCGCGCCATCACGCGGCGCGCGCCATGACGGGAAGGACGGGCACGTCGACGATCTTCAGCGTCGCCGCGACCTTGCCGGTGCGCCCGTCCTCGAACTTGACCTGGGTCTCGACATACTGCTCGCTCTTGCCGCCGTAGAGCGCGTCGACCAGCACGTCGTAGCGCTCGGCGATGTAGCCGCGGCGGACCTTGCGGGTGCGGGTGAGCTCGCCGTCGTCGGCGTCGAGCTCCTTGTGCAGGATCAGGAAGCGGCTGATCTGGCTGCCGGCGAGCTTCTCGTCGGCGGCGAGGTCGGCATTGACCTTGGCGACGCAGTCCTTGATCAGCGCACCGACCTCGGGCTTCTGCGACAGCTCGGTGTAGCCGCCGTAGGGGAGGTTGCGCTTCTCGGCCCAGTTGCCCACCGCCTCGAGATCGATGTTGACGAAGACGCAGACCTTCTCGCGCCGGTCGCCGAACGCCACCGCTTCCTTGATGTAGGGAAAGAACTTGAGCTTGTTCTCGATGTACTTGGGCGCGAACAGGGCGCCGTCGTGAATGCCGCCGGCGATCCGGCCGACGTCCTTGGCGCGGTCGATGATCTTCACGTGGCCGGCGGCGTCGAGAAAGCCGGCGTCGCCGGTTCGGTTCCAGCCGTCGGCGGTGAGGACCTCGGCGGTCGCCTCCGGGTTCTTGTAGTACTCCTTCAGCAGGCCGGGCGAGCGCACCAGGATCTCGCCGCTCGGCTCGACCTTGAGCTCGACGCCTTCGATCGGCACGCCGACTGTGTCGGAGCGCGCCTCGTTGTCGGGCTGCAGGCAGACGAACACCGCGGTCTCGGTCGAGCCGTAGAGCTGCTTCAGGTTGATGCCGAGCGAGCGGTAGAAGGTGAAGAGGTCGGGGCCGATCGCCTCGCCCGCGGTGTAGGCGACGCGCACCCGCGAGAAGCCGAGCGTGTTGCGCAGCGGCGCGTAGATGAGGAGCTTGCCGAGGGCGTAGCGCAGGCGGTCGAGGGCGCCGACGGGCTTGCCGTCCATCAGCGCCGGGCCGACCCGGCGGGCCAGCGCCATCGCCCGGTCGAAGAGCCAGCGCTTGAAGCGGCCGGCGTCTTCCATGCGGATCATGACGCTGGTGAGCAGGCCCTCGAAGACGCGCGGCGGCGCGAAGTAGTAGGTGGGGCCGATCTCCTTGAGGTCGATCGTCACGGTGCTCGCCGACTCGGGGCAGTTGACGACGTAGCCGCAGACCAGCCACTGCGCGTAGGAAAAGATGTTCTGGCCCACCCAGGCGGGCGGCAGGTAGGCGAGCACCTCGTCGTCCGCGGTGAGCTTGTCGAAGCGGGCGCCGGCAGCGGCGCGGTCGATCAGGGTGGCGTGGGTGTGCACCACGCCCTTGGGGTTTCCGGTCGTGCCCGAGGTGAAGAACAGCGCGGCGACGTCGGAGGCCTTGGTGTTGTCGACCTCGGCCTCGAAGAATCCCGGGTGCTGCAGGTCCCAGGCTCGGCCGGCCTGGAGCAGCGCGTCGAGCGGGGCGAGGCCCGGCTCGCTGTAGTGGCGCAGGCCGCGCCCGTCGTCGTACCAGACCCGGGTGAGCAGCGGGCACGAGGCGCGCACCTCGATCATCTTGTCGACCTGTTCCTGGTCTTCGACGATGGCGAAGGCCACGTCGGCATTGCGGATCGGGAACACGAACTCGGTCGCGGCGGCATCCTGGTAGAGCGGTACCGGCACCGCGCCGAGGGCCTGTGCCGCCAGCATCGCGGCATAGAGACGCGGCCGGTTCTCGCCGATGACGACCAGATGCTCGCCGCGCTTCAGGCCGGCTTCGGCGAGGCCGCAGGCCATGGCCCGCACCAGTACGGCCAGCTCGCTCCAGCAGAGCGTCTGCCAGATGCCGAAGTCCTTCTCGCGCAGCGCCGGCGCCGCGGGGCGGCGCTTGGCATGGTCGAGCAGGAGGCTGGGAAAGGTCGGCGACACGATCAAGCTTTCGACGAAGGCATGCGCGCGCTGGGCGCGGCGCGCAAATGGCGACTCTAGGAAAATTTTGACGCCAAGTTGTCGTTCTGCCGACAATCTACGGGACAACACCCTCGGGTGTATCCCTCACGATGACGGCGGCGGCCTGATCGAGACCGTGCCGGTGAAGCTCGAGACCGCTGTTTCGCCGTCGTTCGGTTCCGGCCGGACGACGTCGATCCGGTAGACGGCGATCCGCCGGCTGCGGCTCACCTCGGTGGCGCGGGCGACCAGCCGGTCGCCGGCGCGCACGCCCGACTGGTAGGTGATGTGCGCGTCGATGCCCGAGGCGAGCGGACCGTGCGAGTTCGACGCCAGGCCGAAAGCGCTGTCGGCAAGCGAGAAGATCGCGCCGCCATGGCAGCCGCCGTTGAAGTTGAGATGCCGCGCCGCGACCGTCATCGTCACCTCGGAGCGGCCGGGGCCGCCGGCGACGACGGTGATGCCGAGCGCCGCGCACAGGCCGTCGCGGGCGGCGAGCGCCTGCAGCCGGGCACGCCAGCCGTCGGCGTCGCCGGGCGCGATCGCCGCCGCATCGGCTATCGGCGCCAGCGGCGCCGCCGCGCCATTGCGCAGGCGGCGACCGTTCGCGACCGAGAGCGAGTGCGCTTCGAGCGCCTCGAGCAGGTCGGCCATGCCGCCGTCGGCAAGCGCCTTGACGACGACCACCCGCGGCTTCCAGGCATCGGCCGCCGGGGCGCGACGCAGGCTCAGCATCTCGCGCATCTCCTGCGCCGTCTGCGCCGCCAGGGGCAGGTCGCCCTTGCTGATCGCGAGCACGTCGGCGATCTCGAGCGTTCCTGCCTTCAGCGCCTGGACGGCGTCGCCGAGGCCTGGCGGGCAAACGACGACGCGGCAGTCGGCGAGGGCGGCGATGCGCGTTTCCGACTGGCCGGTGCCGACGGTCTCGACGATGACGCGGTCGAAGCCGGCGGCGTCCAGGCAGTCGACCGCCGCGCGCGCTGCGCGCGAGAGGCCGCCGAGCTCGCCGCGGGCCGAGAACGAGCGGATGAATGCGTTCGGATTCGCCCCGTGCTCGCCCATGCGGATCCGGTCGCCGAGCACCGCGCCGCCGCTGATCGGGCTCGACGGATCGAAGGCGACGACGGCGACCTGCAGGCCGCGGCCCAGCCAGGCGCCGAGGAGGGCGTTGACGAGTGTCGACTTGCCGCTGCCGGGGACGCCGGTGACGCCGACGACGCGCGCCTTGCCGGCATGCGCCGCCATCGTCGCCGCGGCCTCGTGCGCGCCGGCCGCGTCGTCGTCGAACAGAGTCAGCAGGCGGGCGATCGCCCGCCGGTCGCCGGCGAGGGCGCGCTCGGCAAGCGCCGCGGCGCGGATGTCGGAGCTCACGCGCTCAGACGAAGGCGAGAGGCTGGCCGAAGCCGAGGTCGCGCCTGAGGCGCGCGCAGATGTCCTCGTTGCTCAAGCCGGCGCGCGCGCCGTCGACCACGGCGGCGAAGACGTTCGCCTTCGGGTCCTCGGCGGCGCGAGTCAGGGCGTCGAGCGCGGCGTTCACCGCGGCCGCGGAGCGCCCCGCCTTCCACGCGGCGAACGCGTCCAGGTGCGCCTGCATCTTCGCCGGGTCGGGCCGCTCCACCGCGGGCCGCGCCGCCGCCTCGTCTTCGGCGCGGTAGGCGTTGACGCCGACGATCGTCTGCTCGCCGCTGTCGACCTTCTGCTGGAAGCGCAGCGCCGAGGCGCCGATCATGCGCTGCACCAGGCCCGACTCGACCGCCTTGTACATGCCGCCGGCCTCGTCGATCGTCTTCATGATGGCGAGGATCTTCTCCTCCATCGCGTCGGTCAGCGACTCGACGTAGAACGAGCCGCCGAGCGGATCGATCACGTCGGTGAGGTGCGCTTCCTCGCGCAGGATGTTCTGCGTCGCCACGGCGATGCGCGCCGCGGCCTCGCCCGGCACCTGGAACACCTCGTCGTACGAGTCGGTGTGAAGCGACTGCAGGCCGCCGAAAATGCCGGCCATCGCCTGCGCCGTGACCCGGGCGATGTTGTTGAGCGGTTGCTGCCGGGTGAGGTCGACGCCCGAGGTCTGGCCGTGGAACTTGAAGCGCCAGGCGGTTTCCTTGCTTGCACCGAGGCGCTCCCTCGCCAGCCGCGCCCAGATCCGCCGGCCGGCGCGGAACTTGGCCACCTCCTCGAAGAAGCTGAGCGAGATGTCGAAGAAGAAGGTGAAGCGCGGCAGGAACTGATCCGGGTCCATGCCGCGGGCGATGCAGTCCTCGGCGTTCTGGATCGCGGTGGCGAGGGTGAAGGCCATCGCCTCGGCCGGCGTCGCGCCGGCCTGCTGGGTGTGCTGGCCCACCACGGACATCGGGTTCCAGCGCGGCACCTTCTCGTTGCAGAAGGCGATGTGGTCCAGCAGCACCCGGCGCGCGCCCGGCAGCGAGAGCCGGTAGAACATGTGGTTGGCGACGTAGTGCGAGATGTAGTCGCTCTGGTTCGAGGTGCCGGTGACGTTGCGCCAGGGCACGCCGCGTCGCTCGGCGGTGACGAGCATGAAGGCGAGCAGCGTGAACGGCGAGGGGTCGTTGAGCGCGCAGGAGATGCGGTTCAGGTCCACGCCCTCGAGGCAGCGGTCCATGTGGTCGGCGTTGTCGACGACGACGCCGCAGGTGCCGAGCAGCTCGGGCTCGACCGAGTCCATGTCGTAGCCGCGGTAGACCGAGTTGCACGGGATCAGCGAGACCGCGGTGGCGCCGCGCGCCATGATGCCGAGCAGCCGCTCGTTGTAGTCGGCCGGCGTGCCCAGGCCGATGAGCTGGCGCTGCGTCCAGGTGCGGCCGCGGTGCATGGTGGCGTAGATGCCGCGGGTGTAGTCGGGCTGGCCGGGGAAGCCGAGGGGGTCGGCCTGGCCATAGGCCGCCCAGTCGTCGGGACCGTAGAGGGGCCGCACCGAGATGCCGGAGACGTTCTCGGTGGCGCGGTCGGTGCCGATGGCCTCGCGGTAGTCGCGCTCCCAGCGCGCCTTGGCATCGGCCGCGGTGGCCGAAGCGAGCGGCGATTCGACGGGCTTGTTCATGTCGTCTTCCCCATGTCGGCGCGGGCACCGGCCTCGCGCGCCTCGAGCGCATAGGCGCGGATCTTCGTCGTGATCTCGTCCATGGTGCCGCCCGGATGGAACACCTGGCGTACGCCGCTCTTCAGCAGCGCCTGCTCCTCGTTGTCGGGAACGATGCCGCCGACGACGACGCGCATGTGGCCGAGGCCGGCCTCGCCCAGCGCCTTCATCAGCTTGGGCACGATCAGGTGGTCGGTGGCGAGCGAGGAGATGCCGACGACGTCGACGTCTTCCTCGAGCGCGAGCTTCACCACCGCGGCGATCGTCTGCCAGGGCGGCGTGTAGATCACCTCCATGCCGGCGTCGCGGCAGGCGGCGGCGACGATGCGGCTGCCGCGGTCGTGGCCGTCGAGGCCGATCTTGGTGACCAGCACCCGGGGGCGGAACGTGTCTTCGAGCGTCGTCATGCGGTTTCCCTCATCTTCTCGGCCAGGCCGCTCTTCAGCAGGCCGACGAAGCGCCGGGCGATCCTCGCCGGCGACGACGCGCCGTCGTCGCGGTACCAGGTCTGGCTCCAGTTGAGCGCGCCCATCAGGAACAGGCGCAGGTCCGAGCGGTTGACCGACCGCTCCAGGGGCAGGGCGGCGATCAGCGCGGTCCAGCGCGCCTCGTAGGCATCGCGCAAGGCGACCAGCTCCTCGGCCACCGCCGGGGCGTCGCTCGGCCGCACCCGGATCACGACCTGCGAATAGTCGGTGTGGTCGAGCAGCGAGCCGAGGTGGGCGACGCAGCCGGCCTCGAGCCGCGCCCAGGGCCCGGCGAGCGGCGCCACCGCGGCGTCGACTTCGGCCGAGATCCGCTCGACGCCCTCCTTGTAGACGGCGACGAGCAGCGCCTCCTTCGTCGCGAAGTGGCAGTACAGCGAGCCCGGCAGCATGCCGATCGGGCCGACGATCTCGCGCACCGACGCGGCGGCGAAGCCACGCGCCGCGAACGCGCGCGCCGCCTCGTCGAGCAACTGCGGCAGGCGGCTGTGGCCGCGCCGTCGGGTCGGATCCATGCATCGATTAGAAAGACAAGCACTTGTTTGGTCAAGAGGTCGCGAAGACGTGGCGACGACAATCGCCGCACCTTGTCGCGCTCTTCTTACGCCGCCTACCTGCTCGCCCGCGCGCGCACGCCCGAACCGACCGAGCTGGCCGAGATGGCCTGGCTGCAGGCGCTGCTGCCGAACGAGCGCGAGCGCGCCTTGGCCGACCTGAAGGTGGTGCAGGTGGAGGTGGGCGAGCTGCTGTGTCGGGTCGGCCGCCCGGTCACCTACTGGTTCGGCGTGGTCGACGGCCTGCTGAAGATGAGCAACGACACGGCGATGGGCGTGCCCATCACCTTCACCGGCATCGCCCCCGGAGGCTGGTTCGGCGAAGGCACGGTCATCAAGCGCGAGACCTACCGCTACAACATCCAGGCGCTGCGCAAGAGCGTGGTCGCGGGCCTGAGCGTGGAGACCTTCCACTGGCTGCTCGAACGCAGCCTGCCGTTCAACGGCTTCATCGTCCAGCAGCTCAACGAGCGGCTCGGCCAGTTCATCGCCGCGCGCGAGATCGACCGGCTCGGCGACCCCGACGCGCGCGTCGCGCGCAGCCTCGCGGCGCTGTTCCACCCGATCCTCTACCCCGGCGTCGGCTCGCTGCTGCGCATCACCCAGCAGGAGCTCGGCTACCTGGTCGGCCTGTCGCGGCAGCGGGTCAACGAGGCGCTGAAGCGGCTCGACGAACGCGGCGCGATCCGGGTCGAGTACGGCGGCGTGCGGGTGCTCGATCTCGAACGGTTGCGCGGCTACGGCCCGCATCAGGAGTTGCCACGATGAGATCTCTGCTCGCCTTCGTCCTGGTCGCCCTGGCGTTGGGCACGGCCGCGCCTGCCCGCGCCGCCGAGGCAACCGTGTTCCTCGAGGACATGACCTGGACCGAGGTCCGCGACGCCGTCGCCGCCGGTCGCACGACGGTCATCGTGCCGGTCGGCGGCACCGAGCAGAGCGGGCCGCACATGGCGCTCGGCAAGCACAACGTGCGGGCGCACGTCCTCGCCGGGCGGATCGCGACCCAGCTCGGCAACGCGCTGGTCGCGCCGGTCGTGGCCTACGTGCCCGAGGGCGACGTCGCCGGCGCGAGCGGCCACATCCGCTTCGCCGGCACGATCTCGGTGACGCCGGAGGCGTTCAAGGGCGTGCTCGAGGGCGCGGCGCGCAGCTTTCGCCGCGCCGGCTTCCGCGACGTGGTGCTGATCGGCGATCACGGTGGCTACCAGTCGGAGCTGGCGGCGGTGGCGGCCAAGCTCAACCGCGAATGGGCGGCAACGCCGGTGCGGGTGCATTTCATCGCCGAGTACTACCGGGCGGGCACCGAGCCCTACGCCGCGGTGCTGCGCCAGCGCGGCCTCACCGCCGCGCAGATCGGCACCCACGCCGGCAGCGCCGACACCTCGCTGATGCTCGCCGTCGACCCGCGCCTGGTGCGCGCCGACCGCCTGGCCGAGCCCCCGGCCGCCGCCGACGGCACCTACGGCGACCCGCGGCCCTCGACCGCCGCGCTCGGCCAGGCGGGCGTCGAGCTGATCGTCGCCGCCAGCGTCAACGCGATCCGCAAGGCGACCGTTCGATAATCGAGGTTCTCTCCTCTTCAGTCCCTTCGGAACGATTCCCCGCATGCACAAGATGATCCGGCTCGGCCTGGGCGCGAGCCTGTTCGCCGCCCTCGGCGGCTCGGCCTGGTGGGTGGCCGCGCAAACCCCGGCCGATGCACCGCCTGCCGCGCCGATAGCCACCGTGCCGGGCATGCCCGGCGTCCCGAACCGGGACAACCTCTACAGCGAGACCGGCGCCGGCCGGCTCGGCGCGGCGGTGAGCGGCGCGCTGGCGCGCGTCTACGTGCCGAACCGGGCGGCCAACACCGTCTCGGTGATCGACCCCGAGACCTTGAAGGTGATCGACACCTTCAAGGTCGGCGTCAATCCGCAGCACGTCGTGCCGGCCTGGGACCTCAGCATGCTCTGGGTCGCCAACACCGCCGAAGGCCGCACCGACGGCAGCCTGACGCCGATCGATCCGAAGACCGGCAAGCCCGGCAAGTCGATCGCCGTCGACGACCCGTACAACATGTACTGGACGCCCGACGGCAAGGAAGCGATCGTCGTCGCCGAGGCCTACAAGCGGCTCGACTTCCGCGACCCGCAGACGATGAAGCTCGGCGGCTCGATCCCCACGCCGGCGTGCGCCGGCATCAACCATGCCGATTTCTCGATCGACGGGCGGTTCGCGGTCTTCACCTGCGAGTTCAACGGCTCGCTGACCAAGATCGACCTCGTCAACCGCAAGGTGCTGGCGACGATCCGCCTGAGCAAGTACTTCGCCCGGCCCGAGGTGCTCGCGGTGATCGACAAGCCCGGCCGGAAGCCGAAGAAGGTGCCCGACCCGGCGGGAGCCGGCGAGATCTGCACCACGCCCGGGATGCCGCAGGACGTGCGCGTCTCGCCCGACGGCAAGCGCTTCTACGTCGCCGACATGATGGCCGACGGCGTGCACGTGGTCGACGGCGAGTCGTTCCGGCAGATCGGCTTCGTCGAGACCGGCGTCGGCGCGCACGGCCTGTACCCGAGCCGCGACGGCAGGAAGCTCTACGTCGCCAACCGCGGCAGCAACGAGGTGCGCGGCAAGCCGGGTGGACCGGGAAGCGTCTCGGTGATCGATTTCGCCAGCGGCAAGGTCGTGCAGACCTGGCCGATCCCGGGCGGCGGGAGTCCGGACATGGGCAACGTCAGCGCCGACGGCAAGTACCTCTGGCTCTCCGGCCGCTACGACGATGTCGTCTACCGGATCGAGACCACCCAGGGCACGGTCGACAAGATCAAGGTCGGCCGCGAGCCGCACGGCCTCACGGTCTGGCCGCAGCCCGGGCGGTATTCGCTGGGCCACACCGGCAACCTGCGCTGACTGACTTCCTCTCCCGCTCGCGGGAGAGGGCCGGGGTGAGGGGCGCTCAGCCGTTCGAGATGCCCGAAGCCACGTGCCCCGAAGGCACGTGCGCCGACGCGTTCTCGATGTGACCGGTCTGGTCGTCGAAGAAGAAGTCGGGCTCGAACTCGCGCAGGAACTCGCCCTTGGCGAGGCCGCCGAGGAACATCGCCTCGTCGATCTCGACGTTCCACTGCATCAGGGTGCGGATCGCGCGCTCGTGCGCCGGCGCGCTGCGCGCGGTGACGAGCGCGGTGCGGATGCGCATGCCGTGCACGCGCTCGTGCTGCAGCCGCTGCAGCGCGAGCAGCAGCGGCTGGAACGGGCCGGCGGCGAGCGGCGTCGTCGAATGGTCGCGCTCGTGCGCCTGGAAGGCGTCGAGCCCGCTCGACTGGAAGACGCGCTCGGCCTCGTCGGAGAACAGCACGGCGTCGCCGTCGAAGGCGATCCGCACTTCCTTCGGATGCCGGTCGGAGGCGCGCGCCGATTGCGGATAGACGCGCGCCGCCGGCACGCCGGCCTCGAGCGCCGAGCGCACGTCGGCCTCGTTGGTCGAGAGGAACAGGTTGGCGGCGAGCGGCCGCAGGTAGCGCCACGGCGATTCGCCGCGGGTGAAGACGCCGCGCTGGATCGGCATGCCGTAGGCCTGCGCCGAGCGGAACACGCGCATCCCCGAGACCGGGTCGTTGCGCGACAGGATCACCACCTCGACCCGCTGCGTTGCCGGGTCGTTGAAGGCGAGGAGCTTCTGCACCAGCGAGAACGCGACCCCGGGCTTGGCCGCCTGCTCGATGCGCTCGAGCTGCAGCTGCATGTAGGCGCGGTCGTCGTTGGCCTCGAAGTGGCGGTTCTCTTCCTCGAAATCGAACAGCGCCCGCGAAGAGATCGCGACGACGAGCTGACCTTCGAGCGATGCAGGCATAGCGCCGCATCATAGGTGTCGCCGTCGGCTACTTGACGAAGCTGTTCAACTGGATGATCGGCAGAAGGACGGCCAAGACGATCAGCATCACGACTCCACCCATGCCGACGATCAGCAGCGGCTCGAGGATGGTCGCCATCTGCATCGCCCGGCGCTGCACCTCGGCCGAGAGCTGCTTGGCAGCGCGCTCGAGCATGGTCGGCAACTGGCCGGTCTGCTCGCCGAGGCGCGAGAACATCGCCAGGATGCCGGGGAAGCGCTTCTTGCCGGCAAGCGCCGAGGCGAGCGGCGCGCCTTCCCGCACCTGCACCAGCGCATCCATCGCGTCGGCGCGCATCGCCCGGTTGGAAAGCGTCTCGGCCGCGGCCTGCAGCGCCTTCAGGATCGGCACGCCGGCGCCGGCGAGCATCGCCAGCGTGCCGGCGAAGCGTGCCGCGTTGTAGCCGCGGGCCAGGCGGCCGATCAGCGGCAGGTTCAGCCAGCCGGCGTCGAAACGCTCGCGGAACGGCTCGTTGCGCAGCGCCATCAGCAGCGTGCCCACGCCCGCGGCGATCGCCAGAAGGAGCAGCCAGCCCCAGCTGCGCAGGAAGCCGCTGATCGCCATCATCGCCAGGGTGAGGAAGGGCAGGGAACGCTTCGAGCTGGTGAACACCGTCGCCACCTGCGGCACGACGTAGGTGACGAGGAAGATGACGATGACGATCGCGATCGCCGAGACGATCGCCGGGTACAGCGTCGCGCCGATCAGCTTGCCCTTCAGCTCCTGGCGCGCCTCCAGGTCGTCGGCCAGGCGCTCGAGCACACGGCCGAGCGCGCCGCTCTGCTCGCCGGCGGCGACCACCCCGCGGTAGACGTCGTCGAACTCGCGCGGCGCACTCGCCAGCGCGCGGGCGAAGGGCTGGCCGGAATTGACCTCGCTGCGCAGGTGCGCGACCAGCTCGCGCTGCTTGCGGTCCTCGGCTTCGTCGCCGAGGGCGGTGAGGGCGCGCTCGAGCGGCAGGCCCGAGCCGACGAGGCCGGCGAGCTGGCGGGTCCAGACCGCGAGGCCGGTCGAGTCGAAGACCCGGCCGCCGATGCGCAGGCCGCCGGCGGCGCCGGTGCCCGCGGTCGCGACCTGGGTGACCGCGAGCGGCACCAGCGACTGCGCGCGCAGCTGCGAGCGCGCCGCCTTCGGCGACTCCGCGTCGAGCAGGCCGCTGGTCGCCTTGCCTTGGGCGTCCAGGGCTTCGAAGCGGAAGGCGGGCATGGGTCGCTACTCTCGCGTCACCCGGATGACTTCTTCGGGCGACGTGATGCCTTCGGCGACGAGCCGTTCGCCGTCTTCGCGCATCGAGTGCAGGCCGGTCGCCTCCGCGGCGGCGAAGATCTCGGCCTCGGGCGCGCGGGCGTGGATCAGAGCCTGGATCTTGTCGTTGACCATCATCAGCTCGTAGACGCCGGTGCGGCCCTTGTAGCCGGTCATCGCGCACTGGTCGCAGCCCACGGGGTGGTAGCGGCCCATCGCCCCGAGCTTGCGGCAATGGACGCAGAGCTTTCGCACCAGCCGCTGCGCCAGCACGCCGATCAGGCTCGACGACAGCAGGAACGGCTCGACGCCCATGTCGATCATCCGCGTCACGGTGCTCGGCGCGTCGTTGGTGTGCACGGTGGCGAGCACCAGGTGGCCGGTGAGCGA
>JANMCC010000062.1:0-10321 GCA_031360885.1 Burkholderiales bacterium | reverse complement strand
ATCGCCGGCGACCTGATCACCAGCGACATCGCGATGGCCTTGCGCACGCCGACCAAGGACGCCGAGGAGATCAAGGTCGAGTACGGCGTGGCCAAGCAGCTGCTCGCCGACCCGAACGAGCAGCTCGAGGTGCCCGGCCTCGGCGACAGGCCGCCGCGGATGCTGAGCCGCCAGGCGCTGGCCGGCGTGATCGAGCCGCGGATCGAGGAAATCTACTCGCTGGTGCACCAGGTGATCCGCGAGAGCGGCTACGAGGAGCTGCTCTCGAGCGGCATCGTCATCACCGGCGGCGCCGCGGTCATGCCGGGCATGGTCGAGCTCGGCGAGGACATCTTCCTCAAGCCGGTGAGGAAGGGCACGCCGACCTACCGCGGCGCGCTCCACGACATGGTCGCCAATCCGCGCTCGGCGACGGTGATGGGCCTGCTCGAGGAAGCGCGCCTGGCGAGGACGCGCGGCCAGCGCGCTGCGCAGCAGGCGGGCTCGGTGAAGACGATGTTCGGCCGGGCCAAGGACTGGTTCCTCGGCAACTTTTGACCACAAGGGAAGCGACGCGATGACGACCAGCACGAGACCCGGACCCGCCAGCTTCCAGCCGCACGCCCACGACCCGCCGCCCACCGGCTGAGCGGTGCGGGAGGTCTCACACACACATCAAGAACGTATTCCGGTTTTCACGACTCAAGGCAACTGCAAGGATTGGAGCTACAGATGGCAATCGAAATGATCGAAGAGTTCAGCATGGGCACGCAGATCAAGGTGATCGGCGTCGGCGGCGGCGGCGGCAACGCGGTCGAGCACATGATCGACGAGGGCGTGCAGGGGGTGGACTTCGTCTGCGCCAACACCGACGCGCAGGCGCTCAACCGCTCGGCCGCGCATCACCTGATCCAGCTCGGCTCCACCGGCCTCGGCGCCGGCGCCAAGCCGGAAGCGGGCCGCGCCGCCGCGGAAGAGGCGGTCGACCGCATCCGCCAGGCGATCGACGGCGCGCACATGCTCTTCATCACCGCCGGCATGGGCGGCGGCACCGGCACCGGCGCGGCGCCGGTGATCGCCCGGGTGGCGCGCGAGATGGGCATCCTGACGGTGGGCGTGGTCACCACGCCGTTCGACTTCGAGGGCCCGCGCCGCCTCAAGGCGGCCGACGCCGGCGTCGCCGAGCTGGAAGCGAACGTCGATTCGCTGATCGTGATCCTCAACGACAAGCTGCTCGACGTGCTGGGCGACGACGTCACCCAGGACCAGGCCTTCGCCCACGCCAACGACGTGCTGAAGAACGCCGTCGGCGGCATCAGCGACATCATCCACATCCCGGGCCTCGTCAACGTCGACTTCGAGGACGTGAAGACGGTGATGAGCGAGCCGGGCAAGGCGATGATGGGCACCGCCATCGCGTCGGGTCCGGACCGCGCGTCCAAGGCGGCCGAGGCCGCGGTGGCCTGCCCGCTGCTCGAAGGCATCGACCTTTCGGGCGCGCGCGGCGTGCTGGTGCTGATCGCGGCGAACCGCAACACCTTCAAGCTGAGCGAGAGCCGCAACGCCATGAACACGATCCGCCGCTACGCCGCGGACGAAGCGCATGTCATCTACGGCACGGCCTACGACGAATCGCTCGGCGAGCAGCTGCGCGTGACCGTCATCGCCACCGGCCTCAGCCCCGCCCGCGCGCGCGTGCAGACGCCGATCCAGGTGGTGCACAGCGCTCCGGTGCAGCGCACCGGCACCGACAACCTGCCGGTGCTGAACCAGCAGGTGCAGATGCCGACGGCGCAGCAGCACGACTACTCGGGCCTGACGACGCCGAGCGTGTGGCGCAACGGCCGGACGGCGGCGGCCAAGGTCGATGCGCTGGCGAGCAACGGCATGGACGAGATCGAGATCCCCGCGTTCCTGCGCAAGCAGGCGGACTGATGCCGCCGCCGGCGCGCCGCAAGACCTCGGTCGCGGCGCGCCGGCACGGTTCGGGGACAATCGCACCATGCTGGCGCAACGCACCCTGAAGTCGATGACGAAGGCCGTCGGCGTCGGCGTGCACGGCGGGCAAAGGGTCGAGATGACCCTGCGTCCGGCGCCGCCCGACACCGGCATCGTCTTTCGCCGCGTCGACCTGCCGCGCTCGGTGGCGATCAAGGTCGACGCCTTCTCGGTCTGCGACACGCGCATGGCGACGACGATCTCGGCCGGCGGCGATCCGGCCGGGCCCAAGGTCAAGACCGTCGAGCACCTGCTCTCGGCCTGCTCGGGCCTCGGCCTCGACAACCTGTTCGTCGACATCACGGCCGAGGAGGTGCCCATCCTCGACGGCTCGGCCGCCTCGTTCGTGTTCCTCCTGCAGAGCGCCGGCATCGTCATGCAGGACGCGCCGAAGCGGTTCCTCCGGGTGAAGAAGCCGGTCGAGGTCAGGGAAGGCGAGGGCGCCTCGCTGAAGTGGGCGCGGCTCGAGCCCTACGAGGGCTACCGGCTCGCCTTCGAGATCGAGTTCGATCATCCTGCGGTGAGCCAGACCGGGCAGCAGTTCGTGTTCGAGATGGACGCGGCGCGCTACAAGCGCGAGATCGCGCGCGCCCGCACCTTCGGCTTCACCACCGAGCTCGACATGATGCGTTCGCGTGGCCTCGGCCGCGGCGTCAGCCTCGACAACGTCGTCGCCGTCGACGAGTTCAAGGTCATCAACAGCGACGGCCTCCGCTACGACGACGAGTTCGTCAAGCACAAGATCCTCGACGCGATCGGCGACATGATGATGGCCGGCCGGCCGCTGCTGGCTTCGTACACCGCCTACAAGTCGGGCCACGCGCTCAACAACACGCTGGTCCGCGCCCTGCTCGCCGATCCGACGGCCTACGACACCGTGACTTTCGACGACGAGGCCCAGGCTCCGGCCGGCTTCGTCGAGCTGGCGCCGGCATGGTGAGTGCGTCCGTGGCCTCGCGGCCGCCCCGCGCATGATCGTCTTTCGCTGGATCCTCGGTGTCCTCGGCGCGTTCTTCGTGATCGGCGCGACGCTCAGCTTCGTTCTCTTCGTCGCCTTCGACGCCCAGCTCTGGCTCCAGCGCGCCCGGCGCTTTCGTCACTGGGTCTGGCTGATCGGGCTGTTCTGGTTCAACGTCGAAGTCTGGGGCCGGGTGATCTGGACGATCTGGCACTGGGGCAAGTGAGCGCCCCTCGGCCTCACAGGCCGAGGAAGCCGGTGACCTCGGGCAGCCAGGTCTCGAAGTCCGACAGCGCGTGGTCGCTGCCCTCGATCAGGCGCATCGGCGAGCCGGCGTAGCGGCCGCTCATCTCCCGCCACGACAGCAGCTCGTCGCCCTTGGCGATCACCGCGAAGTAGCGCCCCGGCCGGGTGAGGCGCGCCGGCGGCGCCAGCGCGCGAAGCTCGTCGATGAACTCGGCGCGAAAGAAGAAGCGCGCGTCGCCGTGCCAGGCGGTCTGCTCGCCGATGTGGGCGGCGAGGTCGCGCGCCGGCTCGACGGCCGGATTGAGCAGCACGGCGCGGCAGCCGGTGCGCTCGGCGACGACGGTCGCGTAGAAGCCGCCGAGCGAGCTGCCGATCACAGCCATGCTTTCCTGCGGCCAGCCGGCGATGGCGGCGAAGAGGCCGTCGATCGCCCTCTGCGGCGAAGGCGGAAGCTGCGGGCAGAGCCATTGCAGGTCGGGCCGGTGCGCCTGCACCCAGGCCTGCATGCGCTGCGCCTTGGTCGAGCGCGGCGACGAGCGAAAGCCGTGCAGGTAGAGCAGGTGCGTGACCGGCGCGCCGGGCGCCGCTGCGCGCGGCGGCCCGCTCACGCGGCGGCGCGGGCGGTGCCGGCGCCGGGCACGGTGGCGAGCGCGGCGAGCAGCTTCGCGTGCACGCCGCCGAAGCCGCCGTTGCTCATGCAGAGCACGTGGTCGCCCGGGCGGGCGACGGCGACGATGCGGGCGACCAGCTCGTCGACGCTCTTGGCGACGATGCCGCGCGCGCCCAGCGGCCGCAAGGCCTCGGCCGCGTCCCAGCCGAGCCCGCCGGAGTGGCAGAAGGCGAGATCCGCCTCCTCGAGCGCCCAAGGGAGCTGCGCCTTCATCGCGCCGAGCTTCATCGTGTTCGATCTCGGCTCGAAGGCGGCGAGGATGCGCGCGTTGCCGACCTTGCGGCGCAGGCCGTCGAGGGTGGTGCGCATGGCGGTCGGGTGGTGCGCGAAGTCGTCGTAGACGGCGACGCCGCCCACCTCGCCGCGCAGCTCGAGCCGGCGCCGCACGTTGCGGAACGTGCCGAGGGCACGCGCCGCGACCTCGGGCGTCACGCCGGCGTGCTCGGCCGCGCCGATCGCCGCCAGGGCGTTCATCTGGTTGTGTTCGCCGAGCAGGCCCCATTCGATGCGCGCGATCTTCAGGCCGCCGCGCAGCACGTCGAAGGCATGCGGCTCGCCGCGCGCGCGCAGCATGCCGGGCTCTTCCTTCCTGCCGCCGAAGCGCTGCACGCCGCTCCAGCAGCCCATCGAGAGCACGCGCTGCAGCGCCTCGTCGCGGGCGTTGACGACCAGGCGGCCGCTTGCCGGCACGGTGCGCACGAGGTGGTGGAACTGGCGCTCGATCGCCGCCAGGTCGTCGAAGATGTCGGCGTGGTCGAACTCGAGGTTGTTCAGGATCGCGGTGCGTGGCCGGTAGTGGACGAACTTGCTGCGCTTGTCGAAGAACGCGGTGTCGTATTCGTCGGCCTCGATCACGAACGGCGCCGCCGGGTCGCCGCGGCGCGCCGAGACGCCGAAGTCGAGCGGCACGCCGCCGACCAGGAAGCCCGGCTTCCAGCCTGCCGATTCGAGGATCCAGGCGAGCATGGACGTGGTGCCGGTCTTGCCGTGGGTGCCGGCGACGGCGAGCACATGCCGGCCGGCGAGCACGCGCTCGGCGAGCCATTGCGGGCCGCTGGTGTAGGGCGAGCCGGCGTCGAGGATCGCCTCGAGCAGCGGGTTGCCGCGCGTGATGGCGTTGCCGATGACGAACAGGTCCGGCGCGAGCTTCATCTGCACGGCGTCGTAGCCTTCGATCAGCTCGATGCCGAGCGCGGCGAGCTGCTCGCTCATCGGCGGATAGACGTTGGCATCGCAGCCGGTGACGCGGTGGCCGGCCTCGCGGGCCAGGGCGGCGAGGCCGCCCATGAAGGTGCCGCAGATGCCGAGAACGTGCAGGTGCATCGGCCGATTGTGCAAGACCTGCGCCCGGGTCCGGGCGAAATGCCGAGGCGAGAATCAGGGCATGAACTGGGTCACGACCGTGCCATTCGTCTACCCGGCGCTCGAGGCCGTGCACATCGTCGGCGTCGGCCTGCTGCTCGGCAGCCTGGTCGTCTTCGAGATGCGGGTCTGGGGCCTGGGCCGGGCGATCGACCTGGGGGCGTTGGCCCGGCTCGCCTTGCCGATCACCGGCGCCGGTTTCGTCCTCGCCGCGGCCAGCGGCCTGGTGATGTTCGTCAGCCAGTTCGAGGAGATGATCGCCAACAAGGCGTTCGTCTGGAAGATGGCGCTGATCGCGGTGGCCGGGCTGAACGCGCTCGACTTCCATTCGCGCGGCGGCTCGCGCCGCGACGACCGGCGTGCGCGTGTGCAGACCGCGCTCTCGCTGGGGCTATGGATCGCGATCGTCGTCTGCGGTCGCTGGATCGCCTACAAATGAGCCCGCCGCCCGCCGAAAGGAATCGCCCCATGCAACGCCGCCACGTCCTCGCCCTGTCCGCCGCCGGATTGCTGCCGACGCTGGCCCGCGCCCACCACGGCTGGGGCGGCTTCGACCAGGACAAGCCGCTCTACCTCGAAGGCAAGGCGGAGAGCGTGGTCTGGCGCAACCCGCACGCCGAGCTGAAGCTGCGCCTCGCGCCCGGCTTCGCCTTGCCGGCCGACCTGGCGAAGCGATCGGTGCCGGCGCAGTCGGCGAGCGTCGATGCGCCGCGCGTGCTCGCCGCGGCCCGCTTGCCGACGCGCAAGGACGCCGTCTGGGAGCTGGAGCTCGCGCCGCTGACGCGGATGGAGGCCTGGAAGGTGGCGGAGATCAAGCCGGGGCAGGCGGTCGCCGCGATCGGCTACACCTTCCCGGCGGAGAAGGGCGAGGCGGTGATGCGGGTCGAGTACTTGTTCGTCGACGGCAAGGCCTACGGCCTGCGCTCGTCGCCCGCCTGACGCGCCAGTCCTAGAGGCCGAGCCACTTGCCGATCGCCAGCATGTCGGGCTCGGCATAGGGCGCGAAGCCCTCGTACTTGGTCGGCTCGAGCTTCTTGCGGCCCTCTTCGGTCGCGTCGAGGCCGAGCAGGTATTCGCGCACCTTCTGCACCTGCTCGGCGCTGAGCGACGAGCTGGCGAGCATGTGCTTGATCGGTACCGGCCGCGACTTGGCGAGGATGCGCCCGCCCTGCGCGGACCAGGCCTTGACGACGGAGTTCGCCGCCGTCGCCCCGGAGCGGGTCAGCCCGTGCTCGACGAAGAAGGGCACGGCGTCCTGGTAGCGGGTGTAGACCAGCGAGACCTGCTTGGCATCGCCGAGGGCGTCGCGCAGCGTCGCCCGAACCATCCAGGAGGTGATCGAATCCTCGTCGGGCGCGCCGACGCTCGTGCCCTTCAGGTCGGCGAGCGTCTTGAAAGGCGAGTCGGCGCGCACCAGGAAGTTGGCGGTGTAGTTCTGGTAGCCCTTGGTCACGGCGAGCAGCTTGTAGCCCGAGTCGCGCATGGCCAGCACCGAGAGATGCGCGGCGTGGACGAAGGCGAGGTCGTACTCGCGCGACGCCAGGCCCTTGCGCAGCGTCGGGTAGTCGCCGATCGGCTCGACCGTGACCGGCTGCTTGAGAAGCTTGCCGAGGTCGGCGGCGAGGGCGGCGTACTTGGCCCGGATCTCGTCGTTGGTGACGCGGTAGGTCACGCCCTCGTTGATGGCGAACACGAGCGCATGCGACGCGGTCGCCACGCAGAAGAGAGCCAGAGCCAGGAACGCGCGGAGGGTACGGTGCGGCATGAATTCCTCACGGACGGATGCGCGCATTGTGCAAGCTGCGACCCATCGCTTCGGTCCCGGTTGCGTGCGAAATTCGCTGCAACGGCGACGCCGTGCAGCGCTCGACCCCGCGTTCGGCCGGAGGCCACCCGATAATCCGCGCCGGTTCAGCTTCAGTCGAAGGGTTCGCCGGTGCGCGTTGTCAGTCATCTTCTCGTCGCCGCAGTGCTGGCCAGCATCGCTTCGCAGGCCAGCGCGGGCACGGTGCTCGACGACATCCGCAACCGCGGCAAGATCGTCATCGCCCATCGGGAGTCGTCGGTTCCGTTCTCGTTTCTCGACGAATCGGGCAAGCCGGTCGGCTACGCCGTCGACCTGTGCAAGCGCCTCGCCGAGGCGGTCAAGGTCAGGCTCGGCCTGCGCGCGCTCGCCGTCGAGTTCGTCAAGGTGACGCCGGCCGATCGCCTGGCCGCGATCGTCGACCGGCGCGCCGACCTCGAATGCGGATCGACCACCAACAACGCCGAGCGGCGGGAGAAGGTCGCCTTCACGGTGCCGCACTTCGTGACCGGCGCGCGCTACCTGGTGCGCGCCGATTCGCCCATCTCCGACCTGCGCGAGTTCCAGGGCAAGAAGCTCGTCTCGACCACGGGCACGACGCCGCTGAAGGCGATCACCACCGCCAACAAGGACCGGCTGCTCGGCATCACCATCCTCGAGGTCGCCGACCACGCGAAGGCGGTGGACATGGTCGAGAAGGGCGAGGCCGACGGCTTCGCCATGGACGACGTGCTGCTCTACGGGCTGCGCGCCGGCCGCAACGATCCGTCGCGGCTCAAGGTCGTCGGCAAGTTCCTGACGGTCGAGCCGCTCGCCGTCATGCTGTCGAAGGCCGACCCGGAATTCAAGCAGCTCATCGACGACGAGATGAAGCGGCTCATCGTCAGCCGCGAGGTCTACCCGGTGTACGAGCGCTGGTTCGCCGCGCCGATTCCGCCGAAGAACACGGCGCTGAACATTCCGATCAACTACCTGCTCAGGGATCTCTGGAAGTACCCGACCGACTGGGTGCCCGGAACCTGAGCCCGGGCCGCGCCCCGGCAGATGGCATCGCCCGTCGTCGGCGCGCGGCGTCAGTCGGCCAGGCGCAGGCTTTCCCGGGCCGCGGCGAGCGTGGCCGCGAGCTCGCTCTCGCCGTGCGCCGCGCTGACGAACCCGGCTTCGTACAGGGCCGGGGCGAGGTACACGCCGCGGTCGAGCATGGCGTGGAAGAAGCGGTTGAAGCGCGCCGAGTCGGTGGCCATCACCTCGCCGTACTTCTGCGGCAAGTCGGTGGCGAAGAAGAAGCCGAACATGCCGCCTTCGCTGTCGCCGCACATCGCCACGCCGGCGCCTTCGGCCGCCGCGAGCAGGCCGGCGACGAGCTGGCGGGTGCGCGCCGCGAGCGCCTCGAAGAACCCGGGCCGGGCGATCTCGCGCAGGGTCGCCAGGCCGCAGGCGGTGGCGACCGGGTTGCCGGAGAGCGTGCCCGCCTGGTAGACCGGTCCGAGCGGCGCCAGCTGCTCCATCACTGCGCGCTTGCCGCCGAAGGCCGCGAGCGGCATGCCGCCGCCGATGACCTTGCCGAACACGCTGAGGTCGGGTGCGAAGCCGGGCAGCGCCTGGGCGTAGAGCGCCTGGGCGCCGCCGAGGCCGACGCGAAAGCCGGTCATGACCTCGTCGAACACGAGCAGGGCGCCGTGCCTGCTGCACAGCTCGCGCAGGCGCTGCATGAAGGGCAGCGCGGCGCGCACGAAGTTCATGTTGCCGGCGATCGGCTCGATCATGACGCACGCGATCTTCGCGCCGTGCAGGTCGAAGGCCTCGTCGAGCTGGGCGACGTTGTTGTATTCGAGGACCAGCGTGTGCTGCACCACCGCCGCGGGAACGCCGGCGCTGGTCGGGTGGCCGAAGGTCGCCAGGCCCGAGCCGGCCTTGACCAGCAGGGCGTCGGCGTGGCCGTGGTAGCAGCCCTCGAACTTGACGATCATGTCGCGGCCGGTCGCGCCGCGCGCCAGGCGCAGCGCGCTCATCGCCGCTTCGGTGCCCGAGCTCACCAGCCGGAGCTGCTCCATGCTCGGCACGTGACGCAGGATCTCCTCGGCGAGCTCGATCTCGCGCTCGGTCGGGGCGCCGAACGAGAGGCCCTGGTCGACCGCGCGGTGCACCGCTTCCTCCACCGCAGGGTGTCGGTGGCCGAGGATCATCGGCCCCCACGAGCCGATGTAGTCGATGTAGCGCTTGCCCTCGGCGTCGAACAGGTACGGCCCTTCGGCCCGGGCGATGAAGCGCGGCGTGCCGCCGACGGCGCGAAAGGCGCGCACAGGCGAATTGACGCCGCCGGGGATGACGCGCCGGGCGCGCTCGAACAGCTCGGCGTTAGTGGACATGGCGCGGATTTCGCGGCGCGGTCGCGCCATCGGCCTCGCCGGGCTCGGCCTCGCCGGGGACGGCGCCCTCCTCGTCTTCCTCGGGCCGGGCCCCGAAGAACCGGTCGGGGATGACGTTGCCCATGCCGGGCCGGAAG
Source organism: Burkholderiales bacterium (assembly GCA_031360885.1). Classification (GTDB taxonomy): domain Bacteria; phylum Pseudomonadota; class Gammaproteobacteria; order Burkholderiales; family Burkholderiaceae_C; genus Schlegelella_A. Next base: position 798 of record JANMCC010000062.1, on the reverse strand, counting down.
CCCGCGTCGAGCGCCTGGTCCAGGAAGGCCAGCGCCTCGCCGACCGCGGCATGCAGGTCGACGCCGGTGGCGAGCAGCGCCGCCAGGCCGGCCGAGAGGGTTTCGCCGGCGCCGACGAAGGTGGTCTCGAAGCGCTCGAACTTCTCGCCGGTGATCGCCCCCTGGGCATTGGCGAGGACGTTGTCGAGGAACTGGTCGGGCAGGGGCACGCTGGTCACCAGGACGTAGCGGGTGCCGTGCTTGCTGGCGGCGATGGCGATCTCGCGCGACGACGGCGGGCGCTCGCCGGCCCAGTCGGGGAGGAGGAAATCGGAGAGCGTCTGGTGGCTGCCGACCAGCACCTCGGTCTGCGGGAGCACGAGCTCGCGAAAGGCCTCGAGGTACGACTGCTGCTCGTCTTCCTCGACCCAGGCGAGGTTCGGCAGGTAGGCGACCAGGGGCACGTCGGGATAGTCGGCGAGGATCTCGGCGACCGCGCTCACGCCCTCGGTCGAGCCGAGAAAGCCCACCTTCCAGGCGGCGATGGTCACGTCCTCGAGCACGCTCCTCGCCTGCTCGACGATCAGGTCGGCCTCGATCGCGTGGTGATCGAAGATCTCGGCGGTGTCGCGCATGACGATGCTGGTGATCACCGGCAGCGCGTGCGCGCCCATCGCCGCGATCGTCGCCACGTCGCCGGCCGATCCGCCGGCGCCGCTCGGGTCGCTGACGTTGAAGCTCATCACGCAGGCGGGAGCGGGTTGCTCGGTCGGCCCAACGGCATCGGCCTCGGCGGACGGGGAAATGGCGGTCATGGGG
>JANMCC010000053.1:0-11850 GCA_031360885.1 Burkholderiales bacterium | reverse complement strand
GGCGCGCCACCCCGGCTACAAGATCTGGGCCGGCGCCCAGCCCGACATCGACCGCATCGTCGAGATCTGGACCGAGTGCCTCGCCACCTATGGCGGGCCGTGGCTGTTCGGCAAGCACCGGACGATGGCCGACGCGATGTTCGCCCCGGTCGCCACCCGCTTCCTCACCTACGACGTGAAGCTCAACAAGCCCTGCATCACCTACTGCCAGACCGTGATGGCCATGCCGGAGATGCAGGAGTGGATCTCCGCCGCCAGGCTCGAGCCCGACGACATCGAAGAGCTCGACATGGACTTCTGAGCCCGCGCCGAGCGCCGGCGCCGGCTAGGCCGCCTTCGCCGCGGTGGGCCAGGGGGTGAACTCGGGCACTTCCGCCGGCGCCGGCATGTCGACGGTGCCGAAATCGGCCGGGCCGACGATCTCCAGATACTCCATGTCGGGCGAGTAGTCGTAGAGGTAGTGCACGATTCCGGGGCGCTGGTGCACGCAGTCGCCGGCCTCGACGAGCGTGTCCTCGTCCTCGTACATGAAGCGGGCCCATCCCTTCAGCATGAGCACGATCTGGAACTCGGCCACATGGCGATGCCAGCCGGTGCCCTTTTCAGGTGCCTCGTTCGCCTTCACCAGGTGGGCGATCACCCGGCCGCCGGTGGCGTCCTTGATGCCGAGGTCCTTGTAGAGGAAGAAGTCGCGAAGGCCGCCACTCGTCCACTCGGCCTGGCTGCCTTTGACATGCGAGAAAAGATTGGTGACAGGGGTGTCGGTCGTCATGGCGCTCCGGAGCGGCAGTTGCGATGGTTCGCCCACGCATAAGCCGTTCCAGAGTTGCTGCGCCGCGTCATTCCTCGTAGGCAGACAGCGGCGGGCAGGAGCAGGAGAGGTTCCGGTCGCCCCAGACGTTGTCGACCCGGCCGACCGGCGACCAGTACTTGGCGGCGCGCAGCGACGCCAGCGGATAGGCGGCCTGTTCGCGCGTGTACGGGTGCGGCCACTCGGCGGCGAGCAGCGTCTCCGCGGTGTGCGGCGCGTGCTTGAGCGGGTTGTCGTCGCGCGGCCAGGCGCCCTGCTCGACCTGCGCGATCTCGGCGCGGATCGCGATCATCGCGGCGCAGAAGCGGTCGAGCTCGGCCAGCGATTCGCTTTCGGTCGGCTCGACCATCAGCGTGCCGGGGACCGGGAAGCTCAGCGTCGGTGCATGGAAGCCGTAGTCGATCAGCCGCTTGGCGACGTCTTCGGCGCTCACGCCCTGGGCGCCGCCGGTCGCCTCTTTCAGCGGCCGCAGGTCGAGGATGCACTCGTGGGCGACGCCGCCCCCCTTGATGCCCGGGACGTTGCCGCTGTAGTGCACCTCGTAGTGGTCCGAGAGCCGCGCGGCGATGTAGTTGGCCGACAGGATCGCGGTCTCGGTCGCGCGCTGCAGGCCCTCGGCGCCCATCATCCGCATGTACATCCAGCTGATCGGCAGGACCGCGGCGTTGCCGAGCGGCGCCGCCGAGACCGCGCCCACGCCCTGCCCGGGCTGGCCGCCCGCGGCATGCCCGGGAAGGTAGGGCACCAGGTCGGCGACGACGCAGACCGGGCCCACGCCCGGGCCGCCGCCGCCGTGCGGGATGCAGAAGGTCTTGTGCAGGTTGAGGTGGCTGACGTCGCCGCCGAACTCGCCCGGCGCGGCCACGCCGACCAGCGCGTTCATGTTCGCGCCGTCGACGTAGACCCGGCCGCCGTGGCGGTGGACGATGGCGCAGAGCTCCTTGACCCGGCTCTCGAACACGCCGTAGGTGGAGGGGTAGGTGATCATCACCGCCGCCAGGCGCTCGCGGTGCTGCACGCACTTCGCCTCGAGGTCGGCGAGGTCGACGTTGCCTTCGGCGTCGCACTTCGTGACCACGACCTGCATGCCCGCCATCTGCGCGCTCGCCGGGTTGGTGCCGTGCGCCGACTCGGGGATCAGGCACACGTCTCGCCCGGCGTCGCCGCCCGCGGCATGCCAGGCGCGGATTGCCAGCAGGCCGGCGTATTCGCCCTGCGAGCCGGCGTTCGGCTGCAGGCTGACGCCGGCATAGCCCGTCGCCTCGCAGAGCCAGCCCTCGAGCTGGCGGCGCAGCAGGTCGTAGCCGGCGCGCTGCTCGGCCGGCGCGAACGGATGGATGTTCGCGAACTCGGGCCAGGTGATCGGGATCATCTCGCTGGTCGCGTTCAGCTTCATCGTGCACGAGCCGAGCGGGATCATCGAGCGGTCGAGCGCCAGGTCCTTGTCGGCGAGCATGCGCAGGTAGCGCAGCATCTCGGTCTCGGAGCGGTGCCGGTGGAAGGTCGGATGGCCGAGGAAGGCGCCGGCGCGACGCAGGCCGGTCGGGATCAGCGACTCGACGCCTTTCTCGCTGCGCGCCCAGAGATCGGCGGGCGGCTTGCCGAAGCCGTTCGCCGCGAACACCGACCAGAGCGCCTCGACGTCGGCCCGGGTCGTCGTCTCGTCGAGGCTGATGCCGACGCTGGTCGCCGAAGCGCGGCGCAGGTTCATGCCTGCGCTCGCCGCGGCCGCGAGGACGGCGTCGGTGCGGGCCTCGGTGCGCAGCTCGATTGTGTCGAAGGCGTCGTCGTGGGTCCGGGCCAGGCCTATCGCCTCGAACCCGGCGGCGAGCACCGCGGTGTAGCTGGCGACGCGCCGGGCGATCCGCAGCAGGCCTTGCGGCCCGTGGTAGACCGCGTACATGCCGGCGACGACGGCGGGCAGCACCTGCGCGGTGCAGATGTTGCTCGTCGCCTTCTCGCGCCGGATGTGCTGCTCGCGTGTCTGCAACGCCAGCCGGTACGCCGGGCGGCCGTGCGCATCGACGCTCACGCCGACGAGGCGGCCCGGCATGGATCGCTTGAACTCGTCCTTGGTGGCGAGGAAGGCGGCGTGCGGACCGCCGTTGCCCATGGGCATGCCGAAGCGCTGCGTGTTGCCGACGCAGATGTCGGCGCCGAGCTCGCCGGGCGGCACGAGCAGGGTGAGGGCCAGCAGGTCGGCGGCGACGATCGCGATCCCCCCCTTGGCATGGACCGCGGCGATCACCGGCTTCAGGTCGTGGACGGCGCCGCCGACGCCGGGGTACTGCAGCAGCACGCCGAATGCGTCGGCCTGGGCGGCCGCGCCGACGGGGCCGGTGACGACGGCGATGCCGAGCGGCGCTGCGCGCGTGCGCACCACCTCCAGCGTCTGCGGCAGCACGTCGTCGGCGACGAAGAAGGTCGAGCCCGCCGTGCCCTTGCCCGGGTGGCCGACGCGCAGCGCCAGCGTCATCGCTTCGGCGGCGGCGGTGGCCTCGTCGAGCATCGACGCGCCGGCGATCGCCATGCCGGTCAGGTCGGTGACCATCGTCTGGAAGTTGACCAGGGCCTCGAGCCGGCCCTGCGAGATCTCTGCCTGGTAGGGCGTGTAGGCGGTGTACCAGGCCGGGTTCTCGAGCACGTTGCGCAGGATGACGCCGGGCGTGTGCGTGCCGTGGTAGCCCTGGCCGATGAAGCTCTTCAAAACCTTGTTCTTCGCCGCGATGCCGCGCAGCTCGGCGAGCGCCTGCGCTTCGCTCAGCACCGCCGGCAGGCGCATCGGCGCGGCGCGGGCGATCGACGCGGGCACGATCGCTTCCACCAGTGCGCGACGAGACTGGGCGCCGATCGCCTGCAGCATCGTCGCCTCCGCGGCGGCGTCGATGCCGATGTGGCGGGCGACGAACTCGGACGGGTTCTCGAGCTCGGAGAGCGGCTTCAGGGCGGACATGAGCATGGCGGAATTTCCGGTCGGTGCGGCGCGGGGCGAGGCGGATTCAGGCGTTCTTGACGAGCTCGTCGTAGGCGCCCTGGTCGAGCAGGCCGTCGGTTTCGCCCGGGCTGGCGACCTTGATCTTGAAGAACCAGCCGGACGCCTGCGGGTCGCTGTTGGCGAGCGACGGGTCGGCGCGCAGCGCCTCGTTGACCTCGACGATCTCGCCGCTGACCGGCATGTACAGATCGGCCGCCGCCTTGACCGACTCGACCACGCCGGCGACCTCGCCCTTGGCGAAGGTCTTGCCGAGGGCAGGCAGGTCGACGAAGACGACGTCGCCGAGCGCGTCCTGCGCGTGCTGGGTGATGCCGACGGTGGCCGGGCCGGCCTCGTCGAAGCTGATCCATTCGTGGTCGCTGGTGTACTTGACGGTCATCGCTTGGCTCCTGAAGGAAGGACGAAGGTTGAAGTCAGCCGCGGAAATAGCGATGCGGCGCGAAGGGCATGGGAGTGACGCGCATCGGCTGGCGCTTGCCGCGGACGTCGGCATGGACCACCGTGCCGGGCGCGGCGAGCGCGGCGGGCAGGTAGGCCATCGCGATCGGCTGGCCGACGCTCGGCCCGATGGTGCCGCTGGTGACGCGGCCGACGCGCAAGCCCGCGTCGTCGACGATGGCCGCGCCTTCGCGCACCGGCACACGCTCGAGGCCGACGAGGCCGACCCGCTTGATCGCCGCGCCTTCGGCAAGCTGCACCGCGATCGCGTTCTCGCCCGGGTAGCCGCCGGCGCGCGCGCCGCCCGGCCGACGCACCTTCTGGATCGCCCAGGTGAGACCGGCCTGGACCGGCGTGGTGGCGGTGTCGATGTCGTGGCCGTAGAGGCACAGGCCCGCTTCGAGCCGCAGCGTGTCGCGCGCGCCGAGGCCGGCGGGCACGACCTCGGGCTCGGCGAGCAGGGCGCGCGCCAGCGCCTCGGCCTCGTGCGCGGCGACCGAGATCTCGAAGCCGTCTTCGCCGGTGTAGCCGGAGCGGGTGGCGAAGCAGGCGATGCCGTGGATGAGCGCGTCGCCGCCGGTCATGAAGGTGAGCCGCGTCAGCTCCGGGGCGAGGCGGGCCATCACCGCGGCGGCTTTCGGCCCCTGCAGCGCGAGCAGCGCGCGCTCCGGCAGCGGCTCGATCAGGCAGCGGGTGGCCAGGTGCGCGCGCAGGTGCGCGGTGTCGGCTTCCTTGCAGGCGGCGTTGACGATGAGGAAGAGATGGTCGTCGCGGCGCGTCACCATCAGGTCGTCGAGGATGCCGCCGGCCTCGTTGGTGAACAGGGCGTAGCGCTGCTTGCCGGGCGCCAGGCCGGCGATGTCGACCGGCACCAGCGACTCCAGCGCCGCAGTGGCGTCTTCGCCCTGCAGGCGCAGCTGGCCCATGTGCGAGACGTCGAACAGCACCGCCGAGTCGCGGCACTGGCGGTGCTCGGCGAGGATGCCTTGCGGATACTGCACCGGCATGGCGTAGCCGGCGAAAGGCACCATCTTCGCCCCGAGCTCGAGGTGAAGGGCGTAGAGCGGCGTGTGCAGCAGCGGCGCGGGCGGGGCTGCGGTCGGGTCGGAGGAGGTCATGGCGGCTCCGGAGCAAATTGCACACCCGTGCCGCCGAGGCCGCCCGGGATCATTTGCCCTTGCTGTCCGCTCTACCTGAGAGATTGGCGGCGTCGCGAACGACACCGCTTGCCCCTTCGGTGGGCCCGCTCGAAACGGGCCTCTCTCCAGCGAGGAACGCCTGCTTTCGCGAGCGCTTGCCAGTCCTTGGTGCCTGAGCGTTCGACGCGACCCGAAGGTCCCATCTGCGCCTTCGGCGGCTCGATCGACCGAGCACTCTCCTGGCGCCGCGAGTTTAGCAGCGCCCTTGCGGCGCTCGGGATAATCCCCCCCATGACGAGCACAGACGAGTGGCTTCGCATCGAGTCGCTCGACCTCGAGGCGCAGGGCGTGGCGCACAACGCCGAAGGCAAGGTGGTGTTCGTCGAGGACGCGTTGCCGGGCGAGGAAGTCCGGGTGGCGGTGCGCCGGAAGAAGAACAACTGGGAGCAGGCGGCGCTGGTCGCGCTGCGCCGCGAGAGCGCGCAGCGGGTCGTGCCGCGCTGCCCGCACTTCGGCGTCTGCGGCGGCTGCGCGATGCAGCACCTGCACGTCGGCGCGCAGGTGGCGACCAAGCAGCGGGCGCTGGAAGACGCGCTCTGGCACCTGGGCAAGGTGAAGCCCGAGCAGGTGCTGCGGGCGATCGAGGGGCCGGCCTGGGGCTATCGGCAGCGGGCGCGGCTCTCGGTGCGCCACGTGGTCAAGAAGAGCGCCGTGCTGGTCGGCTTTCACGAGCGCAAGTCGAGCTACGTCGCCGACATCCGCAGCTGCGACGTCCTGCCGAACCACGTGAGCGACCTGCTGCTTCCGCTGCGCGAGCTGGTCGGCGCGATGCGCGCGCGCGACCGCCTGCCGCAGATCGAGTTGGCGGTAGGCGATGCGACCACCGCCTTGGTGCTGCGCCACCTCGAGCCCCTGGTCGAGGAAGACCTCGATCGGCTGCGCGCCTTCGCCGTGACGCACGGCGTCGAGTGGTGGCTGCAGCCCAAGGGCCCGGACACGGTGCGTCGGCTCGATGGCGCGGGGTCGAGCCTGGACTACCGGTTGCCCGAGTTCGACGTCGTCATGCCGTTCCGGCCGACCGATTTCACGCAGGTCAATCGCGACATCAACCGTGCCCTGGTGTCACGCGCGGTGCGCCTGCTGGCGCCCGCGCCCGACGACACGGTGATCGACTGGTTCTGCGGCCTGGGCAACTTCACGCTGCCGCTGGCGCGGCGGGCGGCGTCGGTGCTCGGCATCGAGGGCAGCAAGGCGCTGGTCGAGCGCGCCGGCGAGGCCGCCCTGCTGAACGGCCTCGCCGGGCGAACCCGCTTCGAGGTTCGCAACCTGTTCGACATCACGCCCGAGGCGCTGGCGCAGATCGGCGCCGCCGACCGCTGGCTGATCGATCCGCCGCGCGAAGGCGCGTTCGCGATCGCCAAGGCGCTGGCCGATCTGGCCGAGATGCCGGTCGACGGCTGGTCGCCGCCGAGGCGCATCGTCTACGTCAGCTGCAACCCGGCGACCCTGGCGCGCGACGCCGGCCTGATGGTGCACCGCGCCGGCTATCGCTGCTCGGCGGCGGGGGCGGTGAACATGTTTCCCCACACGACGCACGTGGAGAGCATCGCCGTCTTCGACCGGATCTGACCCCACAACAGAACAAGGCCCCCGCGGGGGCCTTGTTGATCCAGCGAAGCGCCGAGAGACCGAAGCGCCCGGTCAATCCCGGCTGCCGCCCAGCCCGAAGATCGAGAGCAGGGCCGAAAAGATGTTGTAGACGTTGAGGTAGACGCCCAGCGTGGCGCTGATGTAGTTCGTCTCGAGGCCGTTCTTCACGCGCTGCAGGTCGTAGATGATGAACGCGGAGAAGATGCCGATCACCAGCACCGAGAGCGTGATCATCAGCGTGCTCGACTGCAGCCAGATGTTGGCGATGCTCGCCACCAGCACCAGGATCGCGCCGATGAACAGGAACTTGCCCATCGCCGACAGGTCGCGCTTGATCACGGTGGACAGCGCAGCCATGCCGAAGAAGATCAGGCCGGTGCCGGCGAAGGCCATCATGATCAGCCCGGGGCCGTTCGACAGGCCGAGCACGAAGCTCAGCATGCGCGACAGCATAAGGCCCATGAAGAACGTGAACGCCAGCAGCACCGGAACGCCGGCGGCCGAGTTCTTGGTCTTCTCGATCGCGAACATGAAGCCGAACGCGCCGCCGAGGAAGACGATCGCGCTCATGCCGGCGCCGAGCGTCGCCATCGCACCGGTCGCGACGCCGACCCAGGCGCCGAGCACCGTGGGCAGCATCGACAGGGCGAGCAGCCAGTAGGTATTGCGAAGAACCCGGTTGCGCTGGTCGACGCTGCCGACTTCGCCGACATACCCGCCACCGACCGTTTGCAGACTTTGAGCCATTCGACCTCCGAACAACGTTGACGAGACTGTGAGTATCGCGGCGGATTCTAGTTCCGCCGATTGCCCTTACAAATCATGGGCTTGGCGCGGCCAGCCATGAACCGCCACAGACCCAGATGGAGGCCCCGGCGGCGATTGCAATGACGACGCCGGAGAGCGCTCGCCAACGGCGACGAGGCTTCGGCCGGCTACAATTTGTCGCCTCGGTCCGCTCCAACGCATCGGCTGAAGCGGCTGCGACGAAGGCCCAGGACGGCGGGCTTCGCTCGGCCCGTCCCCGCACCACCGCCTCGCCTCGACCCGGAGCTCTTCCCTTGTCCGCGCAACTGCTGCCCGACCACGCCCAGGCCCTCCTGGCACTCGCCGACGGCACGGTACTCCACGGGGCATCCATCGGCGCCGAAGGCCAGACCACCGGCGAGGTGGTCTTCAACACCGCGCTGACCGGCTACCAGGAGATCCTCACCGACCCGAGCTACTGCCGGCAGATCGTCACCCTGACCTATCCGCACATCGGCAACTACGGCTCGAGCCCGGAGGACGTCGAATCGCGGCAGGTGTTCGCCGCCGGGCTGGTGGTCAAGGACGTGCCGGCGCTGGCCTCGAACTTCCGCAGCACGGCCTCGCTGCGCGACTACCTCCGCGCCGCCGCCACGGTGGCGATCGCCGGCATCGACACCCGGCGCCTGACCCGGCTGCTGCGCACCGGCGGCGCGCAGAACGGCTGCATCGTCGCCCTGGCGCGAGGCGCCGAGGCGACGCCCGCGATCGTCGACTCGGCGATCGCCAAGGCGCGTTCGGCGCCTTCGATGGCGGGGCTGGACCTGGCGCAGGTCGTGAGCGTCGAGGCGCCCTACGAGTGGCAGCAGACGGTCTGGGCGCTGGAACGCGGCTACGGCACGCAGGCAGCACCGATCCGCCACGTCGTCGCCTACGACTTCGGTGTCAAGTTCAACATCCTGCGCATGCTGGCCGAGCGTGGCTGCCGGATCACGGTGGTGCCGGCGAAGACGCCCGCCGCCGAGGTGCTGGCGATGCGCCCCGACGGCGTCTTCCTCGCCAACGGGCCGGGCGACCCCGAGCCCTGCGACTACGCGATCGCCGCCACCCGCGAATGCATAGACCGCAGCGTGCCGACCTTCGGCATCTGCCTCGGCCACCAGATCATGGCGCTGGCCTGCGGCGCCCGCACCTACAAGATGAAGTTCGGACACCACGGCGCGAACCACCCGGTCAAGGACCTCGACAGCGGTCGGGTCTCGATCACCAGCCAGAACCACGGCTTCGCGGTCGACCCGGAGTCGCTGCCGGCGACGCTCCGCCCCACGCACGTCTCGCTCTTCGACGGCACGCTGCAGGGCCTGGCGCACGTCGACAAGCCCGCCTTCTGCTTCCAGGGTCACCCCGAGGCGTCGCCGGGGCCGCACGACATCGGCTACCTGTTCGACCGCTTCGTCGCGCTGATGGAAACCGCCGGGAAGGCGCATGCCTAAGCGCACCGACCTGCACACCATCCTGATCATCGGCGCCGGGCCGATCGTCATCGGCCAGGCCTGCGAGTTCGACTACTCGGGCGCCCAGGCCTGCAAGGCGCTGCGCGAGGAGGGCTTCCGCGTGGTCCTCGTCAACAGCAATCCGGCGACGATCATGACCGACCCTGAGATGGCCGACGCGACCTACATCGAGCCGATCACCTGGAGCATGGTCGAGAAGATCATCGCCAAGGAGCGGCCCGACGCGGTGCTGCCGACCATGGGCGGGCAGACCGCGCTCAACTGCGCGCTCGACCTGCACCGCCACGGCGTGCTGCAGAAGTACGGCGTCGAGATGATCGGCGCCAACGAGAAGGCGATCGAGAAGGCCGAGGACCGGCTCAAGTTCAAGGATGCGATGACCGGCATCGGCCTGCACTCGGCCAAGTCGGGGATCGCGCATTCGCTGGATGAGGCGCTGGCGGTGCAGCGGCGGATCTCGCACGACATCGGCGGCAATGGCTTCCCGATGGTGATCCGCCCGAGCTTCACGCTCGGCGGCACCGGCGGCGGCATCGCCTACAACCCCGACGAATTCGAGGAGATCTGCAAGCGCGGCCTCGACCTCTCGCCGACCAAGGAACTGCTGATCGAGGAGAGCCTGATCGGCTGGAAGGAGTTCGAGATGGAAGTGGTTCGCGACAAGGCGGACAACTGCATCATCGTCTGCTCGATCGAGAACCTCGACCCGATGGGCATCCACACCGGCGACTCGATCACGGTGGCGCCGGCGCAGACCTTGTCGGACAAGGAATACCAGCTGATGAGGAACGCGTCGATCGCGATCCTGCGCGAGATCGGCGTCGAGACGGGCGGCTCGAACGTGCAGTTCGCGGTCAATCCGCAGGACGGCCGGATGGTCGTGATCGAGATGAACCCGCGCGTCTCGCGCTCCTCGGCGCTGGCGTCGAAGGCGACCGGCTTTCCGATCGCCAAGGTTGCGGCCAAGCTCGCGGTCGGCTACACGCTTGACGAGTTGAAGAACGACATCACCGGCGGCGCCACGCCGGCGAGCTTCGAGCCCTCCATCGACTACGTCGTCACCAAGATCCCGCGCTTTGCTTTCGAGAAGTTTCCCGCCGCCGATTCGCGCTTGACGACGCAGATGAAGTCGGTGGGCGAGGTGATGGCGATGGGCCGCACCTTCCAGGAAAGCCTGCAGAAGGCGCTGCGCGGCCTCGAGACCGGCATAGACGGCCTCTCCGAGCGCAGCAGCGACCGCGAGGAGATCGTCCAGGAGATCGGCGAGGCCGGCCCGGAGCGGCTGCTCTACGTCGGCGACGCCTTCCGCATCGGCATGAGCGCGGCCGAGATCTTCGAGGAGACGGGGATCGATCCCTGGTTCCTGGCGCAGATCGAGGAGATCGTTGCCGCCGAGAAGGCCATCGCCGGCCGCAGCCTCGAGAGCCTGTCGATCCCGGAGATGCGCTTCCTCAAGGCCAAGGGCTTTTCCGACCGGCGGCTGGCGCGCCTGCTCGGCACCCGCGAGGACGAGGTGCGCTCGCAGCGGCATGCCCAGGACGTGCGGCCGGTCTACAAGCGGGTCGACACCTGCGCCGCCGAGTTCGCGACCCAGACGGCCTACATGTATTCCACCTACGACGAGGAATGCGAGGCGGCACCGACCGACCGGAAGAAGATCATGGTCCTCGGCGGCGGCCCGAACCGCATCGGCCAGGGCATCGAGTTCGACTACTGCTGCGTCCACGCCGCCCTCGCCATGCGCGAAGACGGCTACGAGACCATCATGGTCAACTGCAACCCCGAGACCGTCTCGACCGACTACGACACCTCCGACCGCCTCTACTTCGAGCCGGTGACGCTCGAGGACGTGCTCGAGATCGTCGCCAAGGAAAAGCCGGTCGGCGTGATCGTCCAGTACGGCGGCCAGACGCCGCTCAAGCTCGCGCTGGCGCTCGAGAAAGCGGGCGTACCGATCGTCGGCACGACGCCCGATTCGATCGACATCGCCGAGGACCGCGAGCGCTTCCAGAAACTGTTGCACGAGCTCGGCCTGAAGCAGCCGCCGAACCGCACCGCGCGCACCGAGGAGCAGGCGCTGGTCCTGGCGCAGGAGATCGGCTATCCGCTGGTGGTGCGTCCGAGCTACGTGCTCGGCGGCCGGGCGATGGAGATCGTGCACGGCGACAAGGACCTCGAGCGCTACATGCGCGAGGCCGTGAAGGTGAGCGAGAAGTCGCCGGTGCTGCTCGACCGCTTTCTCGACGACGCGATCGAGGTCGACGTCGACTGCATCAGCGACGGCACCGAGGTGATGATCGGCGGGATCATGGAGCACGTCGAGCAGGCGGGCATCCACTCGGGCGACTCGGCCTGCTCGCTGCCGCCGTACTCGCTGCCGAAGAGCCTGCAGGACGAGATGCGCCGGCAAACGACGTTGATGGCCCGGGCGCTCAAGGTCGTCGGCCTGATGAACGTGCAGTTCGCGATCCAGGGCGACATCGGCGGCGACGGCAGCCGGGCGGTCGTCTACGTGCTCGAGGTGAACCCGCGCGCCTCGCGCACCGTGCCCTTCGT
>JANMCC010000037.1:0-2662 GCA_031360885.1 Burkholderiales bacterium | reverse complement strand
CCTGCGGCTGGATCGCCGCGGTCGTGCCCGGGCCGCCCGGCGCGGTGAACGGGGCCGCGGCCGGCGGGATCAGCGCCGAGGCGAAGGTGTAGCCCGGCGGCGGCGTCACGGCGAGGCTGAAGGTGCAGCTCGCCGGCGCCGCCGGCGCGAACAGGAACTGGTAGAAGCCATCGGCTCCAACCGTCATCGAGACTGCGTCGCCGCTGGCCGTGTAGCCGCCGAGCGTTTCCGCGACCAGGCCGGTGGCCGGGTTCCAGCCGGCGCAGGTGCCGACCGGCGCGAGCGTGACGACCGAGCCCGGCACCGGCTGGCGAGTGCCCGAGTCGTAGACCACGCCGCTGGGATCGACCGGCAGGCTCTGCTGCGGCAGGTTGCTGCCGGCCGCGAGCACGACGGTCAGCGACGGGTCGGCGCCGCTGCCCGGACAGGAGCTCGCGCTGCCGTTGGCGATCGCCTGCGCGGTGTTGCAGGTCGCCCCCGACGAGCCGGGCGCAGCCTCGCCGTTCACCGGATAACCCCAGACGATGTTCGAGGCCGGATCGCGGAAGCGCACGTGCAGCTCGACGCCGGGCAAGAGGTCGTTGATGCGATAGCTGCCGTCGGTCGCGGTGGCGGCGCGCGCCACGAGGTTGCCGGCGGCGTCGAGCACCTCGACCTGCCAGCCGGCGAGGCGACGGTCGCCGCCGTCGAGGACGCCGCGGGTCGCGCCGATGTCGTACCAGGTCGTGCCGGAGATCGACGCCGAGGCCTGCACCGGGGTCGCGGTGCGGCACGCGTTCGCGGCGATGCCGGGCAGGCACGCGGGCAGGTTGCCCGGCGTGTTGTTGAACGCGTCGAGCTCGGCGGGAGAGGGGCCGCGCGCCGGCAGCTCGCCGCCGCCGTCGACCTGCACCGCGTTGGTCGCCGGCGAGCTCTGCAGCGCCGCCGCGGCGACGCGCACGCGCAGCGTGATCGGGTTCGGGTTGGCCGCCCCGGCGGCGATCACGCCGCTCGCGCTGCAGCTGAAGCTCGACGCCCCGGCCGCGCCGACGCAAGCCCAGCCCGTGCCGGCCGGCGTGGCGTCGAGCGTCAACCCGCTGGGCAGCCGGTCCGAGACGCGGTAGCTGCCGCTGGTCGCCGATTCGCCGCCGTTGCGCACGCGGATCGTGTACGTGCCGAGGTTGTTGACGGTGAATCTCGCCTCGACGGCGGCTTTCGTCACCAGCAGGTCGGCCGAGTTGCCGATCTCGGCGAAGTCGTTGTCGATCGACGCGCCGCCCGCCGGCAAGGCGACGTTGGCGATCGCCGACGGCGTGCTCGAAGGCGGCGTCGCCGTGCCCGCGCGCGTGCCGTTGATCGTGCCCGGCGTGGTGAGTCCGTTCACCGTGCCGGCAGGCTGCGTCGGCTCAGTCAAGGTGTAGTTGCCGGGGCGCAGGTTGGCGAACGAGTAGGCGCCGGTCGCATTGGTCGTGGCCGTCAGGTTCACGGCCATGCCGAGATCGTCGCTGCCGGTCAGCACGATCGTCACGTTCGCCAGTCCGCTCTCGTCGCCGTCGAGGCGGCCGTTGTTGTTGCTGTCGCCGATGACGTGGCCGGCGATCGAGCCGGCCGGCAGCTCGCCGAAGTTGTTGCCGCTCGCGCTCTGGCCGACGCCGACCACCACGCCTGTGATCGCGCTCGGCGTTGTCGCCGGCGGCGTCGCCGCGCCACCCGCGGAGCCGGGCACGGTCGTGCCGCTGAGCGTGGCCGGCGGCTGCGTCGGCTCGCGCACGGCGTAGGTGCCGGGCGGCAGGTTGGCGAAGCTGTAGTTGCCGCTCGCGTCGGTCGTGGTCGTGCGCGTGACCGCGGCGCCGCCGAGGTCGGTGCCGGCCAGCTCGATCGTCACGCCGGCGATGCCGGCCTCGGCCGCGTTGATCGTGCCGCTGTTGTCGAGGTCGAGCCAGACGCGGCCCGAGACGCTGCTCGTGTTCGGGATCTCGGCGAAGTTGTAGCCGGTGCCGGTGCTGCCGGGCGTCGTCAGCACGACGTTGGCGATGGCCGAGGGCACGGTCGCCGCCGGCGTGGCGCTGCCGCCGCTCGTGCCGGCGAGGGTCTGGCCGTTGGTCGTGCCGGTCGGCTGCGTCGGCTCGGTCACCGTGTAGGTTCCGGGCCGCAGGTCGGGCAGCGCGTAGCTGCCGTCGGCCGCGGTGCTCACGGTGCGCGCGACCGCGGCTCCGGTGTCGTCGGTGCCGCTGACGACGATCGTCACGCCGGCCAGGCCGGCGTCGCCGGGCGCGTTCTGCACCCCGTTGTTGTTGAGGTCGATGAACACCGTGCCGGCGATCGAGACCGGCAGGATCTCGCCGAAGTTGTTCTCGGCGGAATCGGCGCCGGCGGCGAGGGCGATGGCCGCGATCGCGCTCGGCGTCGCGGCCACGCCGTTGGCCGCGCCGCCGGTCGAGCCCGCGGTCGTGCGGCCGTTGAGCGTGGCGCGGCCGGCGACGAGCGGTTGAGCGGCTTGTTCGGTGATCGTGTAGCCGCCGGGGCCGGCCCCGAGCACATCGTCGAAGCGGTAGGCACCGGTCGCGTCGGTCGTGGTCGTTCGCGAGACCGGGTTGCCCGCGGCGTCGCTGCCGGTGAGCGCGACGGTCACGCCGGCGATGCCGGCGTCGCCGGTGCGCGCGCCGTCGTTGCCGGCGTCGAG
>JANMCC010000024.1:0-6189 GCA_031360885.1 Burkholderiales bacterium | reverse complement strand
ACGACAAAGTTCGAGCGACCCAGCGGCCGGCCGCGAACCGCGCCGTCACTCGAGCTCGAGGCGCTCGTAGGCGAGGACGATCTCTTCGATGGCGACATCGGTGGACTGCGCGTTGAACGGGCCGCTGGTGAACTTGACGATGCGCGCGCGCAGCAGCTTCCAGGTCTGGACGACGGCGGTGTGGTCCTCGTTCTGCAACTGGATCGTGACCGTGCGCAGCGCCGCCTGGTCGCCGTTTCGCACCTGGTCGAACCACTGGTAGAGGTTGAGCGCGCCGATCACGCCGCGCTTGAGCGTGACGTTGGCGAACTTGCTGAGGCCGGTGATCTTGACGACGTTGTTCTCTTTCGAGTTGCCGTTGCGGTATTCGGTGACGCCGATCTCGGCCTCGATCGCGCCGACTTCCTGGAAACCGGCACCCGGGCCCTCGCTGTTGCCGTCGCCGAGGTCGACGAGGAAGTTGAAGCGACAGTAGGGACGCTCGCGCTGGACGGCCATGGCATCGCTCCTCAGCCGGAGGGCTGCTGGCGCATTCTCGCTCGGCCGGCGCCGGTTGCATCCGGTCGCCATGCTTTACCGGCCTTTACGCCGGAGCGGCCTTGCTTCATCAAGCGGGGTCGTCGCTGCTCGACACTGCGATGCGGAGGACGAGGCCATGCAGAGCGCAGAGATCGAGGCCGAGGTCGAGGACGGCGAGCGTCCCGGCGCATACCAGCCCATGTCGGCAGCGGCGCTGCTCGCTGCGGCCACGCTCGCGGCGTGCGGCGGCGGCAGCGACGGGTCGCCGGGCGGGGGGGGCGGTGGCGGCACAGGCACGGCGCCGACCGCCGCCGAGGCGTCGCGCTTTCTCGCCCAGGCCTCGATGGGCGCCAGCCGCGAGCAGATCGCGCGCGTCCAGGCGATCGGCTACGCGGCCTGGCTCGACGAGCAATTCGCCCTGCCGCCTTCGGCGACGCGCTGGGACTCGCTGATCGCCGCCGGCCTGAACGACCCGAGCTACAAGAACAGCGAGGCCGGATTCGACCCGGTGACCTGGGCCAAGCTGCTCGCCTCGCCAGACACGCTGCGCCAGCGCGTGACCCTGGCGCTCTCCGAGATCATGGTCGTCTCGATCGACAGCCTGGTCGGCGGCGGCTGGAAGGCCTTCGCCGCGGCCAACTACCTCGACCTGCTCGAGGCCGGCGCATTCGGCAGTCACCGCGCCCTTCTGCAGCAGGTCTCCACCAACACCGCGATGGGGATGTACCTCACCTTTCGCGGCAGCGCCAAGGCGAACGCCAGCACCGGCGCCCTTCCCGACGAGAACTACGCGCGCGAGCTGATGCAGCTGTTCACGATCGGCCTGGTGAAGCTCAATCCCGACGGCAGCGCCGCGACCGGCGCCGGCGCGGGCGCGACCTACACCCAGGACGACATCACCGGCCTGGCCCGAGTCTTTACCGGCTGGGACTTCGACCTCGCCGGGCTGAGTGGCTCGGCGGGCACGGCGACGCCCGATTTCATGCGTCGGCCGTTGACGCAGATTCCCGGCCGCTACGAGACGGGCGCCAAGACCTTCCTCGGGGTGACGATTCCCGCCAACACCGATCCGACCGCGGGGCTGACGCTTGCGCTCGACACCATCTTCGCCCAGCCCAGCCTCGCGCCCTTCCTCTCGAAGCAGCTGATCCAGCGCCTCGTCACCAGCAACCCGAGCCCGGCCTACGTGGCTCGCATCGCCGCGGTCTTCAACGACGACGGCACGGGGTCCAAGGGCAACCTCAAGGCGGTGATCAAGGCGATCCTGCTCGACAACGAAGCGCGCAGCGCCGGCGTTGCAGCCGGCAGCTCGGCCGGCAAGCTGCGCGAGCCGATGTTGCGCCTGGCCGCCTGGGCGCGTGCCTGGAACGCGAGCTCGCCGAGCGGCGCTTGGGCCATCGGCAACACCTCCGATCCTTCGACCCGGCTCGGCCAGAGCCCGCTGCGCTCGCCCTCGGTCTTCAACTTCTTTCGTCCCGGCTACGTGCCGCCGAACAGCGCGATCGCGACGGCATCGCTGGTCGCACCCGAGTTCCAGATCACCAACGAGTCGTCCGTGGTCGGTGCGGTCAACTACCTGCAGCGCGCCGTCTCCGGCCAGGGCGTGGGTGATGTGGTCGCCGACTACACGAGCCTGCTCGCGCTCGGCGACGACGCGGCGGCGCTGCTCGCAGAGATCAACCTCGTGCTCTGCGCCGGCCAGCTCGGCGCCGCGACCGCGACGACGATCGCCAATGCAGTCGCGACGCTGCCCGGCGGCAGCGATCCGAATCGCCTGAAACGGATCTACGCGAGCCTCACGCTCGCGCTCGCCGCGCCCGAGTTCGTGGTCCTGAAGTAGGGGAGAACGCGATGACGATGAACGCTTCCCGTCGCGCCTTCCTGCAGCGCGGCTCGGCCCTTTCGCTCGCCGGCGTGGCCACGCCGTGGGCCCTCAATCTCGCCGCGCTCGGCGAAGCGGCGGCGCAGGGCGCCACCGACTACAAGGCGCTGGTCTGCGTCTTCCTCTACGGCGGCAACGACTACGGCAACACGCTGGTGCCGGTCGACGCCACCAGCTACGCGGCCTACCAGGGCATGCGGCCGAGCCTTGCCTACAGCGCCGGCGAGCTGGCGGCGACGACGCTCGTCCCTTCGCTCGCGCTGCCGGGCGGGCGCCAGTACGCGCTCGCTCCCGAGCTCGCACCGCTGCTGCCGCTGTTCGCCGCCGGCCGGATGGGCGTGATGCTCAACGTCGGCACGCTGGTGCAGCCGACGACGAAGGCGCAGTACACGGCGAAATCGGTGCCGCTTCCGCCCAAGCTGTTCTCGCACAACGACCAGCAGTCGGTATGGCAGTCGTCGGCGCCGGAGGGCGCGGCCTCGGGCTGGGGCGGGCGCATGGGCGACCTGTTCGTCGCCGGCAACGGCAACGCCACCTTCACCTGCGTCAACGTTTCGGGCAACGCGGTGTTCCTCTCCGGCGGCACCGCCGTGCAGTACCAGGTCTCGGCGACGGGGCCGGTCGCGTTCAGCGGCCTCGCTGCGCCGCTGTTCGGCTCGGCCGCGTGCTCGAGCGCGCAGCAGGCGCTGGTCACCGCGCCGCGCACGCACCTGTTCGAGAACGAGTATTCCCGGGTGGCGACGCGTTCGATCGACGCCGGCGGCGCGCTGACGGCCGCGCTCGCCACCGCCCCCGTGATCGCGACCCCGTTTCCGGCCGGCAACCCGCTCGCCGACCAGCTCAAGTTCGTCGCCCGCATGATCTCGACCGCGCCAACCACGAGCACGAAGCGGCAGGTCTTCTTCGTCTCGATCGGCGGCTTCGACACCCACGACGGCCTCGACACCGTGCACCCCGGCCTGCTGACGACGCTCGCCGACGCACTCGCCGCGTTCCAGGCGGCGACGGTCGAGCTCGGCATCGCCAGTCAGGTCACCACCTTCACCGCCTCGGACTTCGGCCGTACGCTGACCGCGAACGACGGCTCCGACCACGGCTGGGGCAGCATGCACTTCATGCTCGGCGGCGCGGTCAACGGCGGGCGCTTCTACGGCACGCCGCCGGTCGTCGCCAACGACGGCCCCGACGATGTCGGCCAGGGTCGGCTGCTGCCGAGCAGCGGCGTCGACCAGTACGCGGCGACGCTTGGCAAGTGGTTCGGGATCTCGGACGCGAATCTGCTGACGGTGCTGCCGAACCTGGGCAACTACGACGCCAGCCAGAGGAATCTCGGGTTCGTCTGAGGGCACGGGCGCATCCTGCTCGCCGTCGCTCTGCTGTACGGCGCCCGGCTGCGGTGTCTCAGCAGTCCAGGCAGCGCTCCGCCGTCCAGCCGTAGAGCCACTCCACCGCGTCGTAGAAGCGCTCCGGCGTTCTTCCGCGCCAGAGCTGGTTGCGCACCAGCCGCTCCACGCCCTTGGCGTGATAGAGCCGGCCCATCTCGCGCGTCATCAGCACCACGCGCGCGGCGCGGGCGACCCGGGCCTGCTCGTAGCGGCGGAAGGCGGCGACGAAATCGCCGCGCTCGGCGTCGAGCGCCGCGCCCAATGTCACCGCGTCCTCGAGCGCCATGCACGCGCCCTGCGCCAGGTACTGCAGCAGCGGATGCGCCGCGTCGCCGAGCAGCGTCACCGCGCCGTCGCTCCAGCATTCGATCGGCTCGCGGTCGGCGGTGGCCCAGCGTCGCCAGCTCTTCGGCAGCTCGAGCAGCTGGTGGGCGCGCTCGCAGATGCCCTCGAAGTAGGAGAGCACCTCCGCCCGGCTGCCTTCGCGCACGCCCCAGGTCTCGGCCTCGCGGCTGTGGAAGGTGACGACCACGTTGTACTGCTCGCCGCCGCGCAGCGGATAGTGCACGAGGTGGCAGTCCGGGCCGGCCCAGACCGCGGCGGCGTTCCAGGCGAGGTCGGCGGGAAACTCGGCAGAGTCGACGACGGCGCGATAGACGACGTGGCCCGAGACGCGCACCGGGTCGCCGAACAGCTGGCCGCGCACGTTCGACCTGACGCCGTCGCAGCCGATCAGCGCCGCGCCGCGATGCTCGCCGCCGGCGGCGTCGAACGCGGTCACGCCGGCTTCGTCCTGGACGAAGCGCTCGATCCGCGTCGAGGTCCGGATCGCGATCCGCGCCTCGGCGCGCGCGCCCTCGACCAGCGAGCCGTGCACGTCGGCGCGGTGCATCACCGCGTACGGATTGCCGAAGCGGGCGCGGAACGCCTCGCCCAGCGGAACCTCGGCGACGACGCTGCCCTCGACCGCGTCCATCATCACCATGCGGTCGTTGTAGACGGCGCGGGAGCGCGCCCGCTCGCCGACGCCGAGCGCGTCGAAGGCGGCGAAGGCGTTGGGCGCGAGCTGCACGCCGGCGCCGATCTCGCCGATCTCCGCCGCCTGCTCGAACACCTCGACCGAGAAGCCGCGCCGCGCCAGGGCCAGCGCCGCGGCGATGCCGCCGATGCCGCCGCCGGCGACGAGAACCGGGGCGCCGGGGTGCATGCCTAGTCCAGGCGCTGCTCGCGCCAGAGGCCGAGCACCTGCTGCACCGGTCGGTCGGAAAAGCTGAACAGGATGCTGTCTGCGCGCGCCGCCAGCGAGAGCGGCTGCCACGAGGGCACGACGAAGATGTCGCGCCGGCCGAACTCGAACACCTTCTCGCCGATCGTCGCCGTGCCGCCGCCTTCGAGGCAGACATGCACGCTCGAGTCGCTGCTCTTCGAAGGCCGGGTCGCGAATCCCTTCGGCAGGCGCTGGGCGAAGGTGCCGATCGTCGGCATCGGCGAACGGCCGGTGGCGGGGTTGACGAAGCGCAGCTTGAAGGCGTGGTGCGGATCGGCCTCGGCCTTCGAGATGCCGAGCAGCGCCTCGCGCGTCTTCGCGAACGGGTAGACGAAGACCCGCGTCGGCTCGTGCGGCTGCTGCTCCAGGTCCATCGGCACGAGGCCCATGCCGTAGCGCGCCAGGGCGTCGCCTTCGGGCCGCGTCGCCGCCTGCGACTTCGCCGCGCTCTTCTCGGCGAAGCCGGCGTCGAGAAAGCGCACCAGCGGGATGTCGAGGCCGTCGAGCCAGACCACCGGCTCGGTGCCGTCGTTGCCGTGGTCGTGGAAGGTCCACGAGGGCGTGATGATGAAGTCGCCGTAGCGCATGGTCGTGCGCTCGCCGTCGACCGCCGTGTACGCGCCTTCGCCGTCGAGCACCAGGCGCAGCGCCGACTGGGTGTGGCGGTGCGCCGGTGCCACCTCGCCCGGCAGGATGAGCTGCAGGCCGGCGTAGAGCGACTGGGTGATGCACGACTGGCCGCGCAGGGCCGGGTTCTCGAGGATCAGGACGCGCCGCTCGGCCTCCTCGGCGGTGATCAGGCGGCCGGCCTCCATCACGTGCTCGCGGACGGCGTCGTAGCACCAGAGGGCGGGCGCGACCGGGCTGGTCGGCTGCGGCGGCACCAGGGCGCCCAGCACCTCCCAGAGCGGCGTCATGCCGAGCGCGCCGATCCGCTCGTAGAAGGCGCGCCGCGCTTCGGCGCTGCTCGCGGCGACGGCCTCGTTGCGGTCCATCTGGCGATTGTGAAGGACAGGCGCACCGGGGCAACCCGCTGGCCGCTCGATCCGCCGCGCGGTACAACGGGGGCCGAGCCGAGCGGAGACCGCCATGACCCAGATGAAACACCTGAGCATCGTCGACGGCGCCTTCCTGCA
>JANMCC010000375.1:0-28717 GCA_031360885.1 Burkholderiales bacterium | reverse complement strand
GCGTGAGCGCGCTGACCCAGGCCTTCGACAGCAGGAACGCCGGATCGCGCAGCATCGGCGTCAGCGGCTACGCGGTCAGCGACGGCAACGGCGGCGGCAACTACAACGTGCTGACGAACACCGCCGCCGGCAGCATCACCCCGGCGGCGCTGACGATCGCTGCCGACGACAAGAGCCGCACCACCATCCAGCCGAACCCGCCGCTGACCGCGACCTACAGCGGCTTCGTCGCCACGGAAACGGCAGCGGTGCTGAGCGGTGCGCTCAGTCTCACGACCGCCGCCGATGCACTCTCCCCGCCCGGCATGTACTCGATCGTGCCGGCAGGGCAGAGCTCGCAGAACTACACGATCCGCTACCTGAACGGCACGCTCAGCGTGCTCCTGGCGCCGCCGCCGCCGCCGATGCCGCCGCCGACGACGCCGCCCGGGCTCGACTCGGCGCTGGCGACGCGCGACGCGCGACTCGTGGACCTCACGTCCGCCAGGACCGGCAGTGCGAGCGGCGAATGCCGGCCGCCGGCCGCCGACGAGCGCGTCTGCGTCGGCTGGCCGGTCTGCCAGGTGCCACGCCCCGTGTGCGAGTCGCGGGTATCCGCCGAACCGGGCCGATGAGAAACGGGAGCGAGAGATCCTTCGCTGCGCTCAGGATGACAAAGGGATGACGCAGGCCGTCATGCGAGGGGCCGAAGCCGCCCTGCGGCGGCTCGCGCATGGCGCGGCGTTGGCGGGCGCGCTGGCGCTGGCGCCGCTCGCCGCGGCCCAGTCCCCGCCCGCACCGACGTTCGACATCCAGCGCTTCAGCGTCGAGGGCAACACCCTGCTCGATGCGGTCGGGATCGAGGCCGCACTCGCCGGCCACGCCGGCAGCGCGCGCTCGTTCGCCGACGTGCAGGCCGCGGTCGCCGCCCTGCAGCTCGCCTATGCGCGGGCCGGCTACGGCGCGGTCCGGGTGGTCCTGCCGGAGCAGGAAGTGGCGACGGGCACGGTCCGGATCGCCGTCGTCGAACCGCGCCTGCGCAAGGTCAGCGTCGAAGGCGCGCCCGACAGCGACGGCGCACGGATCCGGCGCGCCCTGCCCGCGCTGCGCGACGGCACGACGCCCAACACCGACGCGCTGGCGCGCGAGCTCGCGCTGGCCAACGAGAACCCGACGCGGCGGATCAGCGTCGACCTGCGCAGCGACTCGCCCGGAGAGATCGATGCCCTGGTGTCGGTCGCGCAGGACCGGCCCGCGAGGGTCGGCCTGGTGTTCGACAGCACCGGCACCTCGGCGACCGGGAGGACGCGCATCGGCGGCTTCTTCCAGCACGCGAACGTCGCCGAGCTCGATCACGTCGCCACCCTGCAATACGTCACCTCCCCCACCCAGCCCGAGGACGTGACGATCGCCGCGCTGAACTACCGCATTCCGCTGCCCTCGTTCGGCGACGCGCTCGACCTGTACGCGGTCTACGCCAATGTCGATGCCGGCGTCGTCGGCGATCTGTTCAGCGTGCGCGGCAGCGGCACGGTGCTCGGCATCCGCTACAGCCAGAACCTGCGCCCGAGCACGGCCTGGCGGCACCGCCTGCTCTACGGCTTCGAGCAGCGGCCGACCGACAACCAGGTCGGCCTGGTCCAGGGCGGCGCCGACCTCGCCTCCGACATCACGGTGCATCCGGCGAGCATCGGCTACGCCGCCAACTGGAGCGACGCCAGCCGACAGGTCGACTTCTCCGTCACCGGCGTCCACAACATCCCGCGCGGCAGCAAGGGCCGCTCCGAGGCCTTCGAAGCCGCTCGCGCCGGCGCGAGCGCGAACTACGCCATCCTGCGCTACGCCGCCAAGGCGCTGCAGTCGCTGCCCGGCGACTGGCAGGTCCGCGTCGCGTTCGACGGCCAGTACACCCGCGACGCGCTGGTCTCGAGCGAGCAGTTCGGCATCGGCGGCCAGGACTCGGTGCGCGGCTTCGACGAGCGCGAGCTGAGCAACGACGTCGGCAACCACGCGTCGCTCGAATTGCACTCGCCCGACTTCGGCGAGCGCGTCGGCCCCGGCGTCTTCGCCCGCGCCCTGGTCTTCCTCGACCACGGCTGGTTGCGGCGCAATCACGCCCTGCCCGGGGAAGCGGACCGGAGCCACATCTCCAGCGTCGGCGCCGGCCTGCGCCTGTCGCTGCCGCCTTCGTGGAGCGTGCGCCTCGACCTCGCCCGCGTGACCCAGGGAACCGACACCCGGCCGCGCGGCGACGACCGCATCCTGTTCGGCATCGGTTACGCGTACTAGGGGCCTTACCATCGCGGCGGGAAACAATCCCGCAGCAAACGGAGAAGGGCCATGGCGTTGATCGAGCGTGTGAAGTCCATCCTGGTCAAGCCGAAAGAGACCTGGCCGGTGATCGCCGCGGAGGGCGGCGACGCGGCGTCGCTGTACACCGGCTACGTGATGATCCTGGCGGCGATACCGGCGGTGGCCGGTTTCATCGGCCTGACGCTGGTCGGCGTCAACGTGCTCGGCGCCAGCTACCGGATGCCGATCCTGGGCGGCGTCGTGCAGATGATCGTCAGCTACCTGCTGACCCTGGCGATGGTGTTCGTGCTGGCGCTGATCGTCAACGCGCTCGCGCCCACCTTCGGCGGAGCCAAGAACCAGCTGCAGGCGCTCAAGCTCGTCGCCTACGGCTGCACCGCGGCCTTCGTCGGCGGCATCTTCAGCCTCATCCCGATGCTCGGGATCCTCGGCCTGATCGCCGGCCTGTACTCCATCTACCTGATCTACACGGGCATCGCCGTCATGATGCGCTGCCCGGCCGACAAGGCCGGGGCGTACACCGCGGTGGTGATCGTCTGCGGCATCATCGCCGGGATCGTGATCGCCGCGGTGGCCTCCTTGTTCACCCCGACGATGGGCGTGGGCGGCCTGGGCGGCCTCGCCACCGGCGGGGCGGCCGGCACCGGCAACGTCACGATCAAGGCGCCCGACGGCACGAACGTGACGATCAACCCCGGCGCCATGGCCGAGATGGCCAAGCGCATGGAAGAGGCCGGCAAGCGCATGGAGTCGGCGCAGAAGTCGGGCGACAGCGCCGCCGCCGGCAAGGCGATGGGCGAGATGATGGGCGCGGTGACCGGGGGCAACGCCACGCCGATCGCCGCCGCCGACCTGAAGACGATGCTGCCCGAGAGCATCGGCGACATGAAGCGCACCGGCTACGAGGCGAGTGGCGGCCAGGCGATGGGCATCGCCGGCTCCTCGGCCAAGGCGACCTACGCCGCCGGCGAGCAGCGCCTCGAGCTCTCGATCACCGACACCGGCGGCCTCGCCGGCCTGGCGGCGATGGCCGGCTGGGCCAACATGACGATGGACAAGGAGACCGACGGCAAGGTCGAGAAGGTCTACAAGGACGGCGCCCGCACGGTGCACGAGGAATACCAGAAGGACGGCAGCCATGGCGAGGTGACCGTGATCCTCGCCAACGGCGTGATCGTCGAGGCCGACGGCAGCCGGATCGACGTCGCGACCCTGAAGAAGGTGATCGCCGGCATCGACCTCGGCCGCATCGAGGCGATGAAGCGCGCCGCCAAATAGGCGGGCGCTATCCTTGCTTCCGGCCCCCTACCGCAAACGACCAGAGAGACCGCTCCGATGAAGACCCGCTTGCTCCGCCTTTGCCTGATCGCGCTGGCCGCGCCCGTGCTCGCCTGGGCGCAGACCCCGCTCACGATCGACAAGATCAAGGCCTCGGGGACGATGACGCTCGCCTACCGCGAAGCGTCGATCCCGTTCTCCTACCTCGACGACAAGGCCAAGCCGACCGGCTTTGCGTTCGAGATCTGCGAGAAGATCGCCGACCGGGTGAAGGCGGCGACCGGCCGCGCCGACATGCAGAAGCAGTACCAGGCGGTCACCTCGGCGAACCGGATTCCGCTGCTGCAGAACGGCACGATCGACATCGAGTGCGGCTCGACCACCAACAACTCCGAGCGCGGCAAGCAGGTGCAGTTCGCGACCAACTACTTCTACACCGGCACGCGCTTCCTGGTGAAGACCGGCGCGCCGGTGACGAAGCTCTCCGACCTCGCCGGCAAGCAGGTGGTCTCGACCACCGGCACCACCAACTTCCAGATCATCCGCCGCCTCAACGAGGAGCAGAAGCTCGGCATCGAGCTGCTCGGCGCCAAGGACCATGCCGAATCGGCGCTGATGGTGCAGACCGGCCGGGCCGTCGCCTTCGCGATGGACGACATCCTGCTCTACGGCCTGAAGGCGAGCGCCGCCAATCCGGCCGAGCTGGCGGTGGTGGGCGAGGCGATCCAGGTCGAGCCCTACGCGATCATGATCAGGAAGGACGATCCGGCGTTCAAGAAGCTGGTCGACGACACGCTCGCGGCGATGATGAAGAGCGGCGAGTTCGAGACGCTCTACAAGAAGTGGTTCCAGTCGCCGATCCCGCCCAAGGGCATCAACCTGAATGCGCCGATGAGCAAGGAGCTGGTCGACAACATGAAGGCCTTGAGCGACAAGCCGGCGACGTGACACTGACGGAGCTGCGCTACGTCGTAGCGGTCGCGAGGGAGAAGCACTTCGGGCGCGCCGCCGAGGCGTGCTCGGTGTCGCAGCCGACGCTCTCGGTCTCGATCAAGAAGCTCGAGGAAGAGCTCGACGTGCGCATCTTCGAGCGCGGCGCGAACGAGGTCAGCGTCACGCCGATCGGCGAGGAGATCGTGCGCCAGGCGCAGTCGGTGATCGAGGCCGCGGCGGAGATCAGGGAAACGGCCAAGCGCAAGAAGGACCCGCTTTCCGGGCCCTTGCGCCTCGGCGTGATCTACACCATCGGTCCCTACCTGCTGCCCGAGCTGGTGAAGCAGGCGATCGAGCGGGTGCCGCAGATGCCTCTGATGCTGCAGGAGAACTTCACCGCCAAGCTGCTCGAGCTGCTGCGCACCGGCGAGCTCGATTGCGCGATCATGGCCGAGCCCTTTCCCGACACCGGCCTGGCGATCGCCCCGCTCTACGACGAGCCGTTCATGGTGGCGCTGCCGCGCGCGCATCCCCTGGCCAAGCGCAAGTCGATCAGCGCCGACGAGCTCAAGCTCGAGAAGATGCTGCTGCTCGGCACCGGCCACTGCTTCCGCGACCACGTGCTCGAGGTCTGCCCCGAGTACGCGCAGTTCTCGTCGGGCTCCGCCGACGGCTTGAGGAAGACCTTCGAGGGCTCGTCGCTCGAGACCATCAAGTACATGGTCGCCTCGGGCATGGGCGTGACGGTGGTTCCGCAGCTTTCGGTGCCGGCGCAAAGGCAGCCGCACGTCGTCTACGTGCCGTTCGACAAGCCCGCGCCGATGCGCCGCGTCGTCCTCGCCTGGCGGCGCAGCTTCACCCGCTACGAGGCGATCGCCGCCTTGCGCAACGCGATCTACGCCTGCGAGCTGAAGGGCGTGAAGCGGCTGACGGGCTGAAGCGTCGGGCGCACCGGCGCGCGGCGCCGCGGCCGGCCGGGCTCAGTCGGGACGAACGCCTTCCCAGGCGCGCTGCAGCAGCTCGCGCAGCGGCGCGCGCTCGAGCGCGCGCGGATTCGGGTACTGGCCCTGCATCGCCAGGTCGGCGGCGCGGTCGAGATCGGCGCGAGCCATGCCGATCGCCTGCAGCGAGGTCGCCGCGCCGTGCCGCGCCGCGAGATCGAACACCCCGCCGGGCGCGCTCGACGCCTGCAAGGCGGCGGCGATCCTGCGCATGGCTTCGGGGACGGCCGGCGTGTTGTAGGCGAGGGCGTGCGGCAGCACCACGGTGTGCAGCTCCGCATGCGGCAGGCCGAAGCTGCCGCCGAGCGTGTGGCAGAGCTTGTGATGCAGGCCGACGGTGACGCTGCCCATGACCGTGCCGCACATCCAGGCGCCGACCAGCGCATCGCCGCGCGCGCCCAGGTCGCGCGGGTTGCGCTGCAGCGGCGGCAGGGCCGCGGCGCACTTGCGGATGCCCTCTTCGGCGAACAGGTCGATCACCGGGTTGCAGTCGGGCGCATACAGGCCCTCGGCCGCATGGGCGATGGCGTTGATCGCGCTGACCACGGTGACGGCGAACGGCAGGCCCAGCGACAACTCGGGGTCGTAGATGACGGCGCGCGGCAGCACCGAGGCGTCGCGGCCGGTGCGCTTGGCGCCGCCGTCGGTGAGGCCGTACATCGTCGTCATCTCGCTGCCGGCGTAGGTCGTCGGGATGGCGATCACCGGCAGGCCGGAGTCGAGCGCCAGCGCCTTCGCCAGGCCGGTGGTCGAGCCGCCGCCGATGGCCACGAGGCAGTTGGCATCGACGCTCTGCAGCGCGTCCTCCGCCGCGCTCACGGTCTCGACCGGCACGTGCATCGCCGCTTCGGAGAACACGCCGGCCGCATGCGGCCCGAGCAGGCCGACGACGCGCTCGGCGAGCGCCTTCTGCCCGGGGGTCGAGAGTACGAGCGCACGTTCGGCGCCGATCAGCTCGACCTCGTGCCGCACCTGGCGCAGCGAGCCGGCGCCGAAGACGACGCGCGGCATCCGCATCTGCAGCACGAAGTCGTGCATCGTCGTCACCTCCGTCGCTGCCTCAGGCGTGCTTCGCGCGAAGGATCTTCGCCGCCTCGACCATCGCCTTCAGCTTGGCCGTAGCGGTCTCGCGCGGCAGGTACTTCATGCCGCAATCGGGCGCGAGGATCACGTTCTCGGCCTTGACGTAGGGCAAGGCGCGCTCGATCCGCGCGACCACGGTCTCGGGCGTCTCGACCTCGGGATCGGAGAGGTCGATGCAGCCGACCATCAGCCGCTTGCCCTCGAGCGCCTGCAGCGCCGAGCAGTCGAGGTGCGACTGCGCGGTCTCGAGCGAGACCTGGCGGCAGCTGCACTGCGCCAGCTCGGGCAGGAACGAGTAGCCGCTCGGCCGCTCGTGGATGATCGCCGCGTAGCCGAAGCAGATGTGCACCGCGGTCGTGCCCTGCACGCCTTCGAGGGCGCGGTTGAGCGCCGCCAGGCCGTAGAGGCGCGCCTTCTCCGGCCGCGCCTGCATGTAGGGCTCGTCGATCTGCACCACGTCGGCGCCGGCGGCGAACAGGTCCTTGATCTCCTCGTTCACCGCCGCGGCGTAGTCCATCGCCGCCTCGTCCTCGCTGCCGTAGAAGTCGTTCTGCGCCTGCTGCAGCATGGTGAAGGGACCGGGCACCGTGATCTTCACCTGCCGGTCGGTGTGGGCGCGCAGGAACTTCAGGTCCTCGACCTCGACCGCGTGCATGCGCCGGATCTTGCCGACGATGCGCGGCACCGGGTTCGGATGGCCCGAACGGTCGAGCGCGCTGCCCGGGTTGTCGAGGTCGATGCCTTCGAGCGCGGTGGCGAAGCGGTTCGAGTAGCTCTCGCGCCGGATCTCGCCGTCGCTGACGATGTCCAGGCCCGCCTCCTCCTGGGCGCGGATCGCGATCAGGGTGGCGTCGTCCTGCGCCTCGGCCAGGTACTGCGGCGCAATGCGCCAGAGCTCGAGCGCACGCACCCGCGGCGGAAAGCGGCCGGCAAGCCTGGCGCGATCGATCAGCCATTCGGGCTGGGGAAAGCTGCCAACGATGGTGGTGGGGAACAGCATGCTCGTCTCCGCTGCGAGTGTGATGGGTTGCCGCTCAAACGCCAAGATAGGCGCGCTGGATCTCGGGCCGGGCGAGCAGATCGTCCGGCGTGCCTTCGGCGACAACGCGCCCCTCCTCGAGCACGTAGGCCCGGGTCGAGACTTCCATCGCCATGGTCACGTTCTGCTCGACCAGCAGCACCGACATGCCCTCGGCATTGATCCGCCGGATCGCAGCGAACATCTCGTGCACGATCAGCGGCGAAAGGCCGAGCGAGGGCTCGTCGAGGAGCAGCAGGCGCGGCCGGGCCATCAGCGCCCGGCCGATCGCGAGCATCTGCTGCTGCCCGCCCGAGAGCTCGCCGGCCAGGCTGTGCAGCCGATCCTTCAGCACCGGGAACAGCGTCGTCACCGCCTCCAGCGATTCGGCCCGGCGTGCCTTCGCGGCGGGCAGGTAGCTGCCGAGCTCGAGGTTCTCGAGCACGCTCATGCCGGTGAAGAGACGCCGCCCCTCGGGGACGATGGCGATGCCGGCGGCGCAGAAACGATGCGGCGGCAGGGCGGTGACGTCCTGGCCCTCGAAGGCGATCCGGCCCGATCGGGCGCGCAGGATTCCGGCGATCGTGTTGATCAGGGTCGTCTTGCCGGCCCCGTTCGGCCCGACCACGCACAGCAGCTCTCCCGCGCGCAGCTCGAGCGAAACGCCCCAGAGCGCCGGCGCGGCGCCGTACGCGACGTGCAGGTCGCGGACCTCAAGCATGCGCCTTGCCCAGGTAGGCGGTCATGACATCGGGACGCTGCATCACGTCGGCGGCGCTGCCCTCGGCGAGCTTTTCGCCATGGTGGAAGACGACGATCCGGTCGGTGAGGGCGAGCACGGCGCGCATCACGTGCTCGACGAAGACGATGGTCGAGCCCTGGTCGCGAATCCGCCGGATCAGCGCCACCGCGTCGTCGATCTCGCTCGGCGTCAGGCCGCACAGCACCTCGTCGAGCAGCACCAGGCGCGGCCGCGAGGCGAGTGCGCGGGCGAGCTCGAGGAACTTGCGCTGATGCAGGTTGAGGTCGTCGGGATGCGCCTGGGCCTTGTCCTGCAGGCCGGTGAACTCGAGCCAGGTCATCGCCTGGCGCTGCGCGGTCTGCGGGTCGGACACGGCGCCGCCGAACATCGTCGCCAGGGCCACGTTCTCGAGCACGCTCAGGTGCGCGAACGGCCGCGGGATCTGGTAGGTGCGGGCGATGCCCGCCGCGGCGATGCGATGCGCCGGTTCGCCGACCAGGCTCTTGCCCTCGAACACCACGTCGCCGGCGCTCGCCCGGTAATGGCCGCTGACGACGTTGATGAAGGTCGACTTGCCGGAGCCGTTCGGCCCGAGCAGGCCGAGGATCTCGCCCTGGCGCACGTCGACCTCCACGCCGGAGAGGGCGCGCACGCCCTTGAACGACTTGTGCAGGCCGCGCACGCGCAGGATCACGTCGCCGCCACCCGTGGTTGGCGAGCGGACACCCTCACCCCGGCCCTCTCCCACGAGCGGGAGAGGGTGATCCCGACCTTGCCCTCCTGCTCCCTCTCCCGCCTGCGGGAGAGGGCTGGGGTGAGGGCCGCCGCCAGACGCCGTGCCTCGGCGGAACAACCGTTGCCCGCGCAGCAGGATCCCGTCGGGCATGAACAGGATCGCCGCGATCAGGATCAGGCCGATCGCCGCCTTGCCGGCGATGGCGTGGTCGGCCGCGGTGAAGCTGTACAGCAGGCCGGTGATCGCCACCGCGCCGACCGCCGGACCGGCCCAGTGCCGGGTGCCGCCCAGCACGCTCATCAGCACCACGGTCAGCGGCACGGTGATCGTGAACACCTCGCCGACCGTCACGTACGAGAGGAAGAGGGCATGGATGCCGCCGGCCACGCCGGCCAGCGCGCACGAGATCGCCAGCGCGACCAGCTTGTAGCGATAGGTCGGCACGCCCATCACCTCGGCGGCGTCCTCGTCGTCGTGGATCGCGAACAGGCCGGCGCCGAGCTTGGAGACGAAGATCCACCAGGCGACCAACAGCGTCAGCGTCGCCGCGGCGAGCGCGAGCAGGTAGAAGGTGGCCGACTGCGTCGGCCCGACCGCGGGCACCGGCACTCCCTGCAGCGAGACGCCCTGGCCGCCGTCGAGCGGCGTGTTGACGACGATCGTGCCGATGACGAAGGTGACGGCGAGCGTGAGCAGCGCGAACAGCTCGCCGCGCACGCCCTTGACCCGGAACACCACCGCGCCGAGGCCGACCCCGAGCGCGGCGGCAACGAGCGCGGCGACCGGCAGCGTCCACAGGAACGGCCACTCGTAGCGCGAGAGCAGGGTCGTCGTCGTGTACAGGCCGGCGCCGAAGAAGGCGCCGTGGCCGAACGAGAAGTAGCCGGTGTAGCCCGAGAGGATGTTCCACGAGGTCGCGAGCACGACCCAGTGCAGCATCAGGTAGAGCAGCGAGTCGTAGAACGCCGGCAGGCCGAGCCGGGGCACGAACGCCAGCAGCACGCCGGCGCCGACGATGACGAGCGGCGTGCGCCTCACGGCAGCGGCCTCGGGCGCGTCGTCACGCCGCGCGCCCCGGTCGCAGCACGAGCACGAAGATCAGCAGCGTGAAGGAGACGATCGGCGCCCAGGACGGCGCCGTCACCGCCATCGTCACCGCTTCGCTCACGCCGATCAGCGAGCCGGCGAGCAGGGGGCCGAGGGCCCGCCCGAGGCCGCCGAGCATGACGGCGGCGAAGACCACGCCGACCCAGGCGTAGATCTGCGAGGGCGCGAGCGTGAAGCTGAGCGCCAGGCAGACGCCGGCGATTCCCGCCAGCGCGGTGCAGGTGCCGGCCAGCAGCAGGGCATTCCTCTTCTGGTCGACGCCGAACGCCGCGGCGATCGGCGCGTCTTCGGCGGCGGCGCGCAACGCCTTGCCGAGGTCGGTGTAGCGCAGCACGGCCCACACCGCGAACGACAGGCCGACCGCGAGAACGAGCGTGATCAGCTCGGGAATCGGCACGTACAGGAAGCCGATCTTGAACTTGAGCTGCGAGTAAACCGACTCGAGCTTGCGGAAATCGGCAGTCCAGATGCCCTGGATCGCCGCCTCGATGACGCCCATCAGGCCGAAGGTCAGGAGCAGCGAGTTGAACGGCGTGACGGCGAAGCGCGCCATCACCCAGTGCAGCGCGGCGCCGATGACGAAGAACGCCGGCACGACCACGAGCAGCGAGAGCAGCGGGTCGACGCCGACGTGCGCCAGCTGGTAGCAGACATAGGCCGCGAGAAAGGCGAACGCGAAGTGCGCCAGGTTGATGAGCCGGAGCAGCCCCCAGCTGAGGCTGAGGCCCAGGCCCATCAAGCCGTAGAGCGCGCCGACGAAGATGCCGGACAGGATGCTTTGCGCCAGCAGCGATGCGCTGGGCAGCGTGAAACCCGGCATGCGGCCGTCGTTCTCAGTTCGCCAGCAGCTTGGCGCCGCCGGCCGTCATCTCCTTCGGCCAGACGACGACCCACTTGCCGTTCTGCACCTGCTTGACGCGCATCAGGTCGTCGCCGAAGTTGTTGAGCCCGTCGAAGCGGAGCTTGCCCTGCAGGGTGTCGATGCGGTTGGCCTTGATCCAGGCGCCGATCGCCTTGTCGTCGAGGCTCTTGGTCGCGGCGACGCCGGCCGCGAGGATCTGCCAGGCGGTGTACGACGCCGCCGACTGGGTCTCGACGGAAGGGTCGGCGAGCCCGGCCTTGGTCGCCCGGTCGCGATAGATCTTCACGAAGTCGGCCGCGCCGAGGTTGGCGGTGAAGGGCGGCTGGTCCTCGAAGATCGTCAGCGAGAGCGCGTTCTTCGCTTCCGGCAGCGTTACCAGCGGGCCCGGCGCCGGGTAGAGGTAGAAGTGCTGCGGCGGCGCGTAGTCGATCTTCTTCATCGCGTCGAGCAGCAGGTTGCCGTCGAGGCCGATCGCGCCGACCCAGACGAAATCGGGCTTGGCGTCCTTCACCCGGTTGGCGATCGGGCCGAAGTCGCGGTTGCCGAAGTCCCACTCGAGATAGAGCACCTCGGTCAGGCCGCGCTTCTTCATCACCTCGCGGGCGCCGGTCGACATGAAGAAGATCGAAGGGAACTTGCTGGTCACGACGGCCACCGTCTTGGGCGGCTTGGGGCCGGCGGCAAGCGCGTCGAACACCGTGTTGGGCACGGTCGTGCCGGGATCGGAGCCGAGCTGCCAGGCCGGGAACTGCAGGTCGTACTTGGCGAGGGAGGGCACGCCCAGGGTGTGATGCACCAGCACCTTGTTGTAGCGCTGCGCGACGCCCATCGCCGAGAGGATGGCGCCGGTGGCGTAGGGCCCCATCAGCAGGTCGACCTTGTCGACGGTGATGAGCTGCTCGTACAGGGTGCGCGCCAGGTCGGGCTTCGACTGGTCGTCCTTGACGATCCACTCGAGCGGCCGGCCGAGCCAGCCGCCGCGCTTGTTCGTCTCCTCGACGTAGATCTCGCCGACCAGCTTGTGCACCTGGGCGGTCGCCGAAAGCGGCCCGGTCAGGGCCAGGGTGCTGCCGATGCGGATCGGCTGCGCGGGCTGGCCGAGCGCCACGCCGGACAGGGTGGCGACGGCGGCGGCGATCGCGCTGCGCCGCGTCACGGCGCCGGCGTCGGTCACCGCGGCGGCATGAGTCGGGTTCGAGGTGGAAGAGGTCATCGCGTTGTCTCCTGCTGTGTCGGTGAGGGTGGCGGTCGGAAGCGTCAGTCGACCTGGGCGCCCGAGCGCTTGACTCGGTCTGCCGCTTTCACGGCGGCGCGGATCTCGTCGTTGTGCTCGCCGAGCGTCGGCGGCGGGCGCACCTCGAGGGCGCGCTGGCCGTCGAACGAGACCGGCGAGCGCACGGTGCGAAAGAGGCCCATCACGGGGTGCTCGGCCGAGGTGGCGAGCTGCATGTGCAGGGCCTGCGGGTCCTCGAGCGCCTCGCTGGTGTCGTACATCGGCGCATGCGGCACATCCTCGGCGAGCAGCAGCGCGCACCACGCGTCCCGGCTGCGCCGGCGAAAGCTCTCGCCGAGCACGGCGATGATCGCTTCCTGGTTGACGATGCGCGCCTCGCGCGTGGCGAAGCGCGGGTCGTCGAACAGCGCCGGCTGCTCGATCACCTTGGCCAGGCCCTGCCAGAACTTGGGCGGCGACGACATGTGCAGCGCGATCCACCTGCCGTCGGCGCATTCGAGCACGTACGACTGCGAAACGCGCGGCCGGCTGTAGGGGCCCATCACCTCGTCGGCCTGGAAGTAGTGGGTGAAGGCGTCGATGTTGAAGTGCACCATCGCCTCGAGCATCGAGACCTCCACGGTGCGGCCGGTGCCGGTGCGGCCGCGCTCGACCAGCGCGCCGAGCACGCCGTAGGCGGCATAGAACCCGGTCAGCGAGTCGGCGATCGCCGGGCCGACGACGCGCGGGTTCTCGGGATTCACCAGCAGGCCGAGGAATCCGCCGGCCGCCTGCGCCACCGTGTCGTAGGCCGGCCGGTGGGCCGAAGGACCGGTCGCGCCGAAGCCGCTGATCGAGCAGTAGACGAGACGCGGGTTCAGCGCGCGCAGGCGCTTCTCGCCGGCGCCCAGCTTTTCGGCGACGCCGGGGCGAAAGTTCTGGATGTAGACGTCGGCGTCGGCGATCAGCGCGTCGAACACCTCGCGGTCGGCCTCGCTCTTGGTGTCGAGCTCGATGCTGCGCTTGTTGCGGTTGCAGGCCTGGTAGTGCGGGCTGTAGAGGCCGTCCTTGAAGGCGCGGAACGGATCGCCGGTCTTCGGTTGCTCGACCTTGATCACGTCGGCGCCCAGGTCGCCGAGCAGCATGCCGCAGGCCGGACCGGTGATGAAGGTGCCCTGGTCGACGACCTTGATGCCGGCGAGCGTCTTGATCATGTCGTTCAGGCCGCCGCCTTGGCGCCGAAGCCGGGCGGCAGCTCGCCGTCGTATTCCATCTCGCGCGTCGCCTGGTACGAGAGCGCGAAGCCGATCGGCTGGCTCATCTCCTCGTAGAGATGGGCGATCAGCCCGGCGGTGCGGGCGAGGATCGGAATGCCCTTGAGCGCCTGCACCGGAAAGCCGGCGCCGAGCAGCACCGCGGGAATGGCGCCCGAGACGTTCAGCTTAAGGGGCTTCTTCAGCACCTCGGGCATCTGCGCTTCGGCCGCCTCGGCGATGGCGACGAAGCGCAGGTCGGTGCCGGCCGCGCGGGCCACGTCGAACAGGGCGCCGACGCGCTCGTCGCGTTCCTTGTGCAGCGGATGGCCGTAGCCGGGAATCGTCTTGCCGGCGGCGCGCCAGGCGCTCATCACCTCGAACGCGGCGGCGGGCAGCGCCATGCCGCCCTTCGCCTTGGCGTCGATCTCGCTGTACATGCGCCCCGCCGTCTCGGAAGCGCCGAGCACCACCGAGCCGCAGCCGAGGATGCCCGCCGCGACCGCGCCCTGCATCGCGTCGGGTGCGGCAGCGAAGGTCATGCGCGCGGCCTGCACGCTGGGCACGAGGCCGTGCTCGGCGATCGCGATCAGGGTCGCGTTCAGCACCGCCGATTCGCCGCCGTCCGGCATGCGACCGTTGAGCAGCAGGAAGAAATGGTCGACGAAGGAGATCTTGCCGATCAGGTCCTTCGAGAGGTCCTTGCCACGGATGACGATGGTGTGCTCGTCGGAGGTGCAGATCGCGGTGCGCGGCACCGTTGCCTTGCCGATCTTCATGCGGCGACCTTCTCCGTGATCGGCGCGAGACGGAAGTCGTAGCTCGCCGAGTGGTACGGCACCTTCATCTCGCGGCCCACCACCGACTTGCCGGGCGGATGCCTGTCGGTCTCGACCACCAGGCTGTCGCGCTTGCCGAACACCGCGTCCTCGTGCAGGTAGGGGCTGCTGGCGATGAACAGGTGCGTGGTCAGCGGCACGTGGCCCTCGGCCGAGACCATCAGGTGCACGTGGCCCGGCCGATAGATGCTGCGGCCGGTGGCACGAAACATCCTGCCGACCGTGCCGTCGTCGGGGATCGGATAGAAGTTCGGCAGGATCGACCAGAACCAGTAGCGGCCTTCGGCGTCGGTGCGGAAGCGCCCGCGCGCCTTCATCGTCGGCGGGTCGGAGAGCTGCATGTCGTACATGCCTTCGCCGTCGCCCGACCAGACGTCGAGCAGCGCGTTGGCGAGCGGCTTGCCGTCGACGTCGGTGACGCGGCCCATGTAGAGCGCCGGCTCGCCCGGCACGCCCTCGCCGATGTCGGCGCCGAGCGGCAGGTCGGGCGCGCCGGGCCAGTAGAACGGGCCCTCGACCGTCGCCTCGGTGGCTTCGGTCGCGCCGCTGGCCTTGCCGGCGCGGGCCTGCGCGAGCGAGACGACCATCATCGACAGGCCCAGGGTGTCGGACAGGACGATGATCTCCGGCCGGTTCGTGATCCGGCAGGTCTCTTCCATGAACTTGAGCCCGGCCTGCCACTCCTCGGGCTTCAGGTCGACCTCGCGGGCGAAGGCGTGCAGGTGCTTCACCAGCGACATCATGATTTCGCCCAGACGGGGATCGGGCGACTTCGAGAACGCGGCGACGACGTCGGCGGTCAGCTTGTCCTGGTTGTAGTTCGACATGGCGATCGGGCTTTCGTGGAACGTTGGATGCGACGCGCACGATAGGGTCGGGTAGCGCCCGAGACAAATGATCGCTGCCCATCGATAGGATCGATGGCATCGATTCGACCAGCGGGTTTCCATGGAGCTGAGGCATCTTCGCTACTTCGTCGCGCTGGCCGACTGCCTGAGCTTCACGCGCGCGGCCGAGCGCGTGCACGTCACCCAGTCGACGCTCTCGCATCAGATCCGCCAACTCGAGGACGAGGTGGGACAGCCGCTCTTCGAGCGGATCGGCCGGCGGGTCGTCACGACCGAAGCCGGTGCGCTCTTCCTGGCCTACGCGTCGCGCGCGCTGGAGGAGGTCGACCAGGGCATCGCGACGCTCAAGCCGGGCGGCGGCGGCCTGACCGGGCAGGTGCGCATCGGCGCGACGCACACATTCAACATCGGCCTGATCCCGGAGTGCGTCGCGCTCTTTCTCGCCCGCCATCCGACCGTGCGGATCCGGGTCGACGAGCTGTCCGCCGACGAGATCAGCACGCGGCTGCATGCGGGCGAGCTCGACCTCGGCATCGCCTACCGGCCGACCGGACCGACCGAGCTCTGGTTCGAGCCGCTCTACAACGAGGAGATGGTGCTGGTCGTCTCGACCGCGCATCCGCTCGCCGGGCGCAAGCGCATCCGGATGGTCGAGCTGCATCAGCAACGGCTGGTGTTGGTGCCCGACTACTTCGCGACCCGCTCGCTGCTCGACGAGTGCTTCAAGGCGAGCGGCGCCGAGCCCGTGGTGGTGGCCGAGATGTCGACGATCGCGCCGATGCTCGGCCTGGTGCAGCGAACGCAGATCGGCTCGATCGTCGCCACCAACGCCATTCCGGCGGGCATGACCGGGCTGGTGATGATTCCGCTCGAGAGCCCCACGCCGATCCGCACGCCCGGCATCCTGTGGCGGCTCGGCGTCAAGCAGGCGCCGCGGGTCCAGTCGTTCGCCGTCATCCTGCGCAAGACGGCGCTCGGAAACAGCCTGCGCCAGGACGGGCCGGGCTGAGCTCCGAAGTGCCGACGCGCCTATGGCCGGGCTAGCAAATTCCGATTGGCAGGCTGCAAGGCCGCGCGCTACGCTTGCGGGAACAACCGGAGGTTCGACACCATGGCCAAGGCCGCCCGCAGCAGCGCCGCCCCGCGCATCAACATCGGCATCAGCGAGAAGGACCGCGCGGCGATCGCCGCCGGCCTCTCGAAGCTCCTCGCCGACACCTACACCCTCTACCTCACGACCCACAACTTCCACTGGAACGTGACCGGGCCGATGTTCAACACCCTGCACCTGATGTTCATGGGCCAGTACACCGAGCTGTGGAACGCGGTCGATCCGATCGCCGAGCGGATTCGCTCGCTCGGCCATCCGGCGCCGGGCTCGTATGCGCAGTTCGGCAAGCTCAGCTCGATCAAGGACGTGCCCGAGACGCCGCCCGCGGCGCTGGCCATGGTGCGCATCCTGGTCGAGGGCCACGAGGCCGTGGCGCGGACCGCACGCGGCATCTTCCCGCTCGCCGAGAAGGCGGGCGACGAGCCGACCGCCGACCTGCTGACGCAGCGCCTCACGGTGCACGAGCAGACGGCCTGGATGCTGCGCAGCCTGC
Source organism: Burkholderiales bacterium (assembly GCA_031360885.1). Taxonomy (GTDB): domain Bacteria; phylum Pseudomonadota; class Gammaproteobacteria; order Burkholderiales; family Burkholderiaceae_C; genus Schlegelella_A. The sequence continues at coordinate 11,908 of JANMCC010000375.1, read as the reverse complement.
TCGAATAGAACCCGAACCGCTCGCCGGACTACGATGGCGGTCCCATGCGGATCGCCATCGTCACCTTCGACGGCTTCAACGAGATCGATTCGTTCGTCGCCCTCGGCCTGCTGAACCGGCTTTCGGCACAGGGCTGGAAGGCGGAGATCGCCAGCCCTGCGGCCCAGGTCACCTCGATGAACGGGGTGACGATCCAGGCGCAGCAGCCGCTGGCGTTCGCCAACCAGGCCGACGTCGTTCTCTTCGGCAGCGGCATCTACACCCGCGCCATCGCCGACAGCTTCGGCAAGAAGGGGTCGCTGCTCGATCGCCTGCAACTCGACCCGGTGCGCCAGACGATCGGCGGGCAATGCTCGGGCGTGCTGCTGATGGCCCGCCTCGGCCTGCTCGCCGACCAGCCGGCGGCGACCGACCTGACGACCCGGCCCTGGGTTCGGGAAGCAGGCGTGCGCGTCGAGGACTCGCCCTTCCTCGCCCGCGGCTCCATCGCCACCGCCGGCGGCTGCCTCGCCTCGCAGTACCTCGCGGCCTGGGTGATGGTTCGCGGGGCGGGCTGGGCCGCCGCCGGGCGCGCCTTGCACTACGTGGCGCCGGTGGGCGAGAAGGACGCCTACGTCAAGCGCGTGCTCGACGTGATCCGGCCCTTCGTCGGCGACGCCGCCGACTGACCCCTCCTCGCACGGGCGGCTCCGGGTCAGCCGAGCTCGTCGATGTTCTTCGGCCAGCTCTCCTTGAGCAGCCGCGACAGCGCCCGGTCGGCGAGCAGCCTGCCGCCGGTCTGGCAGCGGGCGCAGTAGTTGGTCTCGTTGTCGGCGCGCACGATCCGCTGCACCGGCGCGCCGCAGTCGGGGCACGGCTGGCCGAAGCGGCCATGCACCGCCATCTGCGGATGAAAGGCGGTGACCTTCTCCGGCCAGCCGCCGGCGCGGTCGGCTTCGGCGCCGAGGCGTTCGGTCCATTCGGCCAGCACCGCACGGCAGGCGTCGTACAGCCGCTCGACGGCGGCCGCGTCGAGCGAGCGCGTGAGCGCCAGCGGCGACATCCGCGCCCGATGCAGGATCTCGTCGGAATAGGCGTTGCCGATGCCGCTGAAGAGCTGCGGCATCGTCAGCGCGCGTTTGACGGTATGGCTCTCGGCCGCCAGGCGCGCGGCGAAGGCGGCGAGCTCGGCGGCCATGACGTCGATGCCGCCCGGGTCCATCGCCGCCAGGGCGTCGCGACCCTGCACGAGATGGAGCGAGGCGCGACGTTGCGTGCCCGCTTCGGTGAGCAGCAGCGTGCCGGCGATCTCGAATTCGAACAGCGCCAGCGCGATCCGCCCCGGAGGCTTCGCTCCCGGCGCGAGCCACTTCAATCGGCCCGCGACCATGAGGTGGATCACGAGGAAGAGCCCGCCTTCGAGCCCGAGCACGATCCGCTTGGCGAGGCGCTCGACGCTCTCGACCCGCCGGCCATCCACCGCGGCCAGCGGCGGCACCGCGGTGCGGACCAGAAAGGGGTTCATCACCTTGATGCGATGCAGCCGCTTGCCGACGACCCGCCGGGCCAGCCGCTCGGCGTAGACGGTGACGTCGGGCATCTCGGGCATCGACCCAGTGTGCACTGCCTGACGCTTGCGAGGAATTCATCACTGCGCCAGGCGTCGACCCTCATGAGCGGTCGCCGCCTGCCGTGAATCATCGCCACACTTTCTGTATCAGGCGCGACAACTCCGACGCCTCCTCCGCGCCCCGACGAAACGATCCATGCATCGAGAATCCGTTCCGCCCTTCGGCCGCGTGCGGCGCCCGGGCGGGCCGCGTTCGCGTCTCGCCGCCGGGTTGCTGGCCGCCTTTGCGGCACCGGCAGTCGCCGACCTGCGCACCCTCTCGCCAGCGCCTGTCGCCGCGACCGAGAGCTATGCCGTCCACGCAGACGCCGACTTCGGCAGGGTGTATGCGCTCTTCGACGCGCGCCGCGGGGCGGTCGTCGGCCTGCGCCACACGCGCGAGGTGCCGGGCATCGGCAGCTACGTCCATCGCTGGCTGCTCGGTTTCGAGTACCGGCATGCCGACAGCCTGGCGCCGAACCTCACCTTCCACCCGGTCAGCGTCGGCTACGCCGCCGGCTGGAACGACGACAGCCGGCGCCTAGACGGCTCGCTCGTTTTCCACCGCAATCTGCCGGGTGGACGCGATGGCGATGCGGCCGCCCTGGGTGCTGCGCGAGCCGGCGCGAAGGCCGGCTATTCGCTCCTCCGTTACGGCGCGACCCTTGTTCAGGCGCTGCCCGCGGACTGGCGGCTGAGGTTCGTCGCCGAGGGACAGCACAGTACCGACGCCCTGGTGCCGTGCGAACAGTTCGCCCTCGGCGGCCACGATTCGCTGCGCGGTTTCGACGAGCGCGCGCTCGCCGGCGACCGCGGCCAGCGCTTCACGGCGGAGCTGCGCACGCCCGATTTCGGCCCGCGGCTTCGGCCCCGGCTGTCCGCGCAAGGCCTGCTCTTCATCGACCAGGGCAGCGTCTCGCGCAACCCGTCGGCGCCCGGCGAATCGGCGAGCAGGATGCGGGCCGCCAGCATCGGCTTCGGCCTGGCGCTGTCGATCGCCGGGTCGTGGCAGCTGCACGCCGAAGTCGCCCGCGTGCGCCAGAGCGGCACCGCAGACGCCGAGACGCTCGACCAGGAGCGGGGTCAGGTCACGGTGAGCTGGGCGCACTAGCGGCTGCGCCGGCCGCGGGCCGGATAATCCCCGCTCCATTGCGCCGCCCCTCGCGGCCCCCTGCCTGCCGATGTCCGATCTCGCCACCGAGGTGCGCCGCCGCCGCACCTTCGCCATCATTTCCCACCCCGACGCGGGCAAGACCACGCTCACCGAGAAGCTGCTGCTGTTCTCGGGCGCGATCCAGATCGCCGGCTCGGTCAAGGCGAGAAAGGCCTCGCGCCACGCCACTTCCGACTGGATGGAGATCGAGAAGCAGCGCGGCATCTCGGTCGCCTCGAGCGTGATGCAGATGGAATACCGCGACTGCGTCATCAACCTGCTCGACACGCCCGGCCACCAGGACTTCTCCGAAGACACCTATCGCGTGCTGACCGCGGTCGATGCAGCGCTGATGGTGATCGACGCGGCCAACGGCGTCGAGCCGCAGACCCGCCGCCTGCTGCAGGTCTGCCGGGCGCGCAACACGCCGATCCTCACCTTCGTCAACAAGATGGACCGCGAGGTCAAGGAGCCGCTCGCGCTGATGGAGGAGATCGAGCGCGAGCTCGGCATGGAGGTGGTGCCCTTCACCTGGCCCGTCGGCATGGGCAAGAGCTTCCACGGCGTGATGGACCTGCGCGAAAAGCAGATGCGGGTGTTCAAGGGCGGCCAGGACCGGGACCGCGACGACGACGAGATCCTGCTCGGGCTGGAGAACCCCGAGTACGCGGCGCGCTTCGGCCTGCAGTACGAGCAGGCCGAGGGCGAGATCGCGCTGCTCGGCGACGCGGCGCCGCCGTTCGACCGCGCCGCCTTCCTCGGTGGCCGGCAGACGCCGATGTTCTTCGGCTCGGCGGTCAACAACTTCGGCGTGCGCGAGGTGCTCGACGCCCTGGTCGACCTGGCGCCGCCGCCGGGCGACCGGCTGGCGACGCAGCGCACGGTGCATCCCGACGAGCCGAAGTTCAGCGGCGTCGTCTTCAAGATCCAGGCCAACATGGACCCTGCGCACCGCGACCGGATCGCCTTCGTGCGTGTAGCCTCGGGCCACTTCGAGCGCGGCATGCGGCTGAAGGTCGTGCGCTCCGGCAAGGAGCTCAGGCCGAACACGGTGGTGAGCTTTCTCTCGCAGCGGCGCGAGCTGCTCGACGAGGCCTTCGCCGGCGACATCATCGGCATTCCGAACCACGGCGTGCTGCAGCTCGGCGACACGCTTTCGGAAGGCGAAGCCCTGCAGTACACCGGGCTGCCGTTCTTCGCGCCCGAGATGTTCCGCTCGGTCGAGGTCGCCGACCCGCTGCGCACCAAGCAGCTCCGCGCCGGCTTGACGCAGCTCGGCGAGGAGGGCGCGATCCAGGTGTTTCGCCCGGTCGCGGGCACGGTGCTGCTGCTGGGCGCGGTCGGCCAGCTGCAGTTCGAGGTGGTGGCGCACCGGCTCGAGCACGAGTACGGTGTCAAGGCGCGAATCCTGCCGGCGCGATACAACGTTGCCCGCTGGGTGACTTGCGACGAGGGCGACGGCGGCGCGAAAGAGCTGCAACGCTTCATCGACGGCAACGCGCATCGCGTCGCCTACGACGCGGTCGACGCGCCGTGCGTGCTGCTCGAATACGCCGGCGAGCTGCGGGCGATGCAGGAGAACTGGCCGAAGATCCGCTTCCACGCCCTGCGCGAGCACGCCGGGCTGGTGTTCCAGAAGCAGCTCGACGGCTGAGCCGGGCCGGCGGCAACGAGGGTCCGCCGCCGGGGCGGAGCGCTTGCCTAGTGCTTGTCCTTGTCGTGGCCGCGGCCCTTGCCGTTGTCGTGGTGCTTGCCGTTGTCGCCGGCATCCCTCGACTCCTTGTGCTTGTCCCAGCCACGATGCCGGCCGTTGTTCCAGCCCGGGTGCTCGTGCTCGTAGCGCTCGCGCACCCACTCGTCACGCACGAAGTAGACCGGCTGGCCGCAGGCGTTGTAGCGGCCGCAGTACTGGCCCCAGTTCTGCTGGTGCGCCGGCGGCACGTACAGGTAGATCGGGGTGCGCTCGTAAACCACCTGCGGGCGCTGGATGATCACGGGCTGGGGCAGGATGAGCGCTGGTTGCGGTACGTTGCCGATATTGATCCGGCCGTAGACACCTGGCTGGTTGATCCCGATCGAGACGCTGGTCTGGGCCACGGCGGCGCCGGAAATGCCGGCGACGAGCGCGAAAGCGAGAATCTTCTTCATGTGTGTCTCCAGGACGATGTGTCCCCTCATTAACGCCTGCGACGACAGCCTGCGGACAGCGTTCAGGCGCCGGCTCCGTGTCGGACCGCACGCCGTGACCCCTCGGCGGCGCTGAACCGACGCATGGACTTGCTCGTGCCGCGCTCACGCCTCGCACTCTGGCTCGACCTGATCCGCTGGAACCGGCCCGCCGGCTGGCTGCTGCTGCTCTGGCCCACGCTCTCGGCGCTCTGGATCGCGGCGAACGGCTTCCCGGGCTGGCATCTGCTCGTCGTGTTCGTTGCCGGGACCATCCTGATGCGCAGTGCCGGTTGCGCCGCCAACGACGTCGCCGACCGCGACTTCGACCGCCACGTCAAGCGCACCGCGGCACGGCCGGTGACCAGCGGCGCGGTCTCGCCGCGCGAGGCGCTCACGCTCGGCGCGGCGCTGGCGCTCGCCGCCTTCGCCCTGGTGCTGACGACCAACGCAGCCGCCGTCGCCTGGAGCTTTGCCGCGCTCGCGGTGACGCTCGTCTATCCGTTCAGCAAGCGCTTCTTCGCCATGCCGCAAGCCGTCCTCGGCGTTGCCTTCAGCTTCGGCATCCCGATGGCCTTCGCCGCGGTGCGCGGCGGCGAAGCGCGATCATTCGCCGCGGTGCTTCAAGCCGTCCCCGCGCTCGCCTGGACGCTGCTGCTCGGCAACCTGTTCTGGGTGCTCGCCTACGACACCGAGTACGCGATGGTCGACCGCGACGACGACCTGCGCATCGGCATCAAGACCTCGGCGATCACGCTCGGCCGCTTCGACGTCGTCGCGGTGATGGCCTTCTATGCCGCCTTCATCGCGATCTGGGCGGCGATCGGCCTCGGCATCGGCAGCGGCTGGCCGTACTTCGCGGGGCTGGGCGCGGCGGCGCTGATCGCCGCCTGGCACTTCACGCTGATCCGCGGGCGGACGCGCGAAGGGTGCTTCCGCGCCTTTCGCCTCAACCACTGGCTCGGCTTCGCCGTCTTCGTTGGCGTCGCCCTCGACTTCGCCCTGCGCTGAGACGTCGAAGTGCCGACGCGTTGCCGCGCCGGCTTGCCCGCCGCTCAGGCCGCGACCGGCTCGGCGGCTTCGATGCGCGCGAGCGCGCGGCCCAGGGCCGCGACGGCTTGGTCGATCTGCTCGGCCTTGATCGTCAGCGGCGGCGCCATCCGCACGACGGTGCCGTGCGTGTCCTTGGTGAGCACGCCTTCGTCGACCAGCGCGTCGCAGACCTGGCGCGCGCCGGCAAACGCCGGATCGATCTCGACGCCGACGAGCAGACCCTTGCCGCGGATGTCGATGATCGCCGGATGGTCGAGCCGGGCGAGCCGGGCCAGCAGGTAGTCGCCCTGGACGCGCGCGGTCTCGCAGTACGGGCCGTTCTCGAGCAGCGTGAGCGCCGCTTCGCCCACCGCCGCGCCGAGCGGGTTGCCGCCGAAGGTGCTGCCGTGGTCGCCGGGAGCGAACACCGCCATCACGTCCTCGCGCGCGCAGAACGCGCTCACCGCGAGCAGGCCGCCGCCGAGCGCCTTGCCCAGCGTCAGGCCGTCGGGGCGCACGCCTTCGTGGTCGCAGGCGAGGACGCGGCCGGTGCGGCCGAGCCCGGTCTGCACCTCGTCGGCGATCATGAGGATGTTGCGGCGGGTGCAGATCTCGCGCACCGCGCGCAGGTAGCCGACCGGCGGCACGATGATCCCCGCCTCGCCCTGCACCGGCTCGACGATGAAGGCGGCCGTGTTCGGGCCGATCGCCGCCTCGAGCGCGGCCGGGTCGCCGAACGGCACGCTGCGGAAACCGGGCGTGAACGGGCCGAAGCCGTCGCGGTACTGCGGCTCGCTCGAGAAGCTGATGATGGTCGTGGTGCGGCCGGCGAAGTTGCCCGCGGCCACCAGGATCTCGGCCTGCCCCGCGGGCACGCCCTTGACCTTGTAGGCCCACTTGCGCGCGGCCTTGATCGCGGTTTCCACCGCTTCGGCGCCGGTGTTCATCGGCAGGGCGCGGTCCATGCCGGTCATGCGGCAGAGCCGCTCGAGGAAGGGGCCGAGGCGCGCCGTGTGGAAGGCGCGGCTGGTCACCGCGAGCGTCTTCGCCTGCTCGGTGAGCGTGTGGACGAGGCTCGGGTTGGCATGGCCGAAGCTCACCGCCGAGTACGCCGACATCATGTCGAGGTAGCGGCGGCCGGCGGTGTCGAACAGCCAGACGTCCTCGCCGCGCTCGAGCACGACCTTCAGCGGGTCGTAGTTGCGCGCGCCGTGGCGGCGCTCGAGTTCGATCGGCGTGCGGGTCTTCCTGGCGAGCGCTTCGGCGCGAGCGGCGGTGGTCATGGGGGCTCCTGCTTTCATTGCAGGAAGGACTGTAGCTGCGCAAGCGTGAAATGTGCTTGCTAAATCATGCGCTTGCACCTCAAACCGCGCACGATTCGTTCTCAGTTGCTATCATTGACGCCATGACAACCGCTTTGGATGCGATCGACCGCAAGATTCTTCGCGCGCTCCAGGCCGACGGCCGGGCCACCAATGTCGAGCTCGCGGCGCAGGTCCATCTCTCGGCGCCGCAGTGCTATCGCCGCGTTCGCGCCCTCGAGGAAGGCGGCGTGATCCGCGGCTACGCGGCGCAGGTCGACGCCGAAGCCCTGGGCCTGGCGGTGACGGCATACGTGAGCGTGAGCATCGCCGGCGACCAGTTCGGTCGGGTGCGCGAGATCGAGGCGCAGATCCGCGCCTATCCCGAGATCCTCGAGTGCCAGTCGGTCTCGGGCGACTACGACTACCTGCTCAAGGTCGTGGCGCGCGACCTGAAGAGCCTGAGCACCTTCCTCACCGACCGCCTGATGCAGGTGCCCGGCATCGACGACGTCCGCTCCATGATCTGCCTCGAAGAAATCAAGCCCCCCTCACCACTACCCGTCGATCCCTGAAAGCGGCCCCGGAGGGGCCGGCCCCTCCCTCTTGGAGGGAGGGGAGCGAAGCGGGGCGGGAGCAGCCCTGTCGGCGTACCCGCGGGGCGGGCGCAGCCCGCCTCACGGGTACAGGCCTCTCTCTTCGCGGGCGATCAGGATGCGCGCGCAGGCGACCGCGAAAGTCGCGGTGCGCAGGCTGATCTTGTGCCGGTCGGCGGTTTCCCAGATCTTCTTCAGCGCGTCGACCATGATCTTGTCGAGGCGCAGGTTGATCTCGTCTTCGCTCCAGAAGAAGCTCGAGAAGTCCTGCACCCACTCGAAGTAGCTGACGGTGACGCCGCCGGCGTTGCAGATCACGTCGGGCACGACCAGCACGCCGCGCTCGCCGAGCACGTCGTCGGCCTCGGGCAGGGTCGGGCCGTTGGCGCCTTCGAGCACGAGCTTGGCCTTGATCCGCTGGGCGCGCTCCGGCGTGATCTGGCCTTCGAGGGCGGCCGGGATCAGGATGTCGCAGTCGACGTCCCAGAACGCTTCGCCGTCGATCCGGCCGGCGCCTTCGATGTTGCCGATGCCGCCGTCGCGCTTGAGCACCTCCATCGTCTTCAGCATGTCGAAGCCCGAGGGCAGCACCAGCGTGCCGGTGTGGTCCTGCATGGCGACGATCTTGGCCCCGGCCTGCACGAACAGCTCGGCCGCGGCGGAGCCGACGTTGCCCATGCCCTGCACCGCGACCCGCGCGCCGTCGAGATTGAGGCCGATCCGCCGCGCCGCCTCGCGGCCGGTGACGAACACGCCGCGCCCCGTCGCCTTCACCCGGCCGAGCGAGCCGCCGAGGTGGATCGGCTTGCCTGTGACCACGCCGGTCGCCGTGGTGCCGGTGTTCATCGAGTACGTGTCCATCATCCAGGCCATGATCTGGCCGTTGGTGTTCACGTCGGGCGCCGGAATGTCGCGCTGCGGGCCGATGATGATGCCGATCTCGCTGGTGTAGCGCCGGGTCATGCGCTCCAGCTCCTTCATCGACAGCGCCTTCGGGTCGCAACGGATGCCGCCCTTGGCGCCGCCGTACGGCAGGTTCACCGCGGCGCACTTCACCGTCATCCAGGCCGAGAGCGCCATCACCTCCTCCAGCGTCACGTCGGGGTGGTAGCGCACGCCTCCCTTGCCCGGGCCGCGCGAGAGGTTGTGCTGGACGCGAAAGCCTTCGAAATGGGCGACGCTGCCGTCGTCCATCTCGATCGGCACGTCGACGATCAGGGCGCGCTTGGGCCGCTTCAGCGTTTCCGACCAGTGCGCGAGCGAGCCCAGGTAGGGCAGGACGCGGTCGACCTGCGACAGGTAGGTGTGCCAGGGGCTGGTGGCCGTCGGCGTGAGATAGGAGAGGTAGCTCATCGAGGAGTCCGTGTGGGAGTGTCGAAAGGCGGGCGGCCCGGGTCGGGCCAGCCAGCGACTCTAGCCTCCGGCGATGCGCGCTGTCACCTTGCAGCGCCGCAGCGCGTTGGCCCGGCTAGGGAGGCGCTCGGCCGAACTCGTCGCCGAGTTCGCGGGCGCGGTCGCGCGCGGCGACGATCGCTTCGACGATCGCCGCCTTGACGCCGCGGGCCTCGATCAGCGTCATCGCCGCGTGGGTGGTGCCGCCGGGCGAGGTGACCTTCTGGCGCAGCGTCTCGGGCGAATCGCTCGAGGCGGCGGCGAGCGCCGCTGCGCCTGCCACCGTCTGCACCGCGAGCCGGCGCGCCTCGGCTTCGGGCAGGCCCATCTCGCGCGCCGCCGCGAGCATCGCTTCGATGAGGTGGAACACGTAGGCCGGGCCGGACCCGGAGAGCGCGGTCACGGCGTCGAGCGCCGCCTCGTCGACGAGCCAGACGACCTCGCCGGTCGGCGCGAGCGTCGCCGCCACGGTGGCGCGGTCGGCGGCCGAAACCGCCGGGCGGGCGAACACGCCGGCGACGCCCTGGCCGATCAGCGCCGGCGTGTTCGGCATGGCGCGGACGACGCGCTCGCTGCCGGTGGCCCGGACGATCGCGTCGCTGCGGATGCCGGCCATGACGCTCAGCTGCAGCGCGCCGCCGACGTGCGCCGCGCACGGCGCGGCGGCAGCGGCAAAGAGCTGCGGCTTGACCGCCCAGACGACCAGCCCGGCGGCAGCGAGCGACGCATCGGCCGCAGCCAGCGCCCGCACGCCGAAGCGCTCGACCAGGCCTTGCCGCGCCGCCTCGCCCGGGTCGACCACGAGGATCGAGTCGGCGCGCCGGCCGCCGGCGACCAGGCCGCCGACGATCGCGCCGGCCATGTTGCCGCCGCCGATGAATGCGATCGCGTCCATCGGGCCAGTGTAAGGACGTCAGGACGCGCTCGCGAGCGGGCCGGCGGAGGTCTCGCGAGCGCGGCATGATGGCCGCGTCGCGGCCCGGGCCGGCCGCAGGGGAGGTCGACCGTGCGTCTCGAGGGGTCCTGCCATTGCGGCGCCGTCCGCTTCAGCGTCGAGGCGCAAAGCCCGGTGCCGTTCATGCATTGCCACTGCTCGATCTGCCGCAAGACGGCGGGCAGCGGCGGCTACGCGGTCAACCTGGGGGCCAAGTCGGCGACGCTGAAGGTACGCGGCGAAAAGCACCTCGGCCTCTACCACGCGCTGCTGCGCGAGCCCGGGAAGCGGGCCAGGCGCTCACCCGCCGAGCGCCGCTTCTGCCGCGAGTGCGGCAGCCCGCTCTGGCTCTACGACAAGCGCTGGCCCGAGCTGGTGCATCCACATGCCTCGGCGATCGACACGCCTTTGCCGAAGGCGAAGGAAGTGGTGGAGGCCGCGCTCGCCTACGCGGCGCCGTGGGTCGACGTGCCGAAGGGCAAGGGACATGTCCATTGCTGCGAGTGGCCCAAGGAATCACTCGAGGAGTGGCACCGTCGGCACGGCCTGCTGAGCGAGTGAGCCTGCCCCGGACTCGAGCGCTTCGCCGCGGCCGTCCGCCTCAGGCGTGCCGCGGCCGCTCGCCGAAGATCGCGCTGCCGACGCGCACCATCGTCGCGCCTTCGGCGATCGCCGCCTCGAGGTCGGCGCTCATGCCCATCGACAGCGTGTCGAGCGCGAGGCCGTCGCGGCGCAGCCCTTCGAGCAGCTCGCGCAGGGCGCGATGCGGTTTCCGCTGCGCCTCGAAGTCGCCGGCGGGCTCGGGAATCGCCATCAGTCCGCGCAGCGCCAGCCCCGGCAGCGCCGCCACGGCCTGCGCCACCGCGGCGACCTCGCGCGGCGCGAGCCCGGCCTTCGACGCCTCGCCGCTGATGTTGACCTGCAGGCAGACGTTGAGCGGCGGCAAACCGGCCGGCCGCTGCGCGCTCAGCCGCTCGGCGAGCTTCAGGCGGTCGACCGTCTGAACCCAGTCGAAGCGCTCGGCGACGACCCGGGTCTTGTTGCTTTGCAACGGCCCGATCAGGTGCCACTCGATCCGCCCGACGAGGTCGGGCAGGGCGAGAATCTTCTCCACGCCTTCCTGCACGTAGTTCTCGCCGAAGCGCCGCTCGCCTTCGGAATGGGCCGCGCGCACCGCGTCGGGACCGAAGGTCTTGCTCACCACGAGCAACGTGACGCTTTGCACGGGGCGCCCGGCGCCGGCACAAGCGCTTGCAATGCGCTCATGCACACGGGCGAGCTTGTCTGCGATCATTGCGTTACCGTTGCGCTGCACCAGCGCCGCGACGTCTGTCGCCGCGCCCTGGCGCCACTTCCGGAAGATTCATGGACATCACCCAACTGCTGGCGTTCTCGGTCAAGAACAAGGCCTCCGACCTGCACCTTTCGGCCGGCCTGCCGCCGATGATCCGCGTTCACGGCGACGTTCGCCGCATCAATGTCGACCCGCTCGAGCACAAGCAGGTGCACGACATGGTGTACGACATCATGAACGACTCGCAGCGCAAGAACTACGAAGAGACCCTGGAGTGCGACTTCTCGTTCGAGATCCAGGGCCTGGCCCGCTTCCGGGTCAACGCCTTCAACCAGAACCGCGGCGCCGGCGCCGTGTTCCGGACCATTCCCTCGAAGATCCTCACGCTCGAGCAGCTCAACTGCCCGGCGGTGTTCGCCGAGCTCGCAGTCAAGCCGCGTGGCATGGTGCTC
>JANMCC010000370.1:0-11945 GCA_031360885.1 Burkholderiales bacterium | reverse complement strand
GCGACAATCCGCCGATGCTCCCCGCCTTCGTCGCCAAGCTCTGCCCGCGGGCCGAGCTGCAGCCGCGCCTCGCCGAGCTGGCGCGGCCGCTGGTGTTCACCAACGGCGTGTTCGACATCCTGCATCGCGGCCACGTCACCTACCTCGCCCAGGCGCGGGCGCTGGGCGCGAGCCTGGTGCTCGGCCTCAACAGCGACGGCTCGGCGCGCGGCCTCGGCAAGGCGCCAGGCCGGCCGCTCAACCACGAGGGCGACCGGGCGACGGTGCTGGCGGCGCTGGAAAGCGTCAGCCTGGTGACGCTGTTCGACGAGGCGACGCCGCTCGAGCTGCTCAAGCTCGTCCGCCCCGATCTGTACGTCAAGGGCGGCGACTACGACATCGAGACCCTGGCCGAGACCGCGCTGGTGCGCGGCTGGGGCGGCGAGGCGACCGCGCTCCCGTTCGTCGAGGGCTACTCGACGACGACGCTGGTCGAACGCATTCGCCGCTGAGCGCAGGCCCTAGTCGCTGGCGCGAAAGTCCAGCCCCTCGAGCCGGATGCCGTGGCGCTCGCGCTCGCGCCGCGCCGGAAAGACGATCTCCCGCTCGATCCAGATCTTCAGGCGCACCGCCTGCGGCGTGCGTTCCTTGGCGATGTGCACAAGCAGCGCCTCGTCGCTCAGGTGCGGCGCAGGCGGCCGGCCGAGCATTCGCCAGCCCGCCGGATAGGTGACCCTCAACGCCGCGTCGCTGGCGGTGAAGCCGGCGATCGCGCGGATGTCGGCCAGGCGCACCCAGCGCTGGTGGTCGGCGTCCGCGACGACGTGTACCGCGCGGCCCTTGAAGGCGTAGTGGCGACCTTCGAGCTCGCGCCAGTTCGACCGCCGCATCGCCTGGTAGATCGCGATCGCCAGGTCCATCAGCGGCCGGGCGAGCATCAGGCCGGCGAGGCCGGCGATGAATAGCACGCCGGTGCCGAAGCCGAGCCGCCAGAGGCCCCATGCCAGCGCCGCGCAGAAGCTGGCGCGCACGACGATCGCGACCAGCGGCTCGATCATGCGGTCTTCCGGTTGACCAGATAGATCCCGGCCGCCACCGTCGCCAGGGCGAACAGCAGCCGGCCCGTCACCGGCTCGGTCAGCAGCACCGCGCCGAGCAGCAGGCCGAACACGGGCGTCAGCATCGTGAACGACGAGATCCGCGTCGCCGGGTAGTTGCGGATCAACCAGAACCAGATCAGGTAGCTGGCGAAGGTGACGATCACCACCTGGAAGAAGAGGGCGGCCCAGGCCAGGGTCGAGAGGCGCTCGGGCAGGGGCGCGCCCGAGAGCACGGCCGCGGCCAGCAGGAGCACGGCCGAGACGACGAGCTGGTAGAGCAGGGTCTTCTCGGCCGAGGCGTGGCTGAGCGCCGTCGCGCGGATCGCCAGCGTGGTCGCGCCCCAGAGCACGCCGGCGAGGACGCCGAGGGCGTCGCCGATCCACTGCTTCTCGCCGGCATGCGGCTGCGAGAAGCCTTCCGCGAAGGCCCAGGCGACGCCGGCGAAGGCGAGCACGAGGCCGAGCGATTGCCAGAGGCTCAGCCGTTCCGAGCGGGAGATCAGGGGCATGCCGAGGGCGACGACGAAGGGCGCGATGTAGATGAAGACGACCATCCGCGACGCGGTCGTGAACTGCAGGCCGACGAAGATGCAGAAGAACTCGGCGGCGAACAGCGCCCCGGCAACGAGGCCGCCGGGCAGGGTCGCGTCGCGCTCGAACAGGCGGGTGCCGCGGCTCAGCGACCAGAGCCAGACCAGGATCGCGCCGCCGATCGAGCGCGCCGTGGCTTGCCAGAGCGCGGGGATCTCGGGCATCGCCGCCTTGGCGGCGACCTGGTTCAGGCCCCAGAGGAAACAGCAGAAGACGAGGGTGGCAACGGCGACGGCGTCGAGGTGGCTCTTGCGATCGGTCATTTGCGGTCGATGGTAAGGCGGCGCCATCGAGGCCCGGCCTCGGCCAGCGCGGAGGCGAGGGCGCCGGCGACCAGCCCGCCGGCATGGGCGAACGGCGCGATCGCGATGTCCCAGCCGGGCGGATGGCGCACCGCCTCGGCCGCCCACGGTGCTTCGCTGCCCACCTTGAGCGCGAGCGCGGCGAGGAGGGCGAAGCCGATCGCCCGCCGGGCGCCGCGCGCCGCGGCGATCAGGTGCACCGCGACGATCGCGACCCCGGCGTGGAGCACGCCCGAGAGGCCGGCGTAGTGAGCGAGGTCGGGCCGCGCCAGGAGCGCGAGCTGGGTCAGCGGCCAGGCGACGAGCCAGGCGAGTACGCTGCGCCGCGGCACCGCGGCGACGAAGCCGAGCGCGCCGACGAGCGCGGCGCCGGCGAGATTGGCGGCGAGGTGCAGGCCGCTGAGATGGACCAGGGCGGCGGTCCAGGCGCGCCACGGCTCGCTCGCGGCGAGGCCGGGTTGCCAATCGAGCGTGGTCGGCGATGCGGCGAAAGCGACGAAGACAGCGGCGGCGCCGAGGCCGGGCAACACCGCTGCGGCCACCCACATCCGCCCGGCGCCGCCGGGCACCGCGGCATCAGCCGAAGACGGCACGCCAGAGCGCAAGCACGGCTGCGCGCGGCGCAGCCATCGCCTCCGGCTCGAGCTGGGTCGGCTGCTCGTCAAGGCGGGCCCGGTGCTGGGCCCGGCGCAGGTCGCGGTAGGCATCGGCGGCGGCTGCGCCGACGCCCGCGGGCAGCAGGCCGGCCGCCTCGGCCCGGCCGAGCAGCGCGATGTTGCCGACGTCGTCGAGCAGCTCGGGGTGGGCGCCGCTTTCGCCGAGCACCAGCACCTGGACCGCGAACTCAACGTCGATCATGCCGCCGTGGCTGTGCTTCAGGTCGAATCGGTCGGCTCTCACCGGGTGCGCGACGCGCACCTTCTCGCGCATCGCCTTCACTTCCTCGCACAGCGCCGCCCGGTCGCGCGGCGCGGCCAGGACGCTGCGCCGCACCGCCTCGAAGCGCGGCGCCAGCCGCTCGAGCCCGGCGCACCAGCGCGCCCGCGTCAGTGCCTGGTGTTCCCAGGTCCAGGCGGTGTTGCCGCCGCGGCCGGTCTGGTAATTGGCAAACGATTCGATCGAGGTGACGAGCAGGCCCGAATTGCCGTTGGGCCGCAGCGCGGTGTCGATGTCGAACAGCTCGCCGGCGGCGGTGCGCATCGTCAGCCAGTGGATCACCTTGCGGACGAACGCGCCGTAGACCTCCGCCGCCTTGTCGGGCTCGGTCTCGGGATCGTCGTGGACGAACACGACGTCGAGGTCGCTGCCGTAGCCGAGCTCCTTGCCGCCGAGCTTGCCGTAGGCGATGACCGCCAGCTGCGGCTCGGGCCGGTGTGCCGACTTCAGGTGCATCCAGGCCCAGCGCAGCGCGCAAGACAGCGTGGCGTCGGCGAGCGACGAGAGGTCGTCGGCGACCTGCTCGACCGTGATGTGCCCCTCGACGTCGCGCACCAGGGTGCGAAACACCTCGGCGTGGTGGGCGCGGCGCAGGGTGTCGAGGAGCAGCTCTTCCTCGGCCTGGCTCGAGCGCTGCCAGCCGGCGTGGCGCTCCTCGAGCTCGCGGGTGTAGGCCTGCGGGTCGAAGCGGCCGTGCAGCAGCTCTTCCTCGGCGAGCTCGTCGATCACGCCGGGATGCAGCATCAGGTAGCGCATCGGCCAGCGCGCCAGCCCGAGCAGGCGCAGCAGCCTGCTCTGTACTTCGGGGCGCTCTGCGAGCAGGGCGAGGTAGCTTTCTCGCCGGAGCAGCGGCTCGAGCCAGTCGACGAACAGGATCGCC
The DNA here is from genome assembly GCA_031360885.1 of Burkholderiales bacterium. Lineage (GTDB taxonomy): Bacteria > Pseudomonadota > Gammaproteobacteria > Burkholderiales > Burkholderiaceae_C > Schlegelella_A. Next base: position 8,157 of record JANMCC010000370.1, on the reverse strand, counting down.
GCCTGCAGCGTGCAGCGCCCCTCGGCCACCGCCTGCGCGGCGCGCGCCACCAGGCCGGCGAGGCGGATCTTGCTCTCGTCCCTGAGCAGGCGGATCTTCGGCTGGTCGCAGAGCGGGCGAACGCGCGCCGCGAGCTCGGGCGGCAGCCGTGCCAAGAAGGTCTCGGCGTCGACCGGCTGCGGCGGCGGGCCGCAGCTTCGGCAGCCGTTGCTGCTGCTGCGGCCGTCGTGCAGCAGCAGGTCGAACTCGCCGGCGACGTATTCGCGCGCCTCGCCGAGGCAGTCGAGCAGTGCGCACGGGCCCTTGCCCTCGCCACCGAGACTGGCGGCGATCCAGGCCAGGTCGCCGTCGTGCTCGGGCAGGACGTGCGTCTGCTGGTCGTCGAGGTACTGGATGCGGTGCTCGACCCGGCGCAGCAGCGTGTACGCGGCGGCCAGCCGCTCGGCGCTGGCGCGCTTCATCAGGCCGCCGGCGGCGAGCTTGTCGAGCGCCTTCAGCGTCGAGCGGGTACGGATTTCGGGGAACTGGCCGCCGCGCACGACGAGCAGCAGCTGGACGATGAACTCGATCTCGCGGATGCCGCCGCGCGACAGCTTGACGTCGTTGGCGCGCTGCGGCCGGCCGGCGGCGCGGCGCTGCGCCTCGTCGCGCACCTTGGCGTGGAGCTGGCGCAGGCCCTCGAACACGCCGTAGTCGAGGTAGCGGCGGTAGACGAACGCGGTGACGAGCGAGCGCAGGGCCAGCGCGCGCCCGCTCTGCACGCTGGCGATCGGCGCGACCACGCGGCTCTTCAGCCAGGCGAAGCGCTCCCATTCGCGACCGTGCGCCTGCAGGTACTCCTCGAGCATCGCCAGGCTGACCGCGGCCGGGCCCGAGTTGCCGTTCGGGCGCAGCGCCAGGTCGACGCGGAACACGAAGCCGTCTTCGGTGACCTCGCCGATCAGCGTGTAGAGGCTGCGCGCCACCTGGGCGAAGTACTCGTGTGCGCTCACCGGTCGGGCGCCGTCGGTCGTGCCGTCTTCCTCGTAGACGTAGATCAGGTCGATGTCGGACGAGACGTTCAGCTCGCGCGCCCCGAGCTTGCCCATGCCGACGACCCAGAAGTCGATGCTCGCGCCGGCCGCGTTGCGCGGCACGCCGAAGCGCGCGTCCTGGTCGGCGCGGGCCCGCGCCAGGGCGAGCTCGAGCGTCGCCTCGGCGAGCTCGGTCATCGACCGGGTCACGTCGGCGAGCGGCGCGCCTTGTTCGACGTCGAGGACGGCGAGCCGCTCCAGCGTCAGCTGGCGCGCAACGCGCATCGCGCTGGCGAGGTCGCGCCCCTGGCGCTGCAGATGGGCGATCAGGGCGAGGATGCTGTCGCGGCCGGGAACGCCGGGCGGCAGGGCCGCGAGCTCGGCCGGATAGCGGCGGCGGATGCGCTGCACGAAACGGCTGTGCTCGGCGCCGCCCGACGCGGGCTGGCGGGCCGGGGGCTCGGTCTCGCCGAACGGGGCCGACGGGGCATCCGGCACGATCGCTGCGACGCGGGCGCTGGCGATTTCGAGGGGGCCCATCGTCGCCGGGGGTCTGTGCTAGATTGAAACGACCGGCGCGAGACGCGGGTCGTGACCGCGCCGCGATGGGGCTTCGATGGCGAGTCGACCGCGACCCTGGCGCCTTGCCGGCCGGCGCAACGCTGTCTTCATGTCTTCCCATCCTCCCCACGATCACGCTGCCGTGCCGCCGCGTGTGCTGCGTCGCGCTCCGCTGCGGATTGCGGCGCGCGGGTTGCTGGGACTGTTCGGCGCGTCGTTTCTCGCGCTGTTCGTAGGTTGGCTCTCACTTCACTGGCTGATTCTGCCGCACATCGAGGAGTGGCGTGGGCCGATCGAGGCGCGCGCCAGCCGCCTGCTCGGGGCAGTCGTGAAGATCGGCGCGATCCAGGTGCACTCGAGCGGCTGGGTTCCGGCGCTGGAGATGCGCGACGTCCGGGTTCTCGACGCCGAGGGGCGGGTCGCGCTCAACCTGCCGCGGGTCGCCGCCGCGATTTCGCCGCGCTCGCTGCTCGCCTTCGAGCCGCGCTTCGAGCAGCTGCTGATCGACGCGCCGGCGCTCGACATCCGCCGCGACGCCGGCGGGCATATCCGCGTCGCCGGGCTCGACTTCGGCGGCAAGGACTCGGGCGCCGACGACGGCGGCGACGCCGCGCACTGGTTCTTCAAGCAGGAGGAGTTCGTGATCCGCGACGGCACGGTGCGTTGGATCGACGAGCAGCGGCAGGCGCCGCCGCTGGTGCTCGCCGGGGTCGACGTCGTCGTGCGCAACGGCCTGCGCTCGCACGACATCCGCCTCGACGCGACCCCGCCCGCCGCCTGGGGCGATCGGTTCACGATCCGCGGCCGCTTCGCCCAGCCGCTGTTCGCCCGCGCCGGCGACTGGCGGCGCTGGAGCGGCAGCATGTTCAGCGAACTGCCTCGCGCCGACGTGCGCGAGCTGCGCCGCTACCTCAGCCTGCCGTTCGATCTGAGCGAAGGCGACGGCGCGCTGCGCGGCTGGTTCGAGTTGAAGGAAGGCCAGCCGGAGGGCGCCACCGTCGACGTGTCGCTGCGCGCCGTGACCCTCTGCCTGGACAGGAGCGTCGAGGCGCTCGAGTTCGAGCAGATCGAAGGCCGCTTCGAGGCGAAGAAGAAGGGCGACCGGATCGAGGTCGCGGCGCACGGCTTCGGCTTCGTCACCGGCGACGGCATTCGCTGGCCCAAGGGCGAGCTGAGCGTCGCCTGGGTCCAGCCCGAGGGCGCCGAGGTGACGAGCGGCGAGTTCGCGGCCGAGCGACTCGACGTCGGCGTGATGGCCGGCATCGCCGGCCGGGTGCCGCTGGGCGCTGCGCTGCGCGCCCTCCTCGCCGACGTCCACCCCGAGGGCGTGATCACCCAGCTCAGCACCCGCTGGGACGGACCGATCGACGCGCCGACGCACTACCGGGTCAAGGGCCTGCTGAGCGGCCTGTCGCTGACGGCCCACGCGGGCGAGCGGCACGACGTGGTCGGCCGGCCGGGGCTGCGCAATGCCACTGTCCAGCTCGACGCCAACGAGGCCGGGGGCGAGGCGCGGATCGGCCTCGAGCAGGGCGTGGTCGAGCTGCCCGGCGTGCTCGACGAGCCGGCGCTGCCGTTCGGCCGCCTCGACGCGAAGCTCGCCTGGAAGATCGAGCCGCGCGCCGGCGAACTGCCGAACATCACGGTGCGGGTGCGCGACGCGCGCTTCGCCAACGCCGATGCCGAAGGCGAGCTGAGCGCGACCTGGCGCACGGGCGCCGGCGAGGGCATGGCGCGCGGCGGCCGCTACCCCGGCGAGCTCGAGCTCGACGGGCGGATAGTCCATGCCAAGGCGGCGCGAACCGTGCGCTACCTGCCGCTCGGCCTGCCCGACTCGGTGCGCAGCTACGTCGGCCGCGCGGTCCAGGGCGGCACGATCGAGCGGGCCTCGTTCCGGGTTCGCGGCGACCTCTGGGACTTCCCGTTCCACGACAGCAAGACCGGCCGCGACGGCGAGTTCCGGATCGACGCCAAGGTCGACGATCTGGTCTTCGCCTACATCCCCGGCAGCACGCCGCCGCTTCGTCCGAGCTTCGAAGCGGCGAGCCCGACCTGGCCGCCGCTCACCGGCGTGTCGGGCGAGCTGATCGTCGACCGCACCCGGCTCGAGATCCGCGACGCACGCGCCCGCCTGGGCGGCGCCGACTGGACGAAGATCCACGGCTCGATCCCGCAGCTCGGCGACCATGCCCGGCTCGAGATCGAAGGCGTCGCCCGCGGCCCGCTCGCCGAGATGCTGCGCTACGTCAACGCGACACCGGTGGGACGCTGGACCGGGCGGGCCCTCGCCGGAGCGAGCGGCACCGGCGTCGCCGACCTCAGGCTCGCGCTCGCGATCCCGCTCGACGACGGCGGCGCGACCCAGGTCAAGGGCAACCTCACGCTCGCCGGCAACGACGTTCGCATGACGCCCGATACGCCGCTGCTCGCGGCCGCGAAGGCGCGCATCGATTTCACCCAGAGCGCGTTCTCGGTGGTCGGCGGCAGCGCTCGTGCGCTCGGCGGCGACATCGCCTTCGAAGGCGGCTCGCAAGGCGAGGCGCAACGCTTCAGCGCGCAGGGAACCGTCACGGCCGAGGCGCTGCGCAACGCCGTGGAGATCGGCGCGCTCTCCCGGTTGCCGCTGAGCGGTGCCACGAGCTATCGGGCGACGCTCGCCTTCGTTGCCGGCCAGCCGCAGTTCGCTGTGACGAGCAACCTGGTGGGGCTCGGCGTCGAGCTGCCGTATCCGCTCGGCAAGGCGGCGGCGACGCCGCAGGCGCTGCGCGTGCAGACCGGACCGGAGGAGGCCGCCGCGGCGAGCCCCGGCAGCCGCGCGCGCGACCTGCTCCAGGTCGAGATCGGCAACGCGCTGCGCGCGCGCTTCGTGCGCGAGGGCGCGGGCGATGCGGCGCGCGTGGTGCGCGGCTCGATCCGGGTGGCCGAGCCGGGCCCGGCGGCGGCGGAGCCGCTCGAGCCGCTGATCCTGCCGGCCGCGGGCGTGACCGCGAGCATCGCCCTGAGGCGGCTCAACGTCGACGAGTGGGAAGCCGTGTCCGAGCGCCTGCTCGGCACGCCGGCGCGCGGCGCTGCCGCGGCGCCGGGGCTCGACGCCGACGCCGGCGAGGGCTACGTTCCCGACCACATCGCCTTGCGTCTCGGCGAGCTGACGACGGGGTCGCGCCGGCTCGGCAACGTCATCGCCGGGCTGTCGTTGGAAAGCGGGCTCTGGCGGGCCAACGTCGATTCCGACGAGCTCGACGGCTACATCGAGTACCGGCCGGCGCGGCGCGGTGCGACCCCGGCCGGTCCGGGTGCGGGGCGGGTCTACGCGCGGCTCTCGCGTCTCAGCCTGCCCAAGGGTGAGGCCGAGCGCGTCGAGAGCCTGCTCGACGAGCAGCCGGCGAGCGTGCCCGCGCTCGACATCGTCGTCGACGACTTCGAGCTGCGCGGCAAGCACCTCGGCCGGCTCGAGATCGAAGCGGCGAACCGCTCGAGCGGCGGCCGCGACGCGGTGCGCGAATGGCGCCTGTCCAAGCTCAACCTCGTCATGCCCGAGGCGCAGCTCGCGGCCACCGGCACCTGGGGCGCCGGCGCGGTGCCGGGGGTGCGCGGGCCGAGCCGGGCGTCGATGGACTTCACGCTCGCGCTCGTCGACAGCGGCGCCCTGCTCGAGCGCCTGGGCATGGGCAAGGTGGTGCGCGGCGGCAAGGGCTCGCTCGTCGGCACGGTGTCGTGGCCCGGCTCGCCGCTCTCGCCCGACATGTCGAAGATGAGCGGCCAGATCAAGGTCGAGATCGATGCCGGCCAGTTCCTCCGCGTCAACCCCGGCGCCGCCCGGCTCCTCGGCGTGCTCAGCCTGCAGTCGCTGCCGCGGCGCCTGCTGCTCGACTTCCGCGACCTGTTCGAGGAAGGTTTCGTCTTCGACAACGTCATCGGCGACGTGAGAATAGCCAACGGCGTGGCCAAGACCAACAACCTGCGCATGCGCGGTCCGGCGGCGGCGGTGCTGATGGAAGGCGAGACCGACATCGAGCACGAGACCCAGAACCTGCGCGTCGTCGTCGTACCGGAGATCAACGCCGGGACGGCGTCGCTGGCCTACGCGATCATCAATCCCGCGATCGGCCTCGGCACCTTCCTGGCGCAGTACTTCCTGCAGAAGCCGATCGCCGAGGCGAGCACGCGCGAGTTCCGCGTCACCGGTCCGTGGGACGATCCGAAGGTCGAGCGGGTCGAGCGCAGCATGTTCGGCCGCTCGCCGCCGGCCGAGGCGCCCGGCCCGGCCGCGGCCGCGGAGCCGCCGAAGTCGACCACCCGCTAGATGAACCGAGGAGCCCGATGAAGATCGCCGCCCTGCAGATGGTCTCGACCCCGAGCGTCGAGCGCAATCTCGACGCCGCCCTGAGGCTCGTCGAGCGCGCCGCGAGAGAGGGCGCCGAGCTGGCGATCCTGCCCGAGTACTTCTGCATCATGGGGCGCAGCGAGCGCGACAAGCTCGGCGTCGCCGAAGCGCTGGGCCAAGGGCCGATCCAGGCGATGCTTGCCGGGGCGGCGCGCGAATACCGCCTCTGGCTCGTCGGCGGCACCCTGCCGCTCCAGAGCGGCGAAGAAGGCCGGGCGCTGAATGCGAACCTGGTTTTCTCGCCGGCGGGCGAGCGGGTCGCGCGCTACGACAAGATCCATCTCTTTCGCTACGACAACGGCCGCGAGCAGTACGACGAAGGGCGCACGCTCAAGGCCGGCAGCGACCCGGTCGCCTTCGACGCCGCCGGCATGCGGGTGGGCCTGAGCGTCTGCTACGACCTGCGCTTTCCCGAGCTCTACCGGGCGCTGATGAAGCCGCCCTGCGACCTGCTGTGCGTGCCCTCGGCCTTCACCCATCCGACCGGCCTCGCGCACTGGCAGGTGCTGCTGCGCGCGCGGGCGATCGAGAACCAGTGCTACGTCGCTGCCGCCGCGCAAGGCGGCCTGCACGAGAACGGCCGGCGCACCTTCGGGCACAGCCTGATCGTCGATCCCTGGGGCGAGATCGTCGCCATGCTGCCCGAGGGCGAGGGCGTCGTCGCCGGTGAAGTGCGCAAGGACCGGCTCGCCGAAGTGCGCGCGCAGCTCCCGGCGCTGGAGCACCGCCGGGGGCTCTGAAGAACCGGCGCGCGAGCGCGCGCCGCTCCGCTCGTGTCCGTGCTCGACGATCGAGCGGAGCGCCGCACGCTCCTGCCGGTCCCGGCCGTCGCGCCCGCGATACTCGGCGGGTCCAGACCCCCCTTCGCGGGCCGTTGCCGGGAAGATCGGCTGCTAGAGTTTTCCGACAGCAAAGCGGGGGGCCGAGATGCTCTATCTGATCGCGATCTTTGTCGGCGCGCTGATCGGCGCGACCAGCGAAAGCGCCTTCGGCGTCTTCGCCGGCAGCGTGCTCGGCTGGTTGCTGGTGCGGGTGTCCCGGCTGCAACGCGACATCCGCGCCTTGCGGGAATCGCTGGCCGCGCTGCGCGCCGGCGACGCCAGGGTGGCAGCGCCGGTGGCTGACTCGCCGGAGGTCGGCGTTGTCAGCCGGGTGGCCGAGGCACCGGCGGTCGCGACGAACGAGAGTGTCGACGCACCGGTCGCCCCCCAGGTTCCGGTCACCCCGCTCGCCGCGGCGTTCGTCGAAGAGCAACGCGCCGGACCCGACACCGTGCCGATGCCGGAAGCGCCCCCGACGCCTATTGCCACGCCCATGCCGGCTGCGGTCGCGACACCCTCGCCACTCGAGACGCTGCGGCAATGGCTGGTCGGCGGCAACACGATCGTCAAGGCGGGCGTCGCGATCCTCTTCATCGGCCTGGCCTTCCTCGCCAAGTACGCCGCCGAGCACACCCAGGTGCCGGTCGAGTGGCGGCTCGCGTCGATCGGCGCTGCCGCGGTCGTGCTGCTCGCCTTCGGCTGGCGGCTGCGCCTCTCGCGACCCGGGTATGCGCAGGTGCTGCAGGGCGGCGCGGTCGCCGTTCTGTACCTGACCCTCTTCGCTGCGTTCCGCTTCTACGGCGTGCTCTCCGCGGGCCCGGCATTCGCGCTCATGGTCGCGGTGGCGATGTTCGCAGCGGCCCTCGCCGTGCTGCAGGACGCGCGCTCGCTTGCCGTCATCGGCGCGCTCGGCGGTTTCGCGACGCCGCTGATCGTCTCGACCGGCTCCGACAACGCGACCGCGCTGTTCGCCTACTACCTGGTGCTCGACGCCGGCATCGCCGCGGTCGCGTGGCACCGGACCTGGCGCTCGCTCAACCTGATCGGCTTCGTCGCCACATTCGTCGTCGCCACCGCCTGGGGCGTGCTGCGCTACCGGCCGGAATCTTTCGCGATGAGCGAAGCGTTCCTGATCGCCTTCTTCCTCCTGTTCGTGCTGATCATGCTGCTGCCGGCACGGCGCGCGGTAGACGGCGCCGGGCATCGCAGCGACGCGTGGGTCAACAGCACGTTCCTTTTCGGCCTGCCGACGATCGTCTTCGCGCTGCAGTACGGGCTGGTCCGCGACACGCCGTACGGCACCGCGCTGTCGGCGCTGGCGCTGGCGGCGTTCTACGTGTTCCTGGAAACGACGATGAGGAAGCGCCCGGAGCTCGGC
>JANMCC010000355.1:0-7018 GCA_031360885.1 Burkholderiales bacterium | reverse complement strand
CAGCGCGGCGATGATCGCGTACCAGATCCAGCCGTCGCCGACCAGGCTCACCGTGGTCAGCGCGCGCACCACCCAGGAACGGGTCGAGGCGCCGTGCATCCAGAGCGCGACCAGCCGCTCGCGCTCGAACCAGACGAGCACGCGCTCGCTCTCGCGCCAGACGACCGGCGGCTCAGGCCACGACGGGGATGGCAGCGGGCGACGCTTGGTACGCATCGACAGTGTCCTGCAGGCGGGCCTCGAAGCGCGCCAGCACTTCGTCCCAGGTGGCGCGGCGGGCGGCGGCGACGGCCGCCTCGCGCATGCCCTGCAACGCGCGCGGCGTGACCGCGAGCGATGCGGTCGCGGCGATGAATCCTGCTTCGTCGCCGGGCACGGCCAGGCGACCGCTGGCGCCTTCGGCGACATGCTCGGCAGCGGCCGCGCAATCGAAGGCGACCACCGGCAGGCCCGAGGCGAGCGCTTCCATGACGACGTTGCCGAAGGTGTCGGAGAGGCTGGGGAACAGGAACGCGTCGGCCGAGGCGTAGTACGCGGCGAGCTCGTCGCCGCGCCTGGCGCCGACGAACAGCGCCGCGGGGTGCGCTGCGGTGAGGCGCGCGCGCGCCGGGCCGTCGCCGACCACGACCATGCGCAGGTCGGGCCGGTCGCGCCGCGCCAGCTCGAAGGCGCGCAACGCGAGCTCGACGTTCTTCTCGGCGGCGATCCGGCCGACGGCGAGAAGCACCGGCGTCTCGGGGCCGGCCTGCCAGCTGGCGCGCAAGGTGTCGCTGCGCGCCGCGGGTGTGAAGCGTTCGCAGTCGACGCCGCGGCCGACGACGCAGAGCTCGTGAAAGCCGGCGGCCGCCAGCTCGCGCCGCGAGGCCTGCGTCGGGACGAAAGTTCGCTGCGTCAGGTTGTGGAACCGGCGCAGCAGGCCGAGCACCGAGCCGGAGATCATGCCGAGGCCGTAGTGCCGGCTGTACTGGTGGAAATTGGTGCGGAAGTCGGAGGTCGTGACGAGGCCCAGGCCGCGCGCCGCGGCGAGCGCGGCCCAGGGCAGCGGGCCTGGTGTCGCCAGGTGCACGAGGTCGGGGCGGCTCTGCCGGAAGCGACGGGCGAGCGTGCCCGGGAGCGCGAAGCCGAAGCGCAGGTCGGGGTACATCGGAATGACGCAGCCGGCGGTGCGCAGCTCGTCGCTCGCGTCGAGCTTCGACTCGCCGGCCTGGCGCGGCCGGATCAGCTCGACCAGGTGGCCGTGCGCACGCAGGTAGCGCACGGTGCGCTCGACCGTGAGCGAGACGCCGTTGAGCTCGGGCGGCCAGGTTTCGGTGATGTAGGCGATGCGCATTCGGCGAAAGGGAGCGTGGGCGTGACAAGCGGCAATCGGCATGCCCGGCTGCGCTCGTCAAATCGGACCCCCGACCCCGGCCGAATGTTCCGGCCCCGGCGTGACGCCATAGTGAATGAGTCGGGCTTTACTCTCCTTCGAGAAGGAGGCAGAGGAGACGCAGACGGCGCGAGCGCTTGCACACCGCGCGCAACGCGAGCAGCAAGGGCACGGCGATGAACGCGCCGGCGACGCCCCAGAGCCAGCCCCAGACCATGACCGAGAGGAAGACGAAGACGGGGCTCAGGCGCAGGCGGTGGCCCATGATCATCGGGCTGAGGAGATTGGCCTCGATGCCGTGCAGCAGCAGGAACGCCGCCGGCGGCCCGAGCATCGCCACGCCGGTGCCGAAGGTGACGCTGCCGGCGAGCAGCAGCAGCACCGCGATCAGCAGCGGCCCGAGGTAGGGAATGAAGGCGAGCACCGCGGTGGTCGTGCCCCAGAGCACCGGATTCGGCAGGCCGATCGCCCAGAGTGCGAGCCCGGTGGCGATGCCGAGGGCGACGTTGACCAGGCTCATCGTGCTGATGAAGAGGCCGATGTCGCGCTGCGCCTGGCGCAAGCCGGCAAGCACGAGCGCGCGCCGGCGCGGCTCGCGAATCGCGGCGGCAGTGCGCTCGACCAGCCAGCGTTCGGTGGCGAGCATGAAGTAGAGCAGGATCACCGTCGCCGAAGCCGACACCGCGAACGAGAACGTGCTGCCGATCGCCAGGCGGGTGAAGATCCAGCCCTCGATCGCCAGCCGCTCGTTGAGCGCGTCGGGCGCCGGCAGCGGCGCGGGCCCGCGGGCCAGCGGCGCCGGCGGGGCATACGGAAAGAGCGCATCGCGCCAGCCTTGCAGCGCCTCGATCAGCTCGTGGACGATCACCGGCGCGCGCGACCACCAGGCCGCGGCCGGCGCGGCGATCAGGGCGAAGACGAGCACGAGCCCGGCGAGGAGGGCGGCGATGACCAGGGCAGCACCGACGTACTCGTGGATGCCGCGGCGCTGCATCGCCCGCACCGGCGTCGAAAGGACCAGGGTGAAGATGGCGGCGATCGTCACCGGCAGCAGCAGCGACCGGGCATGCTCGATCAGCACCACCAGGCCGATGAGGAGCAGGCCGCGGCCCACCCAGGACCTGGCAGCGGCAGAACGGTCTTTCGGAAGCGGTGTCACGTCCGGGACATGATGGCACGAGGCCCGGACGGGCCGATGCGTTGCGAATGGGCCCAAACGAGCGTGATTAGTTGTCGCTGCGGGCGCACTTCGCCCCGGGGCCCCTCGTCACGCAGTCCAGAATCGCCGCGAACGACGGGACGGGGACGAGATCTTTTCGCGCATCGATTGCTTCGGCAGGCTCCGCTTCGGGCCGGGCCTCGCCGGCCTGGCCCTTGCCGCGCTTTCGCTGCAGGCGTTCGCGGCCGATCCGCAGATCGCCGCGTTCGCCGACAGCCCCGAGCCGGTTGCCGCCGGCGGCAACGTGACCTACACCGCGCGCGTCACCAACAGCGCCCTCGATGCCGCCGGCAACGTCGTCATCGCCGTGCCGGTGCCGAGCGGCGCCAGCTTCGTTTCGGCGACGGCGCCGTGCGTGCTCGCCGCGGGCGTCGTCAGCTGCGATCTCGGCAGCGTCGGCGGCAGCGATGCGGACCAGCGCCTGCTCGACTTCGTGTTCCGCGCCAACGGCCCGGGGCCGAGCGCGATCACGGCGAGCGCGACGCTCAGCAGCAGCAACGACACCAACCCCGGCAACAACACGCAGTCGCAGACGACCACTGTCATCCAGGGCGGCGATCTCGGGCTGATCAAGACCTCGCCGGCGAGCGTCGTCGGCGGCGCGCTGCTCTCGTACACGCTGACGGCGAGCAATGCCGGGCCGAACAGCTCCGGCGCGATCGTCGTCACCGACAACCTGCCGCCTGCGGTGACCTACCAGTCGTTCTCGGGCAGCGGCTGGAACTGCGCCAGCGCGAGCGGCGTCGTCACCTGCAACCGCGCCGGACCGCACCCTGCCGGCGCGGCGATCCCCGCGCTCACGATCACCGGCCGCGTCAATGCCACGGGGGGGACGATCACCAACGCGGCCAGCGTCGCCCCGGCGGCCGGCGGCACCGCCGATCCCGACCCGTCGAACAACACCTCCACCGCCGACACCGCGGTGCTGCCGGGCGCCGACCTCAGCATTGCGCAGAAGATCGTGACCTCGGCGGTGCCGGCGGTCGCCGGCCAGAACGTCACCTTCCGGATCGACGCGCGCAACGCCGGGCCGGTGACCGCGGTCAACGCCGTCGTCAGCGACCTGCTCCCCGCCGGCTGGACCTTCGTCTCGGCCACCGGCACGAACTGGGCCTGCGCGAATGCGGGCCAGACCGTGACCTGCAGCCGCGCCTCGTTCCCGGCCGGCGCGACCGACAACATCACGGTGGTCGCGCTGGCGCCCGACAACGCCGCCGTCGGGCCGACGGGCACGACTTACACGAACACGGCGACGATCGGCAGCGACACGACCGATCCCACGCCGGGCAACAACAGCGGCAGCCGCAACGTGCTCGTGCTGCCCGACGGCGCCGACCTGCGCATCGCCAAGGTCAAGACGCCGAACCCGGTGGCGCAGGGCTCGAACCTCACGTCGACGATCACCGTCACCAACAACGGGCCGCGCATCGCCACCGGCACGCTGCGCGTGGTCGAGCAGCTGAGCGGCGAGGCCTTCGTCAGCGCCAGCGGCACCGGCTGGGCCTGCAACGCCACCGACGCCCCGACGATCGTCTGCGACCACTCCGGCCCGCTCGCGGTGGGCGCGGCGCTGCCCGCGCTCGTGCTCACCACCACCGCCACCGCGGCGGGCGTGATCACGAACCACGCCTGCACCGGCTCCTCGCTTCCCGCCGGCGTCGCCCCCGGCGTGCCCGCGTCGCCGCCGGTCGAGGGCGATCCGAACCCGGGCAACGACTGTGCCGGCGCTTCGAGCACCTCGACCACGGTGCAGCCCGACCTGGCGATCGCCAAGGCCACTTCGACGCCGACCGGCGCCGACAAGACGGTCTCGACCAGCGAGGCGTCGGTGACCTACACGCTGGTCGTCAGCAACCTCACCTCGCCCGGCACCGACGCCGCCACCGGCATCGTCGTCACCGACACGGTGCCCGGCTACATCGTGGGCCGCACGACCATCAACCCGGTGGTCGCGAGCGTCTCGGCGGGCAGCGCGACCTTCAACTGCGTGATCGCCAACGCGCTCGTCACCTGCATCCAGACCGGCGGCGCGCTGCAGCCCGGCCAGACGGTGACGGTGCCGATCACGGTGAACCGGCCGCTCGCCGCGGGCACCTTCACCAACACCGCGACGCTGCGCAACACCGCCGAGGGCGACCCCGCGCCGGCCAACAACAGCGCGTCCGACACGGTGACGATCGATCCGATCGCCGACGTCGAAGTGACCGGCAAGACCGCCACGCCGGCGGCGATCCGCGCCGGCGAGCAGTCGACGTACGTCATCTCGTACCGCAACAACGGGCCGTCGCCGGCGACCGCCGTCACGGTCACCGACCAGTTCGCCTTCCCGCCGGGCGACAGCGGCGTGACCGTGGTGTCGATCGCCGCCACCGGCGGCGCGACCTGCTCGATCGCCGCCGGCGCCGTGCTCCTGCCGGGCAGCGACAGCCTCGGCTGCAACGCCGGGACCCTGGCCAACGGCGTGACGCAGACCGTGACCCTGGTCGTGCGCGCGAACTTCCAGCCGGGCAACGCGGTCCGGGTCTTCAACAACACGGCGAGCATCGCGACCACCTCGGTGGAAAACCCGGCCGGCGGCGACAACGGCAACAACAGCCGCTCGGCCGCGCTGACGGTGAACCCGTCGGTGGTGGACCTGCTCAGCAACAAGATCGATTTCGAGGACCCGGTGCCGTTCGCCGGCAACGCGTTCATCAACTACCGCGTCAACGTCACCAACAACGGCCCGAGCTATGCCACCAACGTGCGCGTCAGCGAGACGATGACGCCGCCGGCCGGCAAGCGCATCCGCTTCGTCTGCGACACGACCGGCGCTTCGAGCGCGACCTGCAACCCAAGCCCGCTCTGCTCGGCGGCCAACGTCACCTCGGCGCCGGGCACGGCAATCCCGAGCTTCACCTGCGACGTGCCGCCCGGCAGCTCGACCACCGGCCTGGCGCGGCGCGAGCTCGCGGCGACGCAGACCAAGTCGATCTTCCTGCGCTTCGAAGCGATCGACACGCCGGACGCGAGTGGCGACGTCTTCAACAACCAGGCGACGGTGACCGCGTCGGAGCCCGACAGCTTCCCCGGCAACGACGCGAGCAACGAGCAGACCACGGTGCGCCAGCGGATCGACCTGGCCGTCGCCAAGAGCGCGTCGCTGCCGTCGGTGACGCTGCGCCAGCCGTTCACCTGGACCGTGACCGTCACCAACAACGGGCCCGGCAACTCGGCGCAGACGGACCTCACCGACACGCTGCCGGCAGGCATCGTCGTCACCGGGCCGATCGCCTTTACCCGCACCCTGCCCGCGGGCGCCGGCAGCTGCGGCCTCGCCGGCAGCACGGTCAGCTGCGCGCTCGGCGCGCTCGCCAACGGCGGCGTCGCGACGATCACCGTGCCGGTGCGCATCGACACCTTCCCCGCCGGCGGCACGGTCGCCAACACCGCGACCGTCGACACCGACCCGACGAAGATCGGCGGCCTCGACCCGGTGCCCGGCAACGACAGCGCCACCAGCACGGTGCCGGTGACGCGCTCCTCGCTTGCCGGCACCGTGTTCCAGGACCGCGACCGCGCCGGCGCCAATGCCGGCACGGCGCAGGCCGCGGCGACCGAGCCGCGCCTGGCCGGTGCAAGCGTCACGCTCACCGGCACCGACGCCTACGGCAACGCGGTCAACACGACCGTGCTCACCGATGCGAGCGGCAACTACGCCTTCGCGAACCTGTCGCCGTCGGACGCGAGCGGCTACACGATCACCGAGACGCAGCCGGCCGGCATCGGCAACTCGCCGGCATCGCCACCGAGCTCGGGCGGCGCCGCGCCGACGCGCGGCGGCAGCTCCGCCGCCGGCGGCGCGGCGGGCAACTCGAGCTTCACCGGCGTCGTCGTCGGCGCCAGCGTCGCCGGCGCGCAGTACAACTTCCCGGAAGTGCGCCGGCCCACGCTCTCGGGCTTCGTCTACGTCGACATGAACCTGAACGGCGTGCGCGACGCCGGCACCGACATCGCGATCGCCGGTGCGACGGTGCGCCTGCTCGACGCCGGCACGCAGGCCGTTCTCTCGACCGCCATCACCGACGCGAGCGGCGCGTACAGCTTCGCCAACCTCGACCCGTTCGTCGCCTACACCCTCGAGGAACCGCTGCCGGCCTCGCCCGCGGCTCTGCTCAACGGCCCGGTCAACCCCGGCCTCGTCAACGGCGCGGCGTGCGCCGCCGGCTGCACCGCGCAGCCGAACACGCCGGTCGCCAACACCGACCGCATCGCCGCGATCGATCTCGGCGCCGGCGCCGACGGCACGCTCTTCAACTTCGGCGAGCAGCAGCAGACGACGATCTCGGGCCTGGCCTTCATCGACACCAATCGCAACAACGGCCTCGACGGCGGCGAGGCCGGGCGGCTGGGCGGCGTGACCGTGCGCCTGGTGCAGGGCGCCGACTGCG
>JANMCC010000280.1:0-10385 GCA_031360885.1 Burkholderiales bacterium | reverse complement strand
GATCACGTCGCGCCGCTCGAGCACGCTCTTGGTGGCCGAGAGGCGCATCTGCTCGATGTGCTCGTTGATCGCGCTGTCCTTCTCGATGAACAGGTCGCGCTGCGGCACGTAGGCCTCGGGCTGGTAGTAGTCGTAGTAGCTCACGAAGTACTCGACCGCGTTCTTCGGAAAGAACTCGCGGAACTCGGCGTAGAGCTGTGCGGCGAGCGTCTTGTTCGGGGCGAAGACGATCGCCGGCCGGCCGATCTGGGCGATCACGTTGGCCATGGTGAAGGTCTTGCCCGAGCCGGTGACGCCGAGCAGGGTCTGGAAGCTCAGGCCGTCGCGGATGCCCTCGACCAGACCCTTGATCGCCAGCGGCTGGTCGCCCGCCGGCTCGTACGGCTTCCACAGCTGGAACGGCGAGTCGGGGTAGCTGACGAAGACGCCTTCGCGCTCGGCAACGGGCTCCGCGGCGGGGTCGAGATCGGCAATTTCGGGCATGGCAGATAAAATGGGCAGGTGCTTCGCCGTTCTGAGCGAAACCGGACACGGTAACGCAAAGGCCTCTTCGGGGCAAAGGCGCGAAGCAGGCGAGAGGTTGCAGATGAAGCCTCCGCCGCCGATTCCAAGCACATCGCGCGCCCGAAGCGCGCCCACGAGGACCGATTCCGATGCCTTCGCTCTTCGACGCCGTCGAGATGGCGCCCCGCGACCCGATCCTGGGCCTGAACGAGCAATTCGCCGCCGATCCCAACCCCGCCAAGGTCAACCTCGGCGTCGGCGTCTACTACGACGAGAACGGCAAGCTGCCGATCCTGCGCTGCGTCCGCGCCGCCGAGCAGATGCTGATCGAGGCGGCCAAGCCGCGCGGCTACCTGCCGATCGACGGCATCGCCGCGTACGACGCGGCGACCCAGGCGCTGGTGTTCGGTGCCGACCATCCGGCGAGAAAGGCCGGCCGGATCGCCACGGTGCAGGCCGTGGGCGGCACCGGCGGGCTGAAGGTCGGCGCCGACCTGCTGCAGCGAATGAACCCGAAAGCGCTCGTCCTGATCAGCGAGCCGAGCTGGGAAAACCACCGCGCCCTGTTCGAAGGCGCCGGCTTCGAGGTCGGCACCTACGCCTACTACGACCCGGCCAGGAAGGACGTGGACTTCCCCGCCATGCGCGCGGCGCTCGAGGCGGCCGAGCCGGGAACCATCGTCGTTCTCCACGCCTGCTGCCACAACCCGACCGGCTGCGACCTCACGCCCGCGCAGTGGCAGGAGATCGTGCCCGTCCTGGTGAAGGGCAAGCTCGTGCCCTTCCTCGACATGGCGTACCAGGGCTTCGGCGACGGCATCGTGGAGGACGGGCTCGCCGTACAGCTCTGCGTCGCCGCCGGCCTCGACTGCCTTGTCGCCACCAGCTTCTCCAAGAGCTTCTCGCTCTACGGCGAGCGGGTCGGCGCCCTCTCGGTCGTCTGCGCCAGCGCCGACGAGGCGGCGCGCGTGCTGAGCCAGCTCAAGCGCGTGATCCGCACCAACTATTCCAACCCGCCGACCCACGGCGCCGCGGTCGTCGCCCATGTGCTGGCGACGCCGGCCCTGCGCGCGATGTGGGAGGAAGAGCTCGCCGGCATGCGCGAGCGCATCAAGCGGATGCGGGTCGAGCTGCGGCGCCGGCTGGAAGCCGCCGGGGCGAGCATCGACACCGAGTTCATCACCCGCCAGCGCGGCATGTTCAGCTATTCCGGCCTCGGCAAGGCGCAGATGCAGCGCCTGCGCAGCGAGTTCGGCATCTACGGCGTCGACTCGGGGCGGATCTGCGTCGCCGCCCTGAACGACGCCAACCTCGACGCCGTCGTTTCGGCGATCGTCAAAGTCAGCCCCCAGAGGACCCCCCGCCCATGATGCTTTACGAGTGGTACGAAGCGCAGCGCGCGCTCCTGAGCCCGTTTTCCGAGTTCGCCAGCGCGTCGTCCAGGCTCTACAACCACCCGCTCTCGCTGTTCGCCCACACGCCGATGGCGCATCGGGTCTCGGCCGGGCTCGAGTTGATGCATCGCCTGGCCAAGGACTACGAGAAACCCGAGTTCAACATACGCTCGGTGAAGATCGACGGCAACGAGGTCGCCGTGCACGAGCAGGTGGCGATCGAGAAGCCCTTCTGCCGGCTGCTGCGGTTCAAGCGCTTCACCGACGACCTGCCGACGCTGCAGCGCATCAAGGCGCAGCCGACGGTGCTGGTGGTCGCGCCCCTTTCCGGCCACCACTCGACGCTGCTGCGCGAGACGATCAGGAAGCTGCTCGAGGACCACAAGGTCTACATCACCGACTGGACCGACGCCCGCATGGTTCCCGAAGGCAAGGGGGCGTTCCATCTCGACGACTACGTGGCCTACGTGCAGGAGTTCATCCGCTCGATCGGGCCCGAAGTGCACGTGATCTCGGTCTGCCAGCCGACGGTGCCGGTGCTGGCGGCGATCGCGCTGATGGCTTCGAACGGCGAGACGACGCCGCGGACCATGACCATGATGGGCGGCCCGATCGACGCCCGCAAGAGCCCGACGGCGGTCAACAACCTGGCGATGAACAAGAGCCACGCCTGGTTCGAGAACAACGTCATCTACCGCGTGCCGGTCAACTATCCGGGTGCCGGACGCGCCGTCTATCCCGGCTTCCTGCAGCACGCCGGCTTCGTCGCCATGAACCCCGACCGGCACCTGAAGTCGCACTACGACTACTTTCTCGATCTGGTGCGCGGCGACGGCGACAAGTCCGATTTCCATCGCGACTTCTACGACGAGTACAACGCGGTGCTCGACATGCCGGCCGAGTACTACCTCGACACGATCAAGACCGTGTTCCAGGACTTCGCGCTGGCCAACGGCACCTGGAAGGTGAAGGGCCAGCTCGTTCGGCCGCAGGACATCGAGACCACGGCGCTGCTGACGATCGAAGGCGAGCTCGACGACATCTCCGGCGCCGGCCAGACCCGCGCGGCGCACGCCCTGTGCACCGGCGTCCCGGCCGACAGGCAGTTCCACTACGACGCCGTCGGTGCCGGCCACTACGGCATCTTTTCCGGGCGCCGCTGGCGCGAGAAGGTCTACCCGCGGGTGCGCGATTTCATCGCCTCGCACGAGGGGCCGAACGCCGGCGCCACGGCGAAGCGGCCGACGAAACGGATGCTGGGCACCTCGGACAGCGGCGCCGTCACGGCGAAGAGGCCGGTGCGCGCGCCGGCGCGGCGCAAGCGCCGGGCCGCCTGACCGGGCCGACCATGACCGGGGCCGCCCTCGCCGCCTCGTTGCTCGACGCGTTGCCGCAGACGCAGTGCACCCGCTGCGGCTACCCCGACTGCCGCGGCTACGCCGAGGCGATCGCCGCGGGAGAGGCCGAGGTGAACCGCTGCCCGCCGGGCGGCGCCGAGGGCGTGGCGCGGCTGGCGCGCATCGCCGGTCGGACCGTCCTGCCGCTGGACCCCGAATGCGGCAGCGAGGCGCCGCGGGCGGTGGCTGCGATCGACGAAAGCGCGTGCATCGGCTGTGCGCTCTGCCTCAAGGCCTGCCCGACCGATGCGATCCTCGGCGCGGCGACGCGCATGCACACGGTCGTCGCGAGCCTGTGCACCGGCTGCGAGCTTTGCGTGCCGGTGTGCCCGGTAGATTGCATCGCCCTCGTGCCGGCCAGCGGCGAGCGCACCGGCTGGAACGCCTGGAGCCCGGCTGAGGCCGAGGAGGCGCGGCGCCGCTACGAGCTGCACCGGCAGCGCCTGGGCACCCGCACCCTGCCGGCCGCGACGACCGCGCTGCAGAGCGTCGCCTCGAGCCGCCAGGAAGCCATTGCCGCCGCGGTGGCCCGCGCCCGCGCGGCGCGCGCGGGCTCCTGAACGACCCGCACCGCCACCAACGATGAAAGACGCCACGATCGTCCCGTTTTTCGCGACCCTGCGCGAGGCCAACCCCGACCCGTCGAGCGAGCTCGAATACGCGAGCGTGTTCGAGCTGCTGGCCGCGGTGCTGCTGTCGGCCCAGGCCACCGACCGCGGCGTCAACAAGGCGACGCGGCACCTGTTCGCGATCGCGCCGACGCCGCAGAAGATGCTCGCCCTCGGCCAAGCCGGGCTCGAGGACGCGATCAAGACGATCGGCCTGTTCCGCGCCAAGGCGAAGAACCTGCTCGCGACCTGCCGCATCCTGGTCGAGAAGCACGGCGGCCAGGTGCCACGAACACGGGAAGCGCTCGAGGCCCTGCCCGGCGTCGGCCGCAAGACCGCCAACGTCGTCCTCAACGTCGCCTTCGGCGAGCCGACCCTGGCGGTCGACACGCACGTCTTCCGCGTTGCCAACCGGACCGGCCTGGCGGTGGGCAGCACGCCGCTCGAGGTCGAGACGGTGCTGCTGGCACGCGTGCCCGAGCAGTTCCTGGCGAATGCGCACCACTGGCTGATCCTGCACGGCCGCTACGTCTGCCTGGCGCGCCGGCCGCTCTGCGAGATCTGCGCGGTGGCGCGCTGGTGCGACTCGGCGCCGGCCTTCCTGGCCGCCGCGCGCAAGGCGTAGGGCCGGTCGTCACGCCCTAGCGTTTCGCCGCGCCGCGTTCGCGGCGTACTTCGTCGAGCGCCTCGCACACGGCGCTGGCGCCGTCGATGATGCGCGGACCCTGGCGGCTGATCGCGTCGCCGTTGAGGGTGTAGAGCCAGCGTCCCCTGACCGCCGCGAGGCGCGGATGCGGACGCCAGGCGGCGAAGGCGCCGGCCTCGGGGTCGCGGCGCAGCAGGGCGGTGGCGCCGTGCTCGTCGGCGGTGAAGATCGCTTCCGGGTCGGCCGCCAGCACCGACTCGACTCCCACCTGCGGCACCAACGGTCGAAGTCCGGCGAACACGTTGCGTCCGCCGCAAAGCTCGATCACCTCGCTGACGATCTGGCGGCGATTGATCGTCATCAGCGGGCTCGCCCACACCTGGTAGAAAACGCGCACCGGCGCGTCGTTCGCATGGCGGCGGCGCAAGGCCGCGAGGACGTCGCGCAGGGCCGCCGCCGCCGGTCGCGCGGCGTCCGCGGTGCCGAGCAGGTCGCCGAGCCGCTCGATCGCGCGCGCGACGTCGGCGAGCCGCTGCGGCTCGAGGCTGAACAGGCGAACGCCCGCGGCCTCGAGCTGGTCGAGCTCGCGGGTCGTGTTGCCATGGCGCCAGACCAGAACGAGGTCGGGCTTCAAGGCGAGCACGCGCTCGACGTCGATCCGGGCGGCGTCGCCGATGCGCGGGATCGTGCGCACGGCGGCGGGAAAGTCGCTGCTCGAATCGGCAGCGACGATCGCAGCGCCCCCACCGGCGGCGAACACCAGCTCGGTCAGGCTGGGCGCGAGGGTGACGATCCGGGTCGGCGCTCGCTCGAGTCGGAGCTCGCGGCCGGCATCGTCGACGGCGACGAGGGGGGCCGCCTGCACACCGGCCGCGAGGGCGAAGGCCTGCAGCAGCACGAGCGCGCCGGCGCGAGCGCAGCGCGCTGCCGAACTCGACGCCGCCGAACGGCTAGCCACCGCCGCCCTCCTCGCCCGCCACCACCACGAAGCGACGCGCGCCGTGCAGCTCCACCGACTCGATCGCGACGTCGAACACCCGGCTCATGCGCTCGGCCGTCAGCACGCTGTCGCGCTTGCCGGCGACGGCACCGCCCTTGCCGTCGAGGACGATGCAATGGTCGGCCAGATCCCAGGCGAGATTGAGGTCGTGCAGGCTCGCGAGCACGGCGCCGCCCTGGCGCGCGTGGTCGACGAGCAGGCCGAGGAGCAGGCGCTGGTGGGCGGGATCGAGGTGCGACGCGGGCTCGTCGAGGAGGAGCAGCGGCGCGTCCTGCAGCAGCACGGTGGCGATCGCGACCCGCTGCCGCTCGCCGCCGGACAAGGCCTGCACATCGATGGCGGCGAGGCGGTCGAGGTCGAGGCGCGTCAGCAGCCGGTCGACGCTGGTGGCATCGTCGTCGGCCGCGGCGACGCGCCAGGCGAAGCCGCGGTTGCGTGCGAGGACCGCGGTCTCGCGCACCGTCGCCGGAAACGGGTCGGACCAGAACTGCGGGCTCCAGGCGCGGCGCCCGGCAAGCTCGACGGCCGGCCATGCCGCGAGCGGGCGCCCGTCGATGCGGACCTGCCCCGAAGCGAGCGGAAAAACGCCGGCGATCGCCGCCAGCAGCGACGACTTGCCGGCGCCGTTCGGACCGATCACGACCCAGCGCTCGCCGCTGCCGACGCGAACGTCGAGCTCGCCGAACAGATCGCGGCTGCCGGCCAGCCCGCCGGCGTGCAGGCGCAGGCCCGCGACCTCGAGCTCGACGCCGGCCGATCGATCGTCGCCAGGCCGGCTCACGGACCGCGCCTCGCCGCCGGCCGATGCAGCAGCATCGCGATGAACGCCGGCACGCCGATCGCCGCGGCGAGCACGCCCACCGGCAGTTGCACCGGCGCGACCAGCGTGCGCGCCGCCGCGTCGACGAGAACGACGAACGCACCGCCGCCGAGCGCGCTCGCAGGCAGGAGCAGCACCGCGGCGCGCACCCCGATCAGGCGCAAGGCATGCGGCACGACCAGGCCGACGAAGCCGATCGCGCCGGCGGTCGCGACCGCGGCGCCCGTGGCCACCGCCGCCGCGAGCAAGGTCAGGATGCGGCGGCGCCCGACCGGCACGCCGAGCGTCGCCGCCCAGGCATCGCCGCGCGCCAGCCAGTCGAGCTCGCGCGCTGTGGGCCAGACCACCGCGAGCGCCAG
Source organism: Burkholderiales bacterium (assembly GCA_031360885.1). Classification (GTDB taxonomy): domain Bacteria; phylum Pseudomonadota; class Gammaproteobacteria; order Burkholderiales; family Burkholderiaceae_C; genus Schlegelella_A. The sequence goes on along the minus strand of JANMCC010000280.1, from coordinate 3,657 downwards.
GGCGAGGGCGAGCCAGACGATCTCCCAGTGCGCCGCGCCGTTCAGGTCGCCGAGCAGCCAGAACACCATGCCGCGAAGCTGGCCCTGGTCGGCGAGGGTGAGGATCAGGGAGACGATCGCCGAGCAGCCCGAGCCGATCATCACGCCGACCAGCAGGAGCGAGGTCGCGCTGTCGCCGCGCGCGACCGAGGCCGGGCCGGCGAGGCGGCGCCCCATCAGGCCGAACAACAGGGTCGCGGCGAGAAAGGCGCCGGCTGCCGCACCGCCGGCGATGCGCCATTCGGACAACGCGGCGCCCGCGCTGCCGGCGAGAAGAATCGTTCCCAGGGCGCCGACCGAGGCGCCGCCGGCGACGCCGAGCACGTAGGGATCGGCGAGCGCGTTGCGCGTCAGGAGCTGCATCAGGGCGCCGGCGAGGGCTAGCGCCGCGCCGGCGCCGAAACCGGCGAGCACCCGCGGCACCCGGATCTGCCAGAAGATGTCGGCCGAGGCCGCGCCGAGGCCGGTCGAGCCGGCGAGCACGCCCAGGCCGCAGGCGCCCGCCGCAACGAGCGCCGTCATGACAAGGGCGTGGCCGACCCGCATGCGGGGAGGCTACGAGCCCTGGCCGTCGAAGCGCACGCCGATCCAGGCCTGACGGCCGAGCCCCTGGTAGTCGCGCAGCGGCTCGATCCGATGGTCGAGCGCGTTGAGCAGCTTCGCTTCCAGGCGCCACTGCGGCAGGAAGCGCCAGGCGGCGCGCAGGTCGAGCACACCGTAGCCGCCAAGCTGGAAGGTCGTGCCCGGCGTGCCGTCGGGCCGCGCGCCGACGAAGACGAAGGCGGCGCCGGCGTTCCAGGTCCCGGCGGTCCAGGTCGCCGCCAGGCTTTCCTGGTGAGCCGCGCGGCGGTTGAGGCGGTAGCCGGTGTCGCTGTCGGTGGCGTCGAGCAGCTCGACGTTGCCGCTCAGCTCGAGCGCGCCCCAGCGCTGCGACGCGGCCAGGCTCACGCCCTGGAGACGGGCACGGCCGACGTTGCGGGCGCAGCCGAAGGGAAAGCCGGGCGGGCACAGGCCCAGCGGCTCGAAGTTCTCGTCGACGTTGGGCTCGTAGTTGATCAGGTCCTTGACCTTGTTGCGGTACGCGGTGACCGACGCCCGGGTGTCTCCCGACTCCCAGATGGCGCCGATCTCGATGCTGCGACCGCGCTCGGGCTTGATTGCGAAGCCGGGCGTGCCCGGGGGAATGCCGTAGTCCGGATAGAACAGGTCGTTGAAGGTCGGCGCCCGAAAGGTCGTGCCGCCGAGCACTCGCAGCTTGAGCCCGCGCAGCAGCTCGTAGCTCAGGCCGCCGCGGTAGGTGGTGTTGCCGCCGTAGGCCGAGTTGTCGTCGTGGCGCACGTCGGCCTGGACGCCGAACGCATCGAACCGACCCGAGTAGCCGGCGACGAGCCCGTTGTTGTGCCGCTTCGGCGGGTCGGCGAAGGCATCGCCGCTGGCGCGCTCGCGCAGGTACTCGTAGGCGAGCACGAGCTGCTGGTCCGGGCCGAAGGCGAGCGCGTTCTGCCAGGTCGCCTGCTGGCGCTCGGTCTGGAAGCGGGTCGTCGTCGTGCCGCCGCTCTTCGCGTCGTCGAGGCTGCTGCCGAGCTGCACGGTCGTCGTCCAGTTCGAGGTGACGGCGCCACGGTAGTCGAGCGCGGCGACCCGGGTCTTCAGGCGATTGCGGAAGTCGGGCGAGGGGTCGGGATTGAACTCGGCGTCGTACTCGGCCGAGTCGTACTGCGAGTTCAGGCGGGTCTCGAGCAGGCTGAAGCCGATGCGATGCCCCGCCGCCGGCGCGTAGCCGAGGCGCAGGCTGCCCGCCTTGCGGGAAAAGCCGTCGTCGTCGGGGTTGAAGGTGCCGAAGACGTCGCCGGGGCGCACCGCCGAGACGCCGTCGCTCTTCTCGGCCGCGACCGAGACGGCGTAGTCGAACGGGCCCTGCGAGCCGCTCACGCCGAGGTCGCCCCGGCGCGAGCGGTAGCCGCCGATCGCGATCGCGCCGGTGACGCGCGGCGCGCCCTCGCCGCGCCGGGTGAAGATCTGCACGACGCCGCCCACGCCGTCGGCGCCGTAGAGGCTGGACGCGGGGCCGCGCAGCACCTCGATGCGGTCGATCTGGGCCAGGCTCAGCGCCTCGAAATCGGCCTGGCCGAGGGTGGCCGAGCCGACGCGGATGCCGTCGACCAGCACCACGGTGCTGCTCGTGCCGGTGCCGCGAACGAAGTAGCCCGAGGTCTGGCCGGGACCGCCGTTGCGCGTGATCTGCACGCCGGCGGCGCGACGCAGCAGGTCTTCGACCGAATCGGCGGTGCTGCTGCGGATCGTTTCGGCGTCGATGACGACGACGTCGGCGCTGCTGCGGCTGAGTGCCTGAGGTTCCCGGGTCGCGGTGATCACGACCGGGTCGAAGCGGGTCTGGCCCGCGGCGGACAGGGGGAGAACGAGAAGGAGCAGGCGAAGCGCGGCCAGTGGCGTGCGCGGCCCGTTGCGAAGGATGAACATGGTGAGAAAGCCCGGACAACGGCGCGTGACCCGCTTCCCCGCGGGCACGTGCGACATGGCCGAAGCACGAGGCTTCGGCCGCTCGTTGGCCGGTATCCGGGCTGGCGGATTCGACCCCGGCGACCTTCCCGGAAGCGCGAGCTTCCAGTGGCATGTGCGCCAGGATTGAAACCGATCTCGCAGGGAGACCGGTTTCGTCCACCGTACCGTTGCGGGGGCAGCGCGGGTTGGGCGGCGCCTGCGCGCCACGTTTCGCTTCCCGTTTAACTGCGAAGGCATGAACGCCTTCACGAGCACCAACGAAACGCATTCTAAGCAGCGCGGTTCGCCGGCAAGCGACGCCTACAATTCCGCCACCCCGCATTTCGCCGGAGTCCCATGTCCCAGATCGAAGAACTCGCCGACCGGGTCGAGCGCTTGTTGTTGCGGCATGAGGAAGTGCAGCGAACCAACGCCTTGCTGCGCGAGCAGATCGCCGCGGTCTCTCACGAGCGCGACAACCTGCGCTCGCGGCTCAACGCCGCGCGCAGCCGGATCGACGTGCTGCTCGATCGCCTGCCGCGCGATGCCGAAGCCGGCGCCGCCGGCACCGCGAGCGCCGCCGACGGCGAGCTGAGGAGCGTCGGTTGAAGCAGGTCGAAGTCACCATCCTCGGCCAGAGCTACCTGCTCGGCTGCCCCGACGGCGGCGAGGCGGCGCTGCTGGAAGCGGTGGCCGCGGTGGATCGCGAGATGAGCGCGATTCGCGACGGCGGCAAGGTGAAGGCGCGGGAGAGGATCGCGGTGCTCGCGGCGCTCAATCTCGCCTTCGCGCTGGCCGAGCGCGGCACTGCGCCGAGCCCGGCCGCGGAGCACGATGCCGAGGATGAAAACGGGGCCGATGTCAAGGCCTCGACCGTCGATATTTCGCAGTTGATCCGGCGTCTCGACATGGCCCTCGGCGCCGACGGACAACTGCTCTGAACTCGCTTTTCCGCGAAGGCCGCGCGTAGAATGATTTCGTCCGTTGCGCTCGCGTGAACTCTATATTTCCTTGAACCGATGCTCGCAAGAGCAAGGGCTTGGAACATCGCCCGGTAGGTGTGATCGTCTCGCGTCAGATGAACCCGAAGCCGGGCTGACCTCGCCCACCTGAACT
>JANMCC010000278.1:0-6388 GCA_031360885.1 Burkholderiales bacterium | reverse complement strand
CTTGCCGCCGAGCGACTCGACCTGCTCCTTGACGCTCGGCCGCACGTCGCTCGCCTCGATCACCGCGCCGAGCCGCTTGGCGGTGGCGATCGCCTGCAGGCCGGCGACGCCGACGCCGAGGATGACGACGCGCGCCGCCTTCACCGTGCCGGCCGCGGTCATCAGCATCGGGAAGAAGCGCTGGTACTTGTCGGCGGCGATCATCACCGCCTTGTAGCCGGCGATGTTGGCCTGGCTCGACAGCACGTCCATGCTCTGCGCCCGGGTGGTGCGCGGCGCCGCCTCGAGGGCGAAGCTGGTCAGGCCGGCGGCGGCAAGGGCCTCGAGCCCGGGCCGGTCGAAGGGATTGAGCATGCCGACGAGGTTGGCGCCGCTCTTCATCAACGCCAGCTCCTCCGCGTTCGGCGACCGGACCTTGAGGACGAGCTCGCTGCCGAGCGCCGCGGCCCGGTCGACGATCTCCGCGCCGGCGGCGGCGTAGGCCGCATCGGTGACGCTGGCGGCGACCCCCGCGCCGGTCTCGACGCGCACCGTGCTGCCCTGCGCCTTCAGCTTCTTCGCCGTCTCCGGCGTGACGGCAACGCGCGTCTCGCCGGGCGCCGTTTCTCGCGGCACACCGATCAACATGTTCTGCTCTCCTCCGCCACCGCCAATCATGCGAGCTTACAAGAAGGCAGGCGCCGGGACGGACTAGCATTCCCGGATGAACGAGCGCTGGAAACCGAGCGTCACGGTGGCCGCGATCGCCGCCCGCCGCCGCGCCGACGGCCAGGCCGAGTACCTGCTGGTCGAGGAGGAAACGCCGTCCGGCCTCGCCCTCAACAACCCGGCCGGTCACCTCGATCCGGGCGAGTCGCCCGAGCAGGCGGTGGTGCGCGAGGCGCTCGAGGAGACGGCGCGGGTGTTCACGCCCGAGGCCTTCGTCGGCGTCTACCTGACGCGCAGCGACCGGATCGCCGGTGGCGCCGAGGTGACCTATCTGCGCCTGGCCTACATCGGCAGCGTGGCCGAGCCCGATCCGGTGCGCCGCCTCGACGAAGGCATCGTCGGCACGCTCTGGATGACGATCGACGAGCTGCGCGCCAGCCGAGAGCGTCACCGCAGCCCGCTGGTGCTGCGCTGCATCGAGGACGCCGCCGCCGGCCGCCGCCACCCCCTGGACATCGTCTTCACCGACCCGGGCGTGATCCGGGCGGCTTCTCCCTAGCCCCGCACCCAAGCACGCGCGCCGCTACCATGCCAGCCCCCATGGACGCCGGCCCTTCCCCTCGCAAGCAGCGCATCGTCGTCGGCCTCTCCGGCGGCGTCGACTCGGCCGTGACCGCCTGGCTGCTCAAGCGCGCCGGTCACGAGGTGGTCGGCATCTTCATGAAGAACTGGGAAGACGACGACGATGACGAGTACTGCTCGTCGCGCCAGGACTTCCTCGACGCGGCGAGCGTGGCCGACGTGCTCGGCATCGAGATCGAGCACGTGAACTTCGCCGCCGAGTACCGCGACCGCGTCTTCGCCGAGTTCCTGCGCGAGTACCGGGCCGGGCGCACGCCCAACCCCGACGTGCTGTGCAATGCCGAGATCAAGTTCAAGGCCTTCCTCGACCACGCCGTGCGGCTCGGCGCCGGGAAGATCGCGACCGGCCACTACGCGCGGGTACGCGAAGCCGGGGCCGGTCGCTTCGAGCTGCTCAAGGGGCTCGACGGGCGCAAGGACCAGAGCTACTTCCTGCACCGCCTGAGCCAGGCGCAGCTCGCGCGCACCCTGTTCCCGGTCGGCGAGCTGGAGAAGACCGAGGTCCGGCGCATCGCCGCCGAGATCGGCCTGCCGAACGCGGCGAAGAAGGACTCGACCGGCATCTGCTTCATCGGCGAGCGGCCGTTTCGCGAGTTCCTGAATCGTTACCTCGCGAATACGCCCGGGCCGATGAAGGACGACCGCGGTCGCACGGTCGGCGAGCACGTCGGCCTCTCGTTCTACACGCTCGGGCAGCGAAAGGGCATCGGCCTCGGCGGCCTGAAGGAGCGCGGCGCGGCGCGCGGGGCGGGCGACCACGCCCCCTGGTTCGTGGCGCGGAAGGACTTCGCCGCCAACGCGCTCTACATCGTGCAGGGGCACGACCATCCGTGGCTGCAGAGCGATGCGCTCGTCGCCGACGACGCGAGCTGGATCGCCGGTCAGGCGCCTGCCCCCGGACGCTACGCGGCGAAGACGCGCTATCGCCAGGCCGACGCCGCCTGCCGCGCCGCCATCGCCGGCCCGGGCGGCGCCCTCGCGCTCGCCTTCGATGCGCCCCAGTGGGCGGTGACGCCGGGGCAGTCGGCGGTGCTCTACGCCGGCGAGGTCTGCCTCGGCGGCGCGGTCATCGCCTCGGCCTCGATGAGCGAGCGGTCGCCGGTCGCGGCCTGAGCCGCAAGACGCGCCGGGCCCCCGCGGCGCCGGCCGAGACGCGCAAGAATCAGGCTTTTCGTTCGAGGTGCCGATGTATCAGCCCGCCCACTTCGCCGAGACTCGCCCCGAGATCCTGCAGCGCCTGATCCGCGAGCAACCGTTCGGCCTGCTCGTCACCGACGGCGCCAGCGGCCTGGCGGCCAACGGCGTGCCCTTCGTCCTCGACGCCGACCCGGCCGGCGGGCCGGGCGTGCTGCGCGCGCACGTCGCGCGCGCCAACCCGGTGTGGAAGGAGGCGCGCACCGATCGCGACTCGCTCGTCGTCTTCCAGGGCGCGCAAAGCTACGTCTCGCCGGCCTGGTATCCGAGCAAGGCCGAGCACGGCAAGGTGGTGCCGACCTGGAACTACATCGTCGTGCAGGGTCGCGGCCCGGTGCGCTTCATCGAGGACAGGAACTGGCTGCACGCGTTCGTCAGCCGCCTGACCGACCTGCACGTCGGCGCGCGCACCTGGCCGGCGGCCGGCCGCGGCGCCGCGGCCTGGGCCGTCACCGACGCGCCGGCCGACTACGTCGAGTCCATGCTGCGCGCCATCGTCGGCGTCGAGATCCCGCTGAGCTCGCTGGTCGGCAAGTGGAAGGTGAGCCAGAACCGCTCGCGCGCCGATCGCGACGGCGTCGCCGCCGCCCTCGGGCAGGGGCGGGGCGACGACGCCGCGGCGATGGCCGAGGCGGTGCGCGGCGCCGGGAACCCGGCGTGATCCGAAGCGCGTCGCTGGCCGCGGCCGGATTCGCCGCGCTGCTGCTGTTCGCCCCGGCGCGCGCCGCCGCCGCCCCCTTCGAAGACACGATGGCGCAGCGCGTGCTGGCCTGCACCGGCTGCCACGGCCCCGAGGGCCGGGCCGCGGCCGACGGCTACTACCCGCGCATCGCGGGCAAGCCGGCGGGCTATCTCTACAACCAGCTCGTCAACTTCCGCGACGGCCGGCGGCCCTATGCGCTGATGAGCGACCTGCTCGCGCCGCTGAACGACGCCTACCTGCGCGAGATCGCCGCCCACTTCGCCGGCCTCGAGTTGCCCTACCCGGCCGCGGCGGCTGCCGACATCTCGCCCGCCGACCGCGCGCTGGCCGAGCGCCTCGTGACGCAAGGCGACGCGGCGCGCGGCCTGCCCGCGTGCACCGCCTGCCACGGCGCGGCGATGACCGGCACCGCGCCGTTCGTGCCCGGCCTGATCGGCCTGCCGCGCGACTACCTCAACGCCCAGCTCGGCGCCTGGCGCAACGGCAAGCGCATCGCGCAGACGCCCGACTGCATGGCGGCGATCGCGATCAAGCTCGCGCCGGAAGAGATCGGCCGGCTGTCGGCGTGGCTCGCGGCGCAGCCGGTTCCGGCGAGGGCGAAGCCCGCAACCGCGTTCGCCGCCGCCTTGCCGATCGCCTGCGGCGGCGTCGCCGCGTCGGCCGGCGGCACGCCGCGATGACCGTGCGCCGCGGCCTCGGCATCGCCGGCCTCACCGCGCTCGGCGTGCTGTTCGCGCTCGCCGGTCTCGTCGCCTGGCTCAACCTGCGCGGCGAAGCGCCGATGGTCGCCGCCGGAGCGCCCGCCCCGGCGAGCGCCGAGCTCGTCGCCCGCGGCCTGGCGCTGACGCGCGCCGGCGACTGCGTCGGCTGCCACACGGCGCGCGGCGGCGCGCCGTACGCCGGCGGCCGGGCGATCGAGACGCCGTTCGGCAACGTCTATTCGTCGAACCTGACCCCCGACGCGTCCACCGGCCTCGGAGGCTGGTCGGCCGACGAGTTCTGGCGCGCACTGCACCATGGCCGCTCGAAGAGCGGGCGGCTGCTCTACCCGGCGTTCCCGTACCCGAACTACACGCGGATCGAACGCGCCGACGCCGATGCGATGTTCGCCTACCTGCGGAGCCTGCCGGCGGTCGCGCAGGCGAACAAGGAACACACGCTCGGCTTTCCGTTCGGCACGCAGGCGGCGCTCGCGGTCTGGCGCGCGCTCTACTTCCGGCCCGCGGTTCATGTCGACGATCCGGCGCGATCCGCCGAGTGGAATCGCGGCGCCTATCTTGTCGAGGGCCTCGGCCACTGCAACGCCTGCCACTCGGCACGCAATGCGCTCGGCGCGACCCGCGGCACGCTCGACCTGCAGGGCGGCCTGATCCCGGTGCAGAACTGGTACGCGCCGTCGCTCGCCTCGCCGCGCGAAGCGAGCGTCGCCGGCTGGCCGAAGGCCGAGGTCGTCCAGCTGCTGAAGACCGGAATCTCGCCGCAAGGATTCGTGATGGGGCCGATGAGCGAGGTCGTGGCCAACGGCACCCAGTACCTGAGCGATGCCGACCTGTCGGCGATGGCCGCCTACCTGCAGGCGCTGCCCGCCCCCGACGAGCCGGACCCCGCGCCGGCCGCGGCGCAGACACCGAGCGCGCGCGGAGCCACCCTGTACAAGGACCATTGCGTCGCCTGCCACGGCGAGCGCGGCGAGGGCGTGCCGGGCGCGTATCCGGCGCTCGCCGGCAGCCGCGCGGTGACGATGCGCTCCACCGCCAACCTCGTGCACATCGTCCTCGAGGGCGGCTTTCCGCCGAGCACCGCGGGCAACCCGCGGCCCTTCGGCATGCCGCCGTTCGCGCCGGTGCTGCAGGACGCCCAGGTCGCCGAGCTGCTCAGCTTCGTGCGCGCCTCCTGGGGCAACCGCGCCGCGCCGGTGTCGGCTCTCGACGTGGCGCGCGCACGAGCCGGCAAGGGCTGAAACGCCGGCCGCTGCGGCGGGCGGCGAACGAGCTCAGAACGGGATGTCGTCGTCCATGTTGTCGAAGCCGGTGCTCGACTTCGCGGCGGGCCGGTTGGCGGCCGCGCCGGCCGGGCGCGAGGCCGGCGCCGGGCGCTCGTAGCCGCCACCACCGCCACCACCACCGCCACCACCACCGTAGCCGCTGTCTTCGCCGCCGGAAGCGCCGCCGCCACCGCCGCCGCCCATGCCTTCGCGGCTGCAGAGCATCTGCATGTCGCTGGCGATGATCTCGGTGCTGAACTTCTCGGCGCCGTCCTTGTCGGTCCACTTGCGCGTCTTCAGGCGCCCTTCGACGTAGACCGAGCGACCTTTCTTCAGGTACTCGCCCGCGATCTCGGCGAGCTTGTCGTTGAAGACGACCCGGTGCCACTCGGTCTCCTCGACCTTCTCGCCGGAGGTCTTGTCCTTCCAGCTGCGCGAGGTGGCGATCGAGACGGTGCACCAGGCTCCGCCGTTGGGGTTGTAGCGAACCTCGGGGTCGCGGCCGAGGTTGCCGACGATGATGACCTTGTTGACCGATGCCATGGCGGGCTCCGTTGCTTTCTGCGGGATTGCCACGATTATCCGTCGTAGGCTCCGAGGCGAAAGCCCCTCGCAGGAACTCCCTCTACCGCTGGTGGGCCTCCCCCTTCGCGCCAGACTACGATCGCCGTCCCGATGCAAGCCGCCGATCCCTCCCTCGCCCCGCCCTCCGCCGCGGGCAGCCCCGCCCGGCGCGTCCTGAGCGAGGTCTTCGGCTACGGCGAATTCCGCGGCCTGCAGCAGCCGATCATCGAGCACACCATCGCCGGCGGCGACTCGCTGGTGCTCATGCCGACCGGCGGCGGCAAGAGCCTGTGCTACCAGGTCCCGGCGATCGTGCGGCACCGCGCCGACCAGGGCGTCGCCGTGGTCGTGAGCCCGCTGATCGCGCTGATGCACGACCAGGTCGGCGCCCTCGAGGAGGCCGGCGTCCACGCCGCCTTCCTCAATTCCACGCTCGAGAGCGGCGACGCCACCCGGATCGAGCGCGAGATGATGGGCGGCCGGCTGGTGCTGCTCTATGCCGCGCCGGAGCGGATCGCGACGCCGCGGATGCTGGCCCAGCTCGATTCGCTGCACGAGCGCGGCCTGCTCTCGATGTTCGCGATCGACGAGGCGCACTGCGTCAGCCAGTGGGGCCACGACTTCCGCGAGGACTACCTGAAGCTCTCGGTGCT
>JANMCC010000277.1:0-3116 GCA_031360885.1 Burkholderiales bacterium | reverse complement strand
GGAATCGGTGTCTCGACACGCGTGGGTACGGTCGACGGCGCCGCGGCGCTCCCGGGAGCGGGCAGCGGCGCCGAGGCCACGGCGGGAGCGGCCACCGCAAGCGGACCCGACGCGGCGGGGGCCGGCGCGATCGGGACCGCGGCAGTCGCCGCCGACGCCGGAGCCGCCGCGGCCGAAGCTGGAACCGCGACTGCCGAGGCCGGCGTGGGGACTGCCGAAGCCGGCAGCGCGACTGCCGAAGCGGCGGGCTGCACCGGCGTCACGGCGCCGTCTTCACCGGGCCGCAGGGTCCAGTAGACGCCGACCGCGAGGCCGGCCGCGATCAGCAGCAGCGCGCCGCCGAGCGCCACCGCCCGGCTCTTCGCGCCCGCCGGCGAAATGCGTCGCGCCGGCTGCTGCGCGGCCCGGGGCGTGGGCGGGGGAGTAGGCCGGGGCACGGCGGGTGGCGGCGGCGCGGGGGCGCGCGCGTCGACCGGCGGCGTGGGGGCGAGCGGCGGCTGCGCCTCGGGCGGACGCGCCTGCACCTGGGTCGCGAGCACCGGCAGCAGCGTTCCCGGCACGGTCGAGTAGGAGCGATCCTCGGTCGGGGCGAAGGCCTCGTGGCTGAGGGCGCCGTAGCCGCTGGCGGAAGGCGACGGGGTCGGCAGGTCGATGTCGAGCAGGGCGCGGAACTGCGCCTCGTTCTGCGGCCGGTCCTGCGGCCGGACCGCGAGCGCGGCGTCGATCGCGCGCAGGAAGCCGTCGCTGTAGCGGCCCGCGGCCTCGACCGCGATCGGCTCGAGCCGGTCGTCCATCAGCCGCTCGACCGAAGACATCGGCGTCCTGCCGGTGATCGCGTAGTAGACGACGCAAGCGAGGGCGTAGATGTCGGTCCACGCCCCTTGCGTCATCGAGGCGACGTCGCCGTACTGCTCGATCGGCGCGTAGCCTGGCTTGAGCACCACCGTGAGGGCGTGCGTCATGTCGCCGATGACGCGCCGCGCCGCGCCGAAGTCGAGCAGCAGCGGCCCGCTCGCGGTGAGCAGGATGTTGTCGGGCGCGATGTCGCGGTGAAAGCACTGCGCCGCATGCATCACGGTCAGCGCGTCGAGCAGCGGCGCCAGCCAGCCGCGCAGCTGCGCCTCGCTCGGCGCGTGGCCGAGCTGGGAAAGCACGGCCTTCAGCGTCGGCCCCTCGTAGAACGGCATCGCCATGTAGGCGGTGCCGTTCTCCTCCCAGAAGCGGTACACCTTGACCAGCGCCGGGTGGTCGAAGCGGGCGAGCAGCCGGGCTTCGTTGACGAAGCTCTTCAGGCCGGCCTTGAAGGTATCGACATGGCGTTCCGACTTGACGACGATCGCCGACGAGCCCGCGACCCGCGAGGCCATCGAGGCCGGCATGTACTCCTTGATCGCCACCTTGCGCTGCAGCGAAAGGTCCCAGGCGAGGTAGACGATGCCGAAGCCGCCCTCGCCGATCAGGCCGGTGATCTCGTAGTCGCGAAGCTGCGTGCCGACCGGCAGCGTGTGCCCCAAAGGCGCGGCGGCCGCGCGCTGCGAGGGCGGGCGGATGATGGTTCGGTCGTCGTCGTCGTCGTCGGGCGGGCTCAAGTCGACACCCCGGAGGGCCTCAGCGCGGGCAAGGCACGATCTTGAACTCTACCCGCCGATCGAGCACGTCGAAGCCGTTGTCGGTGCCGCTGCCGACGATGTTCTGGCGAAAGCCCATGCCCTCCGCCGTGGTCTTGCTGGCCAGCACGGGCTGCTCGGCGACGAGCTTCTGCTTGATCGTCGCCGCGCGCTTGAGCGAGAGCGCGTCGTTGATCGCCGCCGGCCCGCTCTTGCTGGTGTGGCCGACGATCTTCATGCAGCTGCCCGCGGACACCGTGCCGCGGGCGATCTGCCGCAGCCACATCGCGTAGGCGCCGCTGATCTTCGGGTCGGCCCAGAAGTCGACGCTGCCCGGCGCGAACAGGAACTTCACGCCGAGCTCGTTGTAGGCGACGCCCAGGGCGACGATCCGGCCGAACGCCTGCTCGGCCTCGGCGGTGTTTCCGAGCTTGATGTTGGTGAGATAGACGCCGCTCTCGGCGCGCAGCTGCTGGCCCTGCGGCGTCGCCAGCGCGGTCTTGTACTGGCCGAGCGCGTCCTGGTAGCGCTCGGCGTTGTAGAGCGAGGTCGCCTCGGTGATCACCGTCGCCACGCCGATCCGCTCCATGTAGTACGCGTCGGCCTTCTGCCCCGCGGGCGTGGCCGTGGTCCGGGCGTAGCCCTCGACCACCTTGTCCTTGATCAGGACCGGGCTGTCCTTGTAGTAGCGCGACGGCGTGGCGTCGAGGTTTTCCTCCTTCGCCAGCGCCGAGGCCTGGGCGACGACCATGCCGGTGCGGATGTCGGTCAGCGCGAGGCTCAGGGTCACCGTCGGCTTGGCGGCGGCGGGCACCCGCGTCATCGTGCCGGTCAGCAGGTACTGCGCCTTGGTCAGGTTCGACGCCTGGAACGGCAGGAACTCGAACTGCGGGAACTTCGCCGCCATGCGCTGCGTCACGCGCCGCTCGAACAGCAGCGTCGTCTCGGTCTGCTGCCCGGTGATCATGTCGAGCATCGGATCGAGGACGATGCTGCGCTTGGGCGTGCTCGAGTCGGAGCTCGACAGGGTCGACTCGATCCGGGCCAGGAACGAGGGGAGCTTGCCGGTCTGCGCGACCAGGCTGTCGGTCGCTTCGGCCGCTGCCTTCTCGAAGGTTTGCGGATCCTTCGACGACGAGCAGGCGGCGAGCAACGCGGCGAACGCGAGCGCGAGCAGCACGGCGAGCGGTTTCGCTGTCCGGCGGGCAATGGCGGGGGCTGTCATTTGCACTCCCTCTTGAAAAAGTGGGTCTCGGCCGGCGTGATGCTTTCCAGCGAAGCCTTCTGCAGGATCTCGGTGCAACGGGCCTGGCGCTCGGCGGCCGTGACCGGCGTGCCGAGGTAGTCGGTGCCGCTCGGGGCGCGGACCGGCGCCGCCGAGGCCACCGGTGGAGCGGCGACGGGCGGGGGAACCGCCGCCGTCGTGGGCGGCGGCGTCGCCGTCGCGGTCGGCCGGACCGGCGTGGCTGCGACCACCGCCGGCACAGGCGGCGCGGCCGGCGCCAGCCC
>JANMCC010000260.1:0-12998 GCA_031360885.1 Burkholderiales bacterium | reverse complement strand
CGCGACTACCTCGACGACGGCACCTTCTGCTTCACCTACGGCGACGGCCTGTCGAACGTCGACATCGGCGCCTCGATCAAGTTCCATCGCGAGCAGAAGCGCCTGGCGACGCTGACCGCGGTGCAGCCGGCGGGCCGCTTCGGCGCGCTCGACATCGACGACAAGCGCATCACCCGCTTCGAGGAAAAGCCGCAGGGCGACGGCAGCTGGGTCAACGGCGGCTTCTTCGTCCTCGAGCCCGAGGCGCTCAAGCACATCGACAACGACGCCAACGTCTGGGAGCGCGAGCCGCTCGAGCAGCTCGCCCGCGACGGCCCGCTCTCCGCCTTCACCCACCGCGGCTTCTGGCAGCCGATGGACACGCTGCGCGACAAGATGCGGCTCGAGGACCTGTGGCAATCGGGCCAGGCGCCGTGGAAGGTCTGGGCATGAAGCGCGACCTGCCGTTCGCCGTCTCCAGCCTCTCGGGCCCGTTCGACGCGCTGTTCGGCGGCGCCTGGCTCGGCCGGCGCGTCCTCGTCACCGGCCACACCGGCTTCAAGGGATCGTGGCTCGCGCTCTGGCTGCAGGCGCTCGGCGCCGATGTCATCGGCCTGGCACTGCCGGCCGAGCCGGGGCCGAACCATCTTCAGCTGCTCGGCCTGGCGATGGAGGAGGCGCTGGTCGACCTGCGCGATGCATCGGCCGTGACCGCGGCGCTGCAGCGCTTCCAGCCCGAAGTCGTGTTCCATCTCGCCGCCCAGCCGCTGGTGCGGCGCAGCTACCGCGAGCCGGCAGCGACTTTCGACGTCAACGTCATGGGGCTGGTGAACCTGCTCGAAGCCGTGCGGGCGACGCCCAGCGTGCGCGTGGTCGTCAACGCCACTACCGACAAGTGCTACCGCAACCGCGAGACCGCCGCGGCCTATCGCGAGGACGACGCCCTCGGCGGCCACGATCCCTACAGTGCCTCCAAGGCCTGCGCCGAGATCGTCTCGGCGAGCTACCGCGCCAGCTTCCTCGCCGCCGGCGCGGGTCGCTCGCATCCGGTGGCGCTGGCCACGGCGCGCGCCGGCAACGTCGTCGGCGGCGGCGACTGGAGCGAGGACCGGCTGATTCCCGACCTGGTGCGCTCGGCGCTGAGCGGCCGGCCGGTGGCGATCCGCTATCCGCAGGCGACGCGGCCGTGGCAGCACGTGCTGGAGCCGCTGTCGGGCTACCTGATGCTCGGCGAGCGCCTGCTCGCCGATCCGTGCAGCGATGCCGAGGCCTGGAACTTCGGCCCCGAGGCCGCCGGCCAGCTCAGCGTCGCCCAGGTCATCGTCGCCTTCGCCCGGCAGTGGCCGGCGGTGCGCTGCGAGGTCGAGCGCGGGCCGCAGCCGCACGAGGCGGGCCTGCTGCACCTCGATTGCCGCAAGGCGAAGGAGCGCCTCGGCTGGCGGCCGGTGTGGGACGCGGCGACGACCTTCGAGCGCACCGTCGGCTGGTACCGGCGCCAGCAGCAGGGCGGCGAGATCGGCAGCCGCGCTGACATCGAGCGCTACGTCGCCGACGCCGGCCGGGCCGGCCTCGCCTGGGCCACCGAGCGCATCGCCGAAGCCGCATGAACCTGCATGCCACGCCGATCGCCGGACTCTGGGAAGTGGAGACCGCGCCGCACCGCGACGAGCGCGGCAGCCTGACCCGGCTGTTCTGCGCCGACGCCTTCGCCACCGCGACGCCCGACCTGCGATTCGTCCAGGTGAACCACTCGATCACGCGGCAGCACGGCACGATCCGCGGCCTGCATTTCCAGCGCCCGCCCGCGGCCGAGTGGAAGCTGATCCGCTGCCTGCGCGGCCGGGTGTTCGACGTCGCCGTCGACCTGCGCCACGGCTCGCCCACCTTCGCCCGCTGGCACGCGGTGCTGCTCTCGGCCGACAACCCCCTTCAGATCCTGATCCCGCCGGGCTGCGCGCATGGCTTCCAGACGCTCGCCGACGACGCCGAGCTGCTCTACCAGCACAGCGCGCCCTACACCGCTGCGTGCGAAGACGGGGTGCGCCACGACGACCCGCGCTTGGCCATCGCGTGGCCCGAGCCCGCCACGATGCTGTCGCCGCGCGACCTCGGCTTTCGCGCCTTGGACACCGCCTTCGAAGGGGTCCGCGCATGAAGTGCCGGCATTGCCAGACCGTGCTCGACGACGAGCGCGACGTCTTCGTCGACCTCGGCGCCGCGCCGCCCTCCAACGCCTTCCTGCGCGCCGAGGACCTGTCGCGGCCCGAACTGCACTTCCCGCTCAAGGTCATGACCTGCCCGGAGTGCAAGCTGGTGCAGGTCGACGAGGTGCAGCGGCACGACGCGCTGTTCTCGTCCGACTACGTCTACTTCTCGTCGTTCTCCAGCTCGTGGCTGGCGCATGCCGAGCGCTACGTCGAGCAGGCGGTCGCGCGCCTGGGCCTCGGCAAGGATTCGCTGGTGATGGAGGTGGCGTCGAACGACGGCTACCTGCTGCAGTACGTCGCCGCGCGCGGCGTTCCCTGCGTCGGCATCGAGCCGACCGCCGGCACGGCCGAGGCGGCGCGGGCCAAGGGCATCGAGACCATCGGCGAGTTCTTCGGCGCGGCCTTCGCACGCCGCTTCGTCGCCGGGCGCCGCCGCGCCGACCTGATCCTCGGCAACAACGTGCTCGCCCACGTGCCCGACATCGACGATTTCGTCGCCGGCTTTAGCGAGGCGCTGGCGCCGGGCGGCACGATCACCGTCGAGTTTCCGCACCTGCTGCAGCTGGTGCAGGAAGCGCAGTTCGACACCATCTATCACGAGCACTTCTCGTACCTCTCGCTGCGCACGGTGCAGCGCATCTTCGCGGCGCAGGGTCTGGTGGTGTGGGATGTGGAAACGTTGCCGACGCACGGCGGCTCTCTGCGGGTCTGGGCCCAGCACGCGGCGAACCGGCGGCCGGTCGAGCCCCGCGTCGCGGCGCTGCTCGCCGAGGAAGACGCGGCCGGCATGCGCGGCCACGACTTCTACCGCGGGCTGCAGGCGCGGGCCGACACGATCAAGCACGACCTGCTCGCCTTCCTGATCGAGCAGAAGCGCGCCGGCCGCATGGTCGCCGCCTACGGCGCCGCGGCCAAGGGCTGCACGCTCCTCAACTACGCCGGCGTGCGGCCCGACCTGCTGCCGTTCGTGGTCGATGCGTCGCCGCACAAGCAGGGCCGCTTCCTGCCCGGCTCGCGCATCCCGGTGCTCGCGCCCGAGGCGCTGCAGCGTCATTGCCCCGACTTCGTGCTGATCCTGCCCTGGAACCTGCGCGAGGAGATCCAGGCCGCGCACGCCTGCGTCCGCGGCTGGGGCGCTCGATTCGTCACCGTCGTTCCGGCCCTGCAAATCTTCTGACACTCCCTCTCCCGCAAGCGGGAGAGGGCCGGGGTGAGGGTTGTCGCGGGTCATGGCGATACTCGCTCGCCATGACACCCCCTCCCGCCCGCCGCATCGCGCCGGCGCTGCTCGTCATCCTCGCCGGCGTGGTCGCCGCATTGCACGTCGGCAAGCTGCCGCCGGCGATTCCGGTCCTGCGCGACGCGCTCGGGCTCTCGCTGGTGCAGGCCGGCTTCCTGCTCTCCCTGGTGCAGCTCGCCGGCATGGCGGCCGGGGTGATGTTCGGCGTCGTCGCCGACGGCCTGGGCGGCCGCCGCAGCATGACCCTCGGACTCCTTCTGCTGGCGCTCGCCAGCACGCTCGGCGGCTTCGCCCAGGGAGCAGCGCCCTTGATGCTACTGCGTGCCGCCGAGGGGTTCGGCTTCCTGCTCGTGGTGCTGCCGGCGCCCGGCCTGGTGCGCTCGCTCGTCGATCCCCGCAGGGTGAGCGCGATGATGGGCCTGTGGGGCGCCTACATGCCGCTGGCGACGGCGCTGGCGCTCCTTTTCGGGCCGCTGGCGATCGCTGCGCTCGGCTGGCCGGGCTGGTGGTGGACGCTGGCGGCCTTGTCGGCCGCGATGGCGGTCGGGCTCCGGCACGCCGTGCCGGCCGACGCCGGTGCCGCCGCGGCTGCATCGTCCGTGCCGTGGCTGGTGCGGCTGCGGCGGACGCTCGCCGCGCCCGGCCCGTGGCTCGTGGCCGTCTCGTTCGCGATGTACTCCGGCCAGTGGCTGGCCGTGATCGGCTTCCTGCCTTCGATCTATGTGCAGAGCGGCATCGCGGGTGCCTGGGTCGGCGTGCTGACGGCCGCCGCGGCCGCCGTGAACATGGCCGGCAACATCGGTTCCGGTCGGTTGCTGCAGCGCGGCGTGGCGCCTGCCCGCCTGCTGACAATCGGCTTCGCGACGATGGCGCTGGCCTCGGCGGCCACCTTCGCCGGAAGCGGCGATGCCGGCCTGCCGCCGGCGGTGCGCTACGTCGCGGTGCTGCTGTTCTCCGGCGTCGGCGGGCTGATCCCGGCGACCTTGTTCGCGCTGGCGGTGCGCCTCGCGCCCGGCGAGGGCACGCTGGCGACGACCGTCGGCTGGGTCCAGCAGTGGTCGGCGTTCGGCCAGTTCGGCGGGCCGCCGCTGGTGGCCGCCGTGGCCAGCGCCGCCGGCGGCTGGCAGTGGACCTGGGTGGTCACCGGCGCCTGCTCGGTCGTGGGGCTCCTGCTGACGGCGGGCCTGCGCCGGCTGCTTGCACAGCGCGCCGGTTGACGAAGCGGCGTTGCGGCTCGTAGGGAAAGACGTCGAGCATCGCGCCCTCCAGGATGCGCTCCTTGTGCAGGCTCCAGTAGTCCGGGTCGAGCAGCTCGGAATGGTGTTCTAGAAAGGCCTTGCGGACCTGTGCATTGCCGAGCAGGAAGCGCCCGAAGGTCTCCGGGAAGACGTCCCTCGGGCCGACGGCGAACCAGGGCTCGGCCGAGGCCGGGGCATCGTCGTCCCGCGGCGGGACATGGCGGAAATTGCAGTCGCTAAGGTACTCGATCTCGTCGTAGTCGTAGAAGACGATCTTGCCCTGGCGCGTCATGCCGAAGTTCTTCCACAGCATGTCGCCGGGGAAGATGTCGGCGGCGACGAGGTCCTTGATCGCATTGCCGTAATCGATCGTCGCCCGCTCGATCGCCTCGGCCTCGCCCGCGGCGGCGGCCTGCTTCAGGAAGAGGTTGAGCGGGGTCATCCTGCGCTCGATGTAGGCGTGGTCGATCACGAGCTCCTGCACGCCGTCGTTCTCCGTGACCTCGAGCAGGCTCGGGCAGAACTTCTGCATCTCCTCCACCAGCTCCGGCTCGAAACGCGCCAGCGGCAGCGCCACCTTGCTGTACTCGAGCGTGTCGGCCATGCGGCCCACGCGGTCGTGCCGCTTCACGAGGAGGTACTTGGACTTGATCTTCTCGCGCGTGGTCTTCTTGTGCTCGGGGTAAAAGTCCTTGATGACCTTGAAGACGTAGGGAAACGAAGGCAGGTCGAAGACGAGCATGACCATGCCCTTGACGCCCGGCGAGATGCGAAAGCTGTCCCGGCTGTGGCGCAGGTGGGTGAGCAGGTCGCGATAGAAGCTGTTCTTGCCCTGCTTGTGCAGCCCGACCGCGCTGTAGATCTCGGCGCGCGGCTTGCCGGGCATGACGCTGCGCAGGAACTGGACGTACGCGCTCGGCACCGGCATGTCGACCAGGAAGTAGGCCCGCGCGTAGCTGAACAGCATCTCCATGTCGTCCTCGCTGGCGAGAACGGCGTCGACCTGGACCTTGCCGGTGGAGGTGTGCAGCAACGGCAGCGCCACCGGCGTCTGCAGGTCGCCGTTGATGACCTTGGCCACGACGTACGCGCCCTTGTTGCGGAAGAACAGGTTCGCCAGCACCTGGATCTGGAAGTTGGCGCGCGGCTGGAAGCTTCCGAGCTGGCTCTCCAGCTCGCTGGCCACGTCGGCCGCGTCGCGCGCCAGATCCTCGAATTCGAGCTGCAGGTCGAAGTCGCGGACCACCTGAATCCATGTCTCGCGCCAGGTCTCGAGCGTGGGGTAGTAGACGCGGTAGGTCGACCCGGGCGGCTCGTCGAGCTCGATGTACGAGGTCGAGATCGCCGGCCGCACGAAGATGAAGTCGTTGTGGAAGTAGCTCCGGTGCAGGATCTTGGTCGTGACCGAATTGAAGAAGGTCTCCGCCAGCTCCGGCTGGCGGTGATCGATCAGAAGGCCGATGTAGTGCAGCTTGGCCTGCTGCCAGGTCTCGAGCGGCAGCGCTTCGGCGGCGAACTCGTCCTGCAGCCGGGTCCGGGTTTCGCGCACGCGCTGGTCGTAGAACTCGATCCGCTCGCGCATGGCCTGCCGCTGCCCGTGCCAGTCGGCCTGCTCGAAGCGCTGCTTCGCGGCGCGATTGGTCTCGCTGAAGAGCCGATAGTGGCGGTTGAACCCGTCGAGCAAGGCCCGCGCGATCTCGAAGGCCGGGGTCTGGCGGGTCAGCGGGTCTTCGAACATGCACACACCTGAAGAGTTTGAGGAATCCAACGAGAATCGCCGGTCCGTCGAGGGATTCAACCATGACCGTCCTAGATCTTCTGCAGGCAGGCGCCGATGGCGCGGTGGCCCTCGCCGCGCCCGACCGCGCGCCGCTCGACTACCGTGCGCTTCGCGATCTGGTGGCGGCGACCGTCGGCTCGCTCAACGCCGCCGGCATCGGCCGCAACGACCGCGTCGCCATCGTCCTGCCGAACGGCCCCGAGATGGCGACCTGCTTCCTGGCGTGCGCGGCCGCGACGGCCAGCGCGCCGCTCAACCCGGCGTACCGGGCCGACGAGTTCGAGTTCTACCTCGACGACCTGCAGGCCAAGGCCCTGATCGTCGAGCGGGGGAGCGAGTCGCCGGCCGTTCCGGCGGCGCGAAAGCTCGGCGTGCGCGTGATCGAGCTCGTCATGGCCGCGGACGCGCCGGCCGGCCAGTTCAGCCTCGACCTCCCGCCCGCCACGCCGGCAGCCGATCCCGGCCCGTCCCGAGCCGGCGACGTGGCGATGGTGCTGCACACCTCGGGCACCACCTCCAAGCCCAAGCGGGTGCCGCTCTCGGCCGCCAACCTGTTCGCCTCGGCGCGCAACATCGCCGCGACGCTCCGGCTGACTGCGGACGACCGGGGCTTGAACATCATGCCGCTCTTCCACATCCACGGCCTGATGGCCGGCTTGCTCGCGCCGCTGTCCGCCGGCTCGCAGGTGTTCTGCACGCCGGGCTTCAATGCGCTTCGCTTCTTCAAGTGGATGGATCAGGCCCGCCCCACCTGGTACACGGCCGTGCCGACGATGCACCTGGCGATCGCCACCCGCGGCAAGCACAACGCCGAAGTGCTGGCGCGCCACCCGCTGCGCTTCGTTCGCTCGTCGTCTTCGGCCATGCCGCCGCAGCTCATCGGGCAGCTCGAGTCGATGTTCAAGGCGCCGTTGATCGAGTCGTACGGCATGACCGAGGCGGCGCACCAGATGGCCTCGAACCCGCTGCCTCCGCTGGAGCGCAGGCCCGGCACCGTGGGCCGCGCGGCCGGCCCCGAGATCGCGATTCGCGGCGAAGACGGCGCGTTTCTCGGTGCAGGGGAGGTGGGCGAGATCGTCATCCGCGGGCCGAGCGTCACTGCCGGGTACGAGAACAACCCGAAGGCCAACGAGGAAGCGTTCGTCGACGGCTGGTTTCGCACCGGCGACCAGGGAACCCTGGACGCCGAGGGCTACCTCGCCCTCACCGGCCGCCTGAAGGAGATCATCAATCGCGGCGGCGAAAAGGTGAGCCCGCGCGAGATCGACGAGATCCTGCTCGATCATGTGTCGGTGGCGCAGGTGGTGGTGTTCGGGGCGCCGCACAAGCGGCTGGGCGAAGAGGTCGCGGCGATGGTGGTGCTGCACGAAGGCCACGAGTGCAGCGAGCGCGAGCTGCAGCAGTTCGTCGCCAAGCGCGCGGCCGGCTACAAGGTGCCGAAGAAGATCCTGTTCGTCGAGGAGCTGCCGAAGGGGGCGACCGGCAAGCTGCAGCGGATCGGGCTCGCGCAGCGCATCGGGCTCGGCTTCGGCTCCTACGTCTCGGGCGAGTTCTAGGCGCCGTGCTTCGATGAAGGGGCGCATGTGAAGTTCGCGATCGTGGGGGCCGGCGCGATCGGCGGCTACCTCGGTACCCGGCTGTCGCTCGCCGGTGATCAGGTGACGTTCATCGCCCGCAACCGCAACCTCGCCGCGATCAACGCGGGCGGCTTTCGCCTGCTGCTGCCCGACGGCTCGACGCAGCACGCGCCGGGCGTTCGCGCCGTGAACGATCCGGCCGAAGCCGGCCCGCAGGACGTGGTGCTGCTGACGACCAAGGCGCACCAGGTGCGCGAGCTGCTGCCCGGGCTGCGCGCCCTGTTCGGCAGCGAGACGATGGTCGTGACGATGATCAACGGCGTGCCGTGGTGGTACTTCCAGCGGCTCGGCGGGCCTTGGGAAGGACGGACGCTGGCGAGCGTGGACCCGGACGGCGCGCTCGCCGCGGGCATCGAGGTCGAGCGGATCATCGGCAGCATCGTCTACCCGGCGGCGGAGCTCGTCGAGCCCGGGGTCGTTCGCCTCGTCGAGGGCAACCGCTTCTCGCTCGGCGAGCTCGACGGCCAGCGCACGCCGCGCGTGGAGGCGCTCGGCAAGTCGCTGATGGCGGCCGGGTTCAAGGCCCCGGTGTCGCGCGACATCCGCAGCGAGCTGTGGGTCAAGCTCTGGGGCAACCTCAGCTTCAACCCGATCAGCGCGCTCACCCACGCCACCCTGGAAGAGATCTGCCGCTTCCCTGCCAGCCGCGCTCTCGCGGCCCGCATGATGGAAGAGGCGCAGGCGGTGGGCACGAAGCTCGGCGTCGAGTTCAAGGTTTCGCTGGAGCAGCGCATCGCCGGCGCCGAAAGCGTGGGCGCGCACAAGACGTCGATGCTGCAGGACGTGGAGCACGGACGCACGCTGGAGCTCGAGGCGCTCGTGGGGAGCGTCGTCGAGCTCGCACGCGTCACCGAAACCCCCACGCCCACGATCGACGCCATCTACGCCGCGGCGTCGCTGCTGGGCAGGACGCTCGATGCGCGGGGCGCGCGTCTCGCGCCGACGCCGGCCTGATACCCGTGACGACCGTCCTCGACAAGGCACTCAAGCGGCAGGTCAACGTCGACGGCTTCGACTACACGGTGGCTCTCGACCCCGAAGGGATTCGGGTGACGCAGAAGGGCAAGCGGCGGCCCGAGGTCGAGCTGCGCTGGCGTGATCTGCTGAGCGGTGAGGCCGCGATGGCCGTGGCGCTGAACGCCTCGCTGTTGTCCCGGCCAGCTGCTGCCGGACCGGCGGCCGAACCTGCTTCGGTCCAAGCGAGCACGCCCGCGTCGAAGAAGCGCGCTGGCCCGGCGAAGCGATAGAGGCATGTCGAAACCTGTCGCCCTCACCTTGCCGCATCAGCTCGGCCGGGCCGAGGCGCGTCGCCGTCTCCAGGGCGGTTTCGCGAAGATGGTTCAGGTGCTGCCGGGAGCTATCGGAAGCTACAGCGAACGCTGGGAAGGCGACCGGCTCGTCTTCGGCGTTGTCGCGATGGGGCAGACCCTGTCCGGCGTCATCGAGGTCCTCGACACGGTGGTGACGATGGAGATCGTGCTACCGGGGGTTCTCGGCTTGCTCGCGAGCAGCCTGAAGGGTCGACTCCAGAAGGCGGGAACCCTGCTGCTGACCAGGAAGTAGTTCGCCCCCGACCAACTCGATGGGCGCCCCGTCCAACGGCGAGCTGCTCGTCGACAATGCAACCGGCCTCGTGCTGGAAGCGACGGTGACCTCGAGAAATGCCAGCTACGCGTTTCAGCGCGCCATGGTGCGGGTGGCGTCGAACTGAGCGAGCTGCCGCTCCCTGGCTAACGGAACAAGTCGCTTAGCACGTCCCGTGTCCGCGCCTTGACCACCACCCCGCCCGCCTCGCCCGGGAACACCATGCAGTCGCCCGGCGTGCTCCGGTTGACGATGCGCGTGCCCTGGCTGACGACCGTGCCGGCACCAATCTCGCAGCGGCCGATGATCGCCGTGCCCGCGTACATCACCACGCCGTCGCCGAGCACCGGCGCCTCGCCGTGGTTCTTGCCGACGGTGCTGTTCTGGTAGAGCACCAGGCGGTTGCCGTAGGTCGCCTTGGCCAGCACGATGCCGACAGAGTGGCCGATGAAGAACACCTCGGGCAGCTCGATCTCGTAGAACAGGTCGATGCCGTTCAGCGCCTTGTTCAGGCCGAAGAGCTTGTTGCAGAGCGCGCGCTCGGCGCCGGCGCGCCACAGCGTGTTGGCGAGGTAGTAGAGGAAGATCGTGTACTGCGAGGAATGCAGGTGGTCGAACCGGCCCGGCGTCCACATCCGCACCTCGCCGATGCAGCGCGCGAGGCGTCGGAGCGCGGTCTCGATGCCGGCTCGCAGGGCCGGCCGCTCGGCGTTGCCGTTACCGTCCGGGAAGAAGTGGTCGAGCTGCCGGCCGACGTAGTTCAGCAGGGCGTCGCTGCTGCCGAGGCTCAGCGTCAGCACGGCACGGCCTCGCCGAGGAGCGCCGGCAGCTGGTCGAGCAAGGCCCGCGGCCGCCACCCGCCGAACTCGCGCTGCATGCGCTCGATCGATATCGGCGCCGGGCAGGGCACCGGCTCGCCGCGCAGGGCGCGCAGCTCGCAGCCGGCGAGCTCGCCGAGGCGGGCGAACAGCTCGCTGTTGGCGACGTCGACGCCGGCGGCTACGTTGTAGAGCGGCCGCGTGCCGTGCGTGGCGATGGCGACCAATGCCTCCACCGCGTCGTCGACATGCACATAGTCGCGCGCCGCCTCGGCCGATGAATCGATCTCCAGCACGGCGCCGCGGTCGGCGGCGCGCACCCGGGAGAGCAGGGTGCCGAGGAAGCCGTCGGCGTCGTCCTCGGCGCCGCTGTAGACGCACGACAGGCGCGCGATCCGGGCGCGGCCGCCGCTCGCCTGGCGACAGAGCGATTCGCCGAGCGCCTTCGAGAGATCGAAGAGATGGCGCGGCTGGGACGGGTCGAGCGCCAGCGGCGTGTCCTCGTCGACGCTGGCGCCCGCGAAGCCCGGCCGGCCGTCGTAGAGGCGCGTCGAGGAAAGATAGACGAGGGCGTCGTAGTCGCCCTCGGCCAGCACCTCGTTGAGAAGCGTCGCGTGCGCCCGCACCGTGTCGTGCGGCCGCCGGGCGTAGTCGGCGGTGAGGCCGGCGCAGTAGAAGACCGTGCCGAGGTCGTCGCCCGGGAAGCCGCGGACATCGCGGGCCGGGGCGAAGCAATCCCAGCCCTCGCGCCGCAGGTGCGCGACGAGGCGCCGGCCGATGAAGCCGCCGGCGCCGATCACCGTCGCGCGCGCGGTCGTCGTCATTGCCGTTCGCCGATCCAGGTGTCGTCCTCGACGACGACGCCGCCCTTGCGCGGCAGGATGCCCTGCTCGGCGATCGGCCGGGAACGGGCCTTGAAGATCGGCGCGGCGAGGCGGGGCGTCACGGCATCCCGGCCGGCTCGCCTCAAAGGCCGCCCATCGGGTGGTGCAAGGCCGGATCCTTGTGCGCCAGCAGCTTGGGGCTGACGTGCTCGACGACCCGGAAGCCCTTGCCGGCGACCCGGCCGGCATCCTGGACCGCGAGCATGTTGAAGCCGTGCGGCGGCCCGTCGAGGTAGACCTTGTCGACGGGCACCAGCTCGACCGGCCGCGCGCCCATCTCGCGGTGCGAATTGAAGTCGCGCACCGCATAGATCGTGTAACCGAGCTCGGCGAGGTAGCGGCAGATGTCGGTCTCGGCGAGGCCGCGGCTCCAGTCGACGTAGTGGCGGTGAACCTCGAACACGACGTGCGGCCGGTCGGTCGTCAGCGTGTGCCGAGCGCCGAGCAGGGCGCCGAGCTCCGCGCCCTCGATGTCGAGCTGGATCAGGCCGATCTTCAGGCCGCCGGCGGCGGCGTAGTCGTCGATCGTGACCGTGCTGAACGCGTCTGCGTCGTCGGCCGCCGCGTCGATCGCGTTGGCGAACGAGTCGAAGCCGTCGAGCTTGAGGCGGACGTCGCTGGTCGACCACAGGCCGCAGCGGCTGAGGCGGACGTTCTCGAGGCGGTTCAGGCGGGCGTTTTCGCCGAGCATCCCGGCCTGCGCGCCGTTCGGCTCGAAGCAGTGGACCAGGCGCCCGGCCGGGACGCTGCGTGCGACCAGGATCGCCTGGTCTCCGAAGTAGGCGCCGCCCACCACCACGTCGCCGGCGAGGTCGCGCGACAGCTCGAGCAGCAGGCGGGTGGTCTGCGGCTCCCAGACATGCGTGGGATGCTCGTTCTCGGCCATCAGGAAGTCGCGGGCGATCTTGGTCCGGAACAGGAAGCGGAACTGCGTGCCGTCGGCGAGCGTCTTCTGGTAGCGGTCGTCGTCGCCGTGCAGGGCGTCGGCGATCGGCCCGGTGACGTCGTCGCGAACCGCTCCCGGATAGGCCAGGCTGCCTTCGGCGCGCTTGAGCAGCGCAAGCATGGCGGCGCGAAGCGCCGGGTCGCGGCCGAGCCGGTGCATGGCGCTGCGCAGGCGCTGGCCATCGAGGTCACGGGGATCGTTGCTCATGCAGCGGTCTTTCGAGGTCGGGGGTTGTCGGGGCTCGGCGCGGGGCCGGTCAGAGGCTGAACCGGGCGGCCAGGTCCCGCTCGCGCACGATGTTGAGGACGCCGAGGTCGAAGGCGATGTCGATGGCGCCGGCATCGTCGTTGCGGTCGCTGACGAAGACCAGGGCGTGCGCAAGGCTCGACGGCGGGGGCAGGGCGTCGACGAAGCTGACCGGGCGGGGCGACCGGCGGCGCAGGAAGTCGCGCGCGCCGGCGTCGATCGGGCCGACCGTGACCAGCCGCTCGACGCCGCGGTTGATCACCGGGTCGTGAAGAAGGAAGTCGACCATCGCCTCCGTGGCGATGGTCGCCAGCGGCACCGGCAGCAGGTTCTCGTAGCCCATGCCCTTCAGGCGCGTGGCGATGTAGTAGGTGTCGAGCGGGTTGCGCTTCTTCAGGTGGCGCAGGCGGACCGCCACCGACATCCGCACGGCGATCAT
>JANMCC010000238.1:0-54340 GCA_031360885.1 Burkholderiales bacterium | reverse complement strand
GGTGGTGCGGCGGGCCATCGACACCCTGTGCCGCCGCGCCAGCGTCCGCTGACGCGTCGGCCGGCGCTTCGCGCCGGCTCGTTGGGTTGGAGAAGGCCCGCCCCCGGGAAACCGGCGGCGGGCCTTCTCGCGTCTGCGCGTGCCATCATTCGCACCCGACCGGCGGGGAGATGTCGAATGATCCAGAAGGAAGTCGCCAGCCTCGCCGCGGCCGTGGCCGACGTGCCCGATGGCGCGACCGTGATGGTCGGCGGCTTCGGCACCGCCGGCCTGCCGAACGGGCTCGTCGGCGCGCTCCTCGAGCAAGGGGCGCGCGAGCTGACGATCGTCAACAACAATGCCGGCAACGGCGACACCGGCCTGGCCGCGCTGCTCGCGGCGGGGCGGGTGCGAAAGATCATCTGCTCGTTTCCGCGCCAGGTCGACAGCCACCACTTCGACGCCCTCTACCGCGCCGGCAAGATCGAGCTCGAGCTGGTGCCGCAGGGCAACCTCGCCGAGCGCATCCGCGCCGCCGGCGCGGGCATCGGCGGCTTCTTCACGCCCACCGGGTACGGCACCGAGCTCGCCAAGGGCAAGGAAACGCGCGAGATCGGCGGTCGCATGTACGTGCTCGAGGCGCCGATCCACGGCGACTACGCCTTCATCAAGGCCGAGGTCGGCGACCGCTGGGGCAACCTCACCTACCGCATGACCGCGCGCAACTTCGGCCCGGTGATGGCGATGGCGGCGAAGACGACGGTCGCCACCGTGCACCGCATCGTCGCCCTCGGCGAGCTCGATCCGGAAGCCGTGGTCACGCCGGGCATCTTCGTCCGGCGGATCGTCCGCATCGACCGGGTCGCCACCAGCGCCGGCGGCTTCAGCGGCGCCGCCGCGACCAGGGGGGCCGCATGAAGAAGTGGAGCCGCGTCGACATGGCGCAGCGGGTCGCCGCCGACATCCCCGACGGCGCCGTGGTCAACCTCGGCATCGGCCTGCCGACGCTGGTCGCCAACCACCTGCCGCCGGGCCGCGAGGTCGTGCTGCACAGCGAGAACGGCGTCATCGGCATGGGCCCGGCGCCGGCCGCGGGCGCCGAGGACTACGACCTGATCAACGCCGGCAAGCAGCCGGTGACGCTGCTGCCCGGCGGCTCGTTCTTCCATCACGCCGACAGCTTCGCGATGATGCGCGGCGGCCACCTCGACGTCTGCGTTCTCGGCGCGTTCCAGGTCTCGGCGAGCGGCGACCTCGCCAACTGGCACACCGGCGCGGCTGACGCGATTCCGGCGGTCGGCGGGGCGATGGACCTCGCCATCGGCGCGAAGAAGACCTACGTGATGATGGAGCACGTCACCAAGTCCGGCGAGCACAAGATCGTCGAACGCTGCAGCTATCCGCTCACCGGCGTCGGCTGCGTCGCCCGCGTCTACACCGACCTCGCGGTCATCGACGTCACCCCGGCCGGGCTGGTGGTGCGCGAGATCGTCGACGGCCTCTCGCTCGAGGAGCTGCAGCGCCTGACCGGAGCGCCGCTGTGATCGAGCCCCACCCCTACCCCCAGCCGAGCCCGCTTCCTGTCATCGAGGAAGAGGCCGAAGGAGCGACCATGAACCAGGCTTTCATCTGCGACGCCGTGCGCACCCCGTTTGGCCGCTACGGCGGCGCGTTGTCGTCGATCCGGACCGACGACCTGGGCGCCCTGCCCCTCATTGCCCTGATGGAGCGCAACCCGAAGGCCGACTGGAACGCGGTCGCCGACGTGATCTTCGGCTGCGCCAACCAGGCGGGCGAAGACAATCGCAACGTCGCGCGAATGAGCGCGCTGCTCGCCGGCCTGCCTCTGGCCGTGCCGGGCGCGACCCTCAATCGCCTCTGCGGCTCGGGCATGGACGCCATCGGCACGGCGGCACGCGCCATCAAGGCGGGCGAGGCCGAGCTGATGATCGCCGGCGGCGTCGAGAGCATGAGCCGCGCGCCGTTCGTGATGCCGAAAGCAGAAAGCGCGTTCTCGCGCAGCAACGCCGTCTACGACACGACCATCGGCTGGCGCTTCGTCAACAAGCTGATGAAGGAGAAGTACGGCGTCGATTCGATGCCCGAGACCGCCGAGAACGTCGCCACCGACTACAAGATCGAGCGCGAGGCGCAGGACCGGATGGCGCTGGCATCGCAGCAGAAGGCGGTGGCGGCGCAGAAGAGCGGCTTCTTCGACGGCGAAATCGTGCCGGTGACGATCGTGCAGAAGAAGGGTGAGCCGGTAATCGTCGTCAAGGACGAGCATCCGCGCGACACCAGCCTCGAGGCGCTCGCCAAGCTCAAGGGCGTGGTCCGGCCCGACGGGAGCGTGACCGCGGGCAACGCATCGGGCGTCAACGACGGCGCCTGCGCGCTGCTGCTCGCGAGCGAACGCGGTGCGGCACGGCATGGCCTGACGCCGCGCGCTCGCGTCGTCGGCATGGCGACCGCCGGCGTGCCGCCGCGGATCATGGGCATGGGTCCGGCGCCGGCGACGAGGAAGGTGCTCGAGCTCACCGGCCTCAGCCTGGCGCAGATGGACGTGATCGAGCTCAACGAGGCGTTCGCGGCGCAGGGCCTCGCGGTGCTGCGCGACCTCGGCCTCGCCGACGACGACGCGCGGGTCAATCCGAACGGCGGCGCGATCGCCCTCGGCCATCCGCTCGGCGCGAGCGGCGCACGGCTGGTGACCACGGCGGTGAGCCAGCTGCACCGGATCGGTGGCCGCTACGCCCTGTGCACGATGTGCATCGGCGTCGGCCAGGGCATCGCGATCGTGGTCGAGCGCGTCTAGCGGATCGTCGAGTCTAGCGAAGGCCGGACGCCCCGACGCGCAGCGCGGGCATGTGGGTTGCCGCATGCTGGCGACCTATCCACAGGAGCGATGACGATGGCACGGAGCAGCATCATGGGCGGCGAACGGGCGCCTCAGCAGGCCAAGGGCCGCAGCGCCGAAACGCTCGGCCCAAGCGATACCTCCGACAGCGGCAGCGACATCCAGGGCGCGACCCGCCTGAAGACCGACGCCGAGGAAGGCCAGCTCGGCGGCGCCACGCCGGTCGAGCGCGAGAGCGACAGCGATTCGATGGGCACCGGCGAGCGCGGCTCGGCGGTGCCGGGGCGCGGACGCGACGACGCCGACATCCGGCCCGACCGGATCGCGCGCTCCAAGGACGCGCTCGATTCGGCGGTCTCGATCGAGGACGACGACGACTCGGTCGAGGCGCTCGCGATCGACGAGGCTGACGATGACGAGGACGAAGACGCCTGACGGCGCGCTTCGCTAGACGTCGACCAGCCCGGCGCGCAGCGCCTTCGCCACCGCATGGGCGCGCGACTGCGCGTCCAGCTTGGCGATGATCTGGGCGACGTGAAACTTCGCGGTATGCGCCGAGATCCCTAGCGCGCCGCCGATCTCGCGGTTGCCGAGGCCGTGGCTCATCTCGACCAGCACCTGGCGCTCGCGCGGCGTGAGCGCGTCGAAGCCCGGCGGCACGCTGCGCCGCTCGCCGACGCGCTCGAAGCGCAGGGCATCGGCGGCGAACGCCGGGGGCGTCGCCACCAGGCCGGCGCGCACCGCCAGCGCCGCGGCGGCGATCTGCTCGTTCGAGGCGCCCTTGGACAGGACCGAGCAGCCGTCGATCAGCCACTCGCCGATGCGCTCGTCGCCCGCTTCGGCGAGGACGACGACGCGCGGCCCCTCGACGCCGAACGCAGGATCGGCCGCGTCGCCGCCTTCGCCCGCCTCGCCGAGGTCGACGACCACCACCTCGGCGCCGCCGAACGAGGCCGCGCGCAGGGCCGCGAACGACTCCGCGGCGAGCACGACCAGCAGGCCTTCGCGCGCGCCCAGGCCCGCGGCGAGCCCGGCGCGAACCAGCGGCGAGCGCGACGCGACCGCCAGCAGCATCTGCGGGCCCATCAGCAGAACCTCCGCTCGGCCGGCCATTCGCCGACCTCGACCTCGAGCTCCTGCACCACGCCGCCGCGCAGGATCGAGAGCCTCGCCACCTGGCCGACGTGCGCGGCGAGCGCGTCGCGCAGGGCGCGCAGGTCGGCGGCGATCTGGCCGGCGGCGCGGACGACGATGTCGCCGATCAGGAGGCCGGCGCGCTCGGCCGGGCCGCCCGGCGCGAGCGTGGAGATCAGGAGCCCGGTGCCCGCCGGGGCGGCGCCGGCATCGGCCGCGGCCGCGACCGGCACCGGCTGCGCGCCGATGCCCAGCCACGGCCGGGCGACGTGGCCCGAGGCGAGCAGCGCGGCGACGACCCGTGCCACGGTCGACGTCGGCACCACGATGCCGTAGCTGCGCGAGAGCGCCGCCGTGGCGATGCCGATCGCGGCGCCGCGCGCGTCGACCACCGGCGCGCCGGAGAGGCCGTCGTAGACGCCGCCGTCGAGGCGGATCAGGCGGTCGAGGCTGCCGCCGAGCCAGGTCTGCCAGGCGCCCGCCGCGCGGTTGACGATGCCCGAGCTGGCGATCGCGTCGCCCTCGCCGCTGCGCCCCACGGCGACAACGAAATGGCCGGCGCGCACGCCGGCGGCGTCGCCGCTCGCGACCGGCGCGAATGCCGAGGCGTCGGCCACGGCGAGGCGAAACAGGGCGATGTCGGTCGAGGAATCGATGCCGACCAGCGTCGCCTCGACCGTCCGGCCTTCGGCCCCGACCAGGGTGATCGCCGCCGGGGCGCGGCGGAACACGTGCGCAGCGGTGACCACGAGGCCGGGCTGCCAGACCATGGCGGTGGCGAGCGTGCCGCGCCGGCCGCGCACGGCGAAGGTGCTGGCGGCGACGCGCTCGACCAGGGCGGCGAGCGCGTCGGAATGCGCGGCCAGCGGCGAGCCGGGGCCGTGCGGCGAAGCCTGCGTGTTGCTGTTCATGTGGTGGGTGCCTTGGCGATGACGATGGCGCAAGTTACGCCGCCGCCGGCGGCCCCGAATCCGCCGAACGGCCGACCCCTGCGCCGAGCTACCCAACTGGGGCGTGCCGCCCCGATTTGCAAGGCATGGGAGCCCCGGTGCGGATCCCCGCCGCGCCGGGGCGCTCAGCCCTCGACCGGATCGCGGTAGCGCGGATCGTCGTGCAGCGCCCAGTAGGCGTCCTGCAGGCGCCGGGTCACCGGCCCGGGCCAGCTCGGGAACGCCTTGCCGTCGATCTTCGCGATCGGCAGCACGCCGCCGCCGGTGGAGCTGAGGAAGACCTCGTCGGCCCGGGCCAGGTCCCCCGCTGGCACCGGCTCGACCCGGAGCGGGATGCCGAGCGCGCCGCACAGCTCGATCACCGTCTTGCGCGAGATGCCCTCGAGCACGCCGCGGCTGGGCGTGCGCACGATCCCGTCCTTGACCAGGAAGACGTTGAAGCCGGGGCCTTCGGCGACGTTGCCCTGCGCGTCGACGACGCAGCTTGTGTCGGCCCCGCGGTCGTAGGCGTCGAACATCGAGAGCACCAGGTCGATCCAGTGGTAGTTCTTGATCGTCGGATCGACCGACTCGGGCGCGATCCGGACCCGGCTGCTGACGTGCAGGTCGATCCCCGCGGCCTGCTTTTCGAGGTTGGCGATCCAGACGAAAGGCAGCGCGTAGGCGTAGAAGCGGTTCGTCGCCAGCCGCGGGTCGCGCGCGCCGCGCGGCGGCACGCCGCGGGTGCAGACCATGGCGACGTAGGCGTCCTCGAGCCCGCCGGCGACGACGCAGCCGTGCAGGATCCGCCGCACCTCGGCCCGGCCGTACGGAATTCGCATGTACAGCTTGTCGAGGCTGGCCAAGAAGCGGTCGAGGTGATCGTCGAGGCGAAAGAACGCGCCTTTCCAGGCGCTGACGACGTCGTAGGTGACGTCGGAGCGGGTGAAGCCCCAGTCGAACATCGAGACCTTGGCCTCCGAGAGCGGCTTCCAGTCGTCGTCGATGAAGACCGAGCCACCCTCGAATTCGCCCCTGCGCACCGTTCGCATCGCCCGTCCTTTCGTGCAGCTCGCGCCGCCTGCTCGCCGTTGGCGCCGCCGCGGCGGCGATACGTCGCTCCGGGGGCTGCGCCGGGCGGGCCGACCGCCAGAATCGCGCTCCGTTGCTCCTACCGGGAAAACCGATGCTCGAAGCCAGAGGCCTGTGCAAATCGTACGGCAGCCGCACCGTCGTCTCCGATCTTTCGCTCTCGGTGAAGGGCGGCGAGATCGTCGGCCTGCTCGGGCCGAACGGCGCCGGCAAGTCGACCACCGTCGCCATGCTCTGCGGCCTGGTCGCCGCCGACCGCGGCGAGGTGTTCGTGGGCGAAGGCGCCGCGCGCCGGCCGTTGACGGAGAACACGCCGGAGGCCAAGCGGCGGATCGGCGTCGTGCCGCAGGAGCTCTCGATCTACGAGAACCTCGGCACCGCCGCCAACCTCGAGCTGTTCGGCGCCCTCTACGGACTCTCCGGCGCGCTGCTCGCCGAGCGCGTGGCCGCGGCGCTGAAGCTGGTGGGCCTGGCCGACCGGGCCAGGGACAAGCCCTCGACCTTCAGCGGCGGAATGAAGCGGCGCCTCAACATCGCCGCGGCGCTGGTGCACGACCCCGACATCCTGATCTTCGACGAGCCGACCGTCGGCGTCGACCCGCAGAGCCGCAACGCCATCTTCGACAACCTCGAGGAGCTGCGCCGGCGCGGCAAGGCGCTGCTTTACACCACGCACTACATGGAAGAGGCCGAGCGCCTGTGCGACCGAATCGTCATCGTCGACCACGGCAAGGTCGTCGCCAGCGACACGCTCGCCGGCATCGAGAAGCTGCTGCCGGCGACGCAGTCGCTGGAGATCGAGGTCGACGGCGTGGCAGACCTGGTGGCGCTGGCGGCGCTGCCCGGCATCGACAAGGTGTCGCAGGAGGGCACGCTGCTTCGCGCCGGCATCGCCGACCTGGCGTGCGACACGCCCGCCCTGCTCGCCGCGCTGGCCGCGGGCGGCCGGCGCGTCAGCCGCATCGCGTCGGCGCGGCCGGGCCTCGAAGACGTTTTCCTGTCGCTGACCGGCCGCCAACTGAGGGACTGACCATGACCGCATCGAACACGCTGACCGCGCTCCGGGCGCTGATCAGGAAGGACCTGGTCCTCTACTTCTCGAACCGACGGGCGCTGGTGATGTCGATCGCCGCGCCGATCGTCATTGCCGCGTTCTTCGGCTCGCTGTTCGGCTCGGGCAGCGACAAGCCGAGCCGGGTGCCGATCGCCGTCGTCGACGCCGACGGCAGCGCGATCTCGAAGGCCGTCGCCGCCTCGCTCAAGGGCGACACGACCTTCGAGGTGCGCGAGCTCGCCGAGCCCGCGGCGATCGAGGCGGCGCGCCAGGGCAAGGTGCGCGCCGCGATCGTGCTGCCGGCCGGCTTCGGCGCGAAGGCCCCGGCGGCCCTGATGAGCGGCGGCGAGAAGCCGTCGATCGCCGTGCACTACGACCCGTCGCAGGCGACCGCGCTGCCGATGGTGCGGGGCCTGCTCACCCAGCACGTGATGAAGGCGATCGGCGAGAGCATGGGCGGCCCCGGCGGCGGCGCCGCGAAGAGCGCCTTCAGCGCGCCCTACGAAACGCAGACCTTCGCCACGACCTCGGGCGCCGACCGCCCGTACAACGGCTACGCCCATTCCTTCGCCGGCATGGGCGTGCAGTTCATCCTCTTCATGGGCATCGAGGTGGGCGTCGGCGTGCTGCTGGCGCGCCGCCTCGGCCTGTGGAAGCGGCTGCGCGCCGCGCCGCTCTCGCGCACGATGCTGCTCGGCAGCCACATCCTGAGCGGCGCGCTCACCGCGCTGATCCTGCTGGCCATCATCTACGCCGCGGCGATGGCGTTCTTCAAGGTGCGCATCGACGGCAGCGTGCCGGGCTTCGTCGGCATCGCCATCGCCTTCGCCCTGCTCACCTCGAGCTTCGGCCTGCTCATCGCCGCGATCGGCAAGACGCCCGAGGCGACCCGCGGCCTGGCCATCTTCGCCACCCTGATCATGGTGATGCTCGGCGGCGCCTGGGTGCCTTCGTTCGTGTTCCCGCAGTGGCTGCAGACCGCCTCGCTGGTCATTCCGACGCGCTGGGCGGTCGACGGCCTCGACGCCATGACCTGGCGCGGCCTCGGCTTCGAGGCGGCGATCGGGCCGATCGCCGCCCTGCTGTTCTTCAGCGGCGTGTTCGCGGCGATCGCGATCTGGCGCTTCGACTGGGAGGAGCCGCGCGGCTGAGAGGGCCAGCGCTGGCTGGCTGAATCGAATGTAAAGGGCGACACCAACGCGGGGCGCCGGCGCGGACGTTCGCTAACGCACAGACCACCTGCCCTTTCAGGCCTATAAGACGGAATACCCATTTGTTGCGATAGGGAAGCTGCTGCTGCTGCGCTTGATCGCCTCAACCCTCTGGCGACCTCGTCATGCATGAATTTCTCCTGAACAACCGCGACGAGCTGATCGCCCGCTGCAAGCTCAAGGTTTCACAACGGCCCAAGCGCGCCGCTACCAACCAGCAGCTTTCGAACGGCATCCCGCTGTTTCTCGACCAGCTGACGAGAACGCTCGCGGCCGAAGAGGCCGACGAGACGGAGGAGAGCCTGCGGATCTCCGGACCCTCCGGCGGCGATTCGTTGGCCCTGTCGGAAATGGGCGTCACCGCCACCGCGCACGGCAAGGATCTCATGCGCCTCGGGTACTCCGTGGATCAGGTCGTCCACGACTACGGCGACCTCTGCCAGGCCATCACGGAGCTTGCGTTCGAGCGGGATGCGCCGTTCGCCGTCCTGGAGTTCCGGACGCTGAACCGCTGCCTCGACAACGCCATCGCCGATGCCGTGACCGAGTTCGGCTTCCAGCGCGAGGCGGACCTGGCGAGACGGCAGGATGCCGAGGACAACCGTCGCGCGGGATTCCTGGCCCACGAGCTTCGGAACTCGCTCGGAACGGCGACGATCTCCCTGCGGGCGCTGGAGCTCTCGGGCATGCCGGTGAGCGGTGCCACCGGGGCCCTCCTCAAGCGAAGCCTGACCGCAATGGGCAACCTGATCACCCGCGCCCTCGACGAGGTGCGCAACGGTGCCCTGCATCAACGCGAGACCTTTACGGTGGCCTCGCTCATCGCCGACGCCTACAACGAGTGGGAGCCGCGGGCCGCCGCGGGCGGGCTCGCCTTCGAGGTTCCCGTCGTGGACCCTGCGCTGGCCGTTCGCGGCGACCGCGAGCTCCTGCTGGCTGCCCTGGGCAACCTGCTGCAGAACGCCTTCAAGTTCACGCAGGCGCACAGCGAGGTCACCTTGAAGGCCTACGCCTTCGGCGAGATGGTCCTGATCGACGTCATCGACCACTGCGGCGGACTCCCGCCCGGACGCGCCGAAGGCATGTTCACCCCCTTCACGCAGCGCAACGAAGACAAGTCCGGCCTGGGCCTGGGCCTGTCGATCGCCCGCGCAAGCGTCGAAGCCGACGCCGGTACCCTGACCGTTCGCGATGTGCCGGGCGTCGGCTGCGTCTTCACGATCGGCCTGCCGCGCATTGCCTCCGCGGTCGCGTGAAGGTCTTCATGGCCCGCGGCGTCATCGGCGCCCGTCGCGAGGCCATCTCGCTATGAATCACCTCGACCGGGAAATGCCATGACCCTGATGAAAGCCGCCGTCTTCGTCGAGCCCGGGCGCATCGTCCTCGAGGACAAGCCGATCCCCGACGTCGGCCCGCAGGACGCGCTGATGCGCGTGACCACGACCACGATCTGCGGCACCGACATCCACATCCTCAAGGGCGAGTACCCGGTCGAGCGCGGCCTGACGATCGGCCACGAGCCGGTGGGCGTGATCGAGAAGCTCGGCTCGGGCGTGCGCGGCTATCGCGAGGGCCAGCGGGTGATCGCCGGAGCGATCACGCCCAGCGGCTGGAGCAACGCCTGCCTGTGCGGCGTCGGCTCGCAGGACGGCGCCGGCAGCGCCCACGGCTGGAAGGCGATGGGCGGCTGGAAGTTCGGCAACACCATCGACGGCTGCCAGGCCGAGTACGTGCTGGTGCCCGACGCGATGGCCAACCTCGCGCCCGTGCCCGACGGCCTCTCGGACGAGCAGGTGCTGATGTGCCCCGACATCATGTCGACCGGCTTCAGCGGCGCCGAGAGCGCGGGCGTGCGCGTCGGCGACACCGTCGCGGTGT
This sequence comes from Burkholderiales bacterium, assembly GCA_031360885.1. Taxonomy (GTDB): domain Bacteria; phylum Pseudomonadota; class Gammaproteobacteria; order Burkholderiales; family Burkholderiaceae_C; genus Schlegelella_A. Next base: position 44,206 of record JANMCC010000238.1, on the reverse strand, counting down.
TCGCGCAGGGACCGATCGGCCTGTGCGCGAGCGCCGGCGCCAAGCTGAGCGGCGCGGCGATGGTGATCGGCGTCGACCGGCTCGCCGGCCGCCTCGCCATCGCGAAGAAGCTGGGCGCCGACCACGTGATCGACGCGAGCAAGCTCGATCCGGTCGAGGAGATCATGCGCCTCACCGAGGGCCGCGGCGTCGACGTCGCGATCGAGGCGCTGGGCACGCAGCAGACCTTCGAGGCCTGCCTGCGCGTGCTCCGCCCCGGCGGCACGCTGTCGAGCCTGGGCGTCTACTCCACCGACCTGACGATCCCGCTCGGCCCGTTCGCCGCCGGGCTCGGCGACCACAAGATCGTCACCACCCTGTGCCCGGGCGGCAAGGAACGGATGCGCCGGCTGATGGCGGTGATCGCGTCGAAGCGGGTCGACCTCGAAGCGATGGTGACGCACCGCTTCAGGCTCGACGACATCGAGGCCGCCTACGAGCTCTTCGGCCACCAGCGCGACGGCGTGCTGAAGGTGGCGATCACGCCCTGACCCGTGTGCGTGGCGATGGCCAGCACCGTGCCGGGGGTCGGCGAACTGCGCGAGGCGATGCTGCGTTCCCGATCGCGGGAAGAGATTGCTGAACAATAGGCACCGAGAAGCCCATCTCACGGTGCCGCCCGCGGCGCCGCAACGACCCCGGGAGCCACAGCATGAACGCCAGAGACCTGCGCCGCGAGGCGATGCGCATCGGCGGAGAACGCGTCCACCGCGACCGCGTGATCGAGGTCTTCAACCCTTACACCGAGCAGCTCATCGGCACGGTGCCGAAGGCGACGCTCGAGGACGTGAAGCGCGCCTTCGCCGTCGCCAGGGGCTTCAGGTCGAAGCTGACGCGCTTCGACCGCGCGGCGGTGCTCAACAAGGCGGCGGCGATCGTGCGCAACCGCACCGCGGAGCTTTCCGACCTGATCACCGTCGAGAGCGGCCTCTGCAAGAAGGACTCGCTCTACGAGATCGGCCGGGTCAGCGACGTGCTGCTGTTCGGCGCGAGCGAATGCCTGAAGGACGACGGCCAGATCTTCTCCTGCGACCTCACGCCGCACGGCAAGAAGCGCCGCGTCTACACCCAGCGCGACCCGCTGCTCGGGGTGATCAGCGCGATCACGCCGTTCAACCACCCGATGAACCAGGTGGCGCACAAGGTCGTGCCCTCGATCGTCACCAACAACCGGATGGTGCTCAAGCCTTCCGAGAAGGTGCCGTTCTCGGCGATCGCTCTCGCCGACATCCTGTACGAAGCCGGCCTGCCGCCCGAGATGGTCCAGGTGGTCACCGGCGACCCGAAGGAGATCGCCGACGAGCTGATCACCAACGAGCACGCCAACCTCGTCACCTTCACCGGCGGCGTGGCGATCGGCAAGTACATCGCCTCGAAGGCGGGCTACCGGCGCATGGTGCTCGAGCTCGGCGGCAACGACCCGATCATCGTCATGGAAGACGCGGATCTCGAAGAGGCGGCGACGCTCGCCACCGCGGGCTCGTACAAGAACTCGGGCCAGCGCTGCACCGCGATCAAGCGGATGCTGGTGCAGCGCTCGGTCGCCGACCGCTTCGTCGAGCTGCTCGTCGCCAAGACGAAGGCGTGGACCCACGGCGACCCGATGGACGCCAGGCTCGACATGGGCACGGTGGTCGACGAGACCGCCGCGCGCTACTGCGAGGACAAGGTCAACGAGGCGGTGGCCCGCGGCGCGAAGCTGCTCGTCGGCAACCAGCGGCGGGGCGCGCTCTACTCGCCGACCGTCGTCGACCACGTCACCCAGGACATGCCGCTGGTGCTGCAGGAAACCTTCGGCCCGGTCTCGCCGGTGATCCGCTTCGACACCATCGACGATGCGATCCGGCTTTCCAATTCCACCGCTTTCGGCCTCTCGTCGGCCGTCTGCACGAACCGCCTCGACTACATCTCGCGCTTCGTCTCCGAGCTCGAGGTCGGCTCGGTCAACGTGCGCGAGGTGCCGGGCTACCGCCTCGAGCTCACGCCCTTCGGCGGCATCAAGGATTCCGGCCTGGGCTACAAGGAAGGCGTGCAGGAAGCGGTGAAGAGCTTCACCAACATCAAGACCTACTCGCTGCCCTGGGTTTGAGCGCCACGCGAGCAGGCCCTCACCCCGGCCCTCTCCCGCAAGCGGGAGAGGGTGCCAGTCGGCGCCTCTGGACCTTCGCCTTCCTGCCGCCGCGCCTCATTTCTTCGGTGCTGCCGCCGGGGCCGGGGGCAGCGGCGCCGGCACCCGGTTCTTCACCGCCGGAATCGCCCGCAGGTAGGCGAAGATCGCGTCGAGGTCGGCGTCGTTGAAGTGCTTGTAGGCCGGGATCGGCATCGGCGGCAGCACCTCGCGGCCGCCGCCCAGGTGCTTGCCGGTGCGCAGGGTGTCGGCGAACTGCCTCGCGGTCCAGCCGCCGAGCCCGGTCTCGACGTCGGGCGTGAGGTTGGCGGTGAAGCTCACGCCCCACGGCCCGGCCCAGGCGGTGTTGGTGGCCGACGCCACCACCATCCAGGGCCCCGGGGGCAGCTTCGGCGCCGGCGGCATCGCCAGCGACTGCGGGTGGCCCGAGAGCAGGCGGCTGGCGTCGGGCTCGGGTCCGTTCTTGCCCATCTTCCACGGCGTATGGCAGTCGCCGCAGCCGCCGGTGTTGACCAGGTACTGGCCGCGCAGCACCCGGTCGACCACGGGCGCGGGCACGACCGGCGTGATGGCGCCCGCGGCGGGCACGCGCTCGATGATCGGCGGCGGCAGCGGCGCCTTGGCCGGCGCGTCGGCAGCCGCCGACAGCCCGGCCCCGGCGAGGCCGAGCACGGCGAAGGCGAGGGGCAGCGTCGCGGAGATCGTGGCGACGGGTCGGGTCATGATCGGAGCTCCTTGGTCGCGGCTAGTCGAACTCGACCAGCTCGACGCCTTCGTCGACCTGGTCGCCGGCGGCGAAGCGGAACGACTTCACCGTGCCGGCATGCGGGGCGCTGATCGTGTGCTCCATCTTCATCGCCTCGAGCACGAGCAGCGGCGCGCCCTTCTCGACCGGCGCACCCGGCTTGGCGAGCAACGCGATCACCTTGCCAGGCATCGGCGACATGAGCCCGGTGCCCTCCTCCTCGTGGTCGGCGCCGGCGACGCCGAGCGGATCGGCATGAACGAGAACGATGCTGCGTCCGCCGAGGAAGACGTGGCGCTTCTCGCCCTGCGCTACCACCGCGGCGGCGAAGCGGCGACCGCCGATGGTGGCCTCGAGATCGCCGTCGAGCGCGCGCCAGCCCGAGGCGCTCATCTGCCGGCCCTCGAACAGGAAGTCCCAGCCGCCTTCGCGGCGGGCGACGACGTCGACCTCGCGCAGCGTCTCGCCGGCGCGAAAGCCCAGGCGCCACCAGGCCTGGCCGTTGAGGCGCCAGGCGTCGAGGGTGCGCCAGGGCGAGTCCGGCTCGGGTCCGCTTCGGCCCCGGACATTCGACGCGTCCAGCGCCTGCTCGGCCTCGGCGAAGGCCGCGACCAGCCAGGCGTCGTCCGGCGGGTCGCCTGCCGGCGGCGCGAGCCGCGCCTGCTCGCGCTCGATCAGCGCGGTGTCGAGCAGAGCGCCGGCGAACGAAGGCGTGGCGATCAGGCGGCCGAGGAACTCGACGTTGTTGGCCACGCCGACGATGCGGTACGCCGCCAAGGCTTGCTGCATCCGCGCCAGCGCCGTCTCGCGATCGGGCCCGTGGACGATGAGCTTGGCGATCATCGGGTCGTAGAACGGCGTGATCGAGTCCCCCTGCTCGACGCCGGTGTCGACGCGCACGTCGTCGCTCTGCGCCGGCGCGACCAGGTGCACGAGCTTGCCGGTCGAGGGCAGGAAGCCGCGGTCCGGATCCTCGGCGTAGATGCGCGCCTCGATCGCGTGGCCCGAGATCGAGAGCTCGTCCTGCCTGAGCGGCAGCGGTTCGCCCGCGGCGACGCGAAGCTGCCACTCCACCAGGTCGAGCCCGGTGATCATCTCGGTGACCGGGTGCTCCACCTGCAGCCGGGTGTTCATCTCCATGAAGTAGAAGCGGCCGTCCGGGTGGGCGATGAACTCGACCGTGCCGGCGCCGACGTAGCCCACCGCCCGCGCCGCCTCGGTCGCCGCCTGTCCCATCGCCGCGCGGCGCTCGACGGTCATGCCGGGGGCCGGCGCTTCCTCGAGCACCTTCTGGTGGCGGCGCTGCACCGAGCAGTCGCGCTCGAACAGGTGGACGCAGTGGCCGAGCGTGTCGGCGAAGACCTGGATCTCGATGTGCCGCGGCTGCAGCACGTACTGCTCGACGAGCACGCGGTCGTCGCCGAACGCGCTCTTCGCCTCGCGCATGCACGAGGCCAGCGCGGCGGCGAAGTCCTCGGCCTTGTCGACCCGGCGCATGCCCTTGCCGCCGCCGCCGGCGGTGGCCTTGATCAGCACCGGGTAGCCGATGCGGCCGGCTTCCTTCTCGAGCAGGGCCGGGTTCTGGTCGTCGCCGTGGTAGCCGGGCGTGAGCGGCACGCCGGCCTTTTCCATCAGGCGCTTGGCCGCCGACTTCGAGCCCATCGCCCGGATCGCCGAGGCGGGCGGGCCGATGAAGACGATGCCTTCCTTCGCGCAGGCCTCGGCGAAGGCTTCGTTCTCGGAGAGGAAGCCGTAGCCCGGATGAATGGCCTGGGCGCCGGTGGCCCGGGCGGCGGCGAGGATCTTCTGGCCGAGCAGGTAGGACTCGCGCGCGGGGGCCGGGCCGATGTGCACCGATTCGTCGGCCAGGCGCACGTGGCGCGCGGTGGCGTCGGCATCCGAATACACGGCGACGGTGGCGATGCCCATGCGGCGCGCCGTCTTGATGACGCGGCAGGCGATCTCGCCGCGGTTGGCAATCAGGATCTTGGTGAACATCGGTCGTCTCGTCCTTTGCAATCGCTGAATTGCGGATCCGTTGCCTTCGCGGTATCGGCTCGGGGGCGCCCTGCTCCGCTCCATGTCCCCCGATCCAGGGCTGAAGCCCTGGCTCTCCTCCTAATACTTCCGCTCCGCAGGGCGCCCCCGAACCGATACCGAGCCGGTGCGCACGCTCCTGTGCGGCGGCCGAGCCATCCGGTTCGGACCGGGTCGGGTGTCAGCAGCGGCCAAGCGCGTATCCATCACATCCGGAACACGCCGAACTTCGTCGCCGGAATCGGCGCGTTCAGCGTCGCCGCCAAGGAAAGGCCGAGCACACGACGCGTGTCGGCCGGGTCGACGACGCCGTCGTCCCAGAGCCGGGCGCTCGCGTAGTAGGGATGGCCCTGGTGCTCGTACTGCTCGAGCAGCGGGGCCTTAAAGGCGAGTTCTTCCTCCGCCGACCACGAGCCGCCGCGCGCCTCGATGCCGTCGCGCTTCACCGTCGCGAGCACCGCCGAGGCCTGCTCGCCGCCCATGACGCTGATGCGCGCGTTCGGCCACATCCAGAGGAAGCGCGGCGAATAGGCGCGGCCGCACATGCCGTAGTTGCCGGCGCCGAACGAGCCGCCGATCAGCACCGTGAGCTTGGGCACCTGCGCGGTGGCGACCGCAGTGACCATCTTCGCGCCGTCGCGGGCGATGCCGGCGTTCTCGACCTTCTTGCCGACCATGAAGCCGGTGATGTTCTGCAGGAACAGCAGCGGCACGCGCCGCTCGCAGCAGAGCTCGATGAAGTGCGCGCCCTTCTGCGCCGATTCGCTGAACAGGATGCCGTTGTTGGCGATGATGCCGACCGGCATGCCGTAGATCCGGGCGAAGCCGGTGACCAGGGTCGCGCCGTAGCGCGCCTTGAACTCGTCGAGGCGCGAGCCGTCGACGATGCGGGCGATGACCTCGCGCACGTCGTAGGGCTTCCTCGTGTCCTTCGGAATGACGCCGTAGATCTCCTTCGGATCGTGGAGCGGCTCCTCGCTGGGCTCGAGCGTCACCGCCTGCGGCTTCGTGCGGTTGAGGCTGGCGACGATGCGCCGGGCGATCGCCAGGGCATGGCGGTCGTCGTCGGCGAGGTGGTCGGCCACGCCCGAGAGGCGCGTGTGCACGTCGCCGCCGCCGAGCTCCTCGGCGCTGACGATCTCGCCGATGGCCGCCTTCACCAGCGGCGGGCCGCCAAGGAAGATCGTGCCCTGGTTCTTGACGATGACGGTCTCGTCGCTCATCGCCGGCACGTAGGCGCCGCCCGCGGTGCACGAGCCCATCACGACCGCGATCTGGGCGATGCCCTGCGCGCTCATGTTGGCCTGGTTGAAGAAGATCCGGCCGAAGTGCTCGCGGTCGGGAAAGACCTCGTCCTGGCGCGGCAGGAAGGCGCCGCCGGAATCGACGAGGTAGATGCAGGGCAGGCGGTTCTGCATCGCGATCTCCTGCGCGCGCAGGTGCTTCTTCACCGTCATCGGGTAGTAGGTGCCGCCCTTCACCGTCGCGTCGTTGGCGACGATCATGCATTCCTGGCCCTGCACGCGGCCGATGCCGGCGATCATGCCCGCCGCCGGCGCCTCGCCGTCGTACATGCCGAAGGCGGCGAGCTGGCCGATCTCGAGGAACGGCGAGCCGGGATCGAGCAGGCCGTCGACGCGCTCGCGCGGCAGCAGCTTGCCCCGCGCCACGTGGCGCTCGCGCGACTTGGCGTCGCCGCCGAGCGCGATCTCCGTCGCCCGGGCGCGCAGGTCGTCGACCTGGCTTTGCAGGAAGGCGGCGTTGACCTTGAAATCCTCCGAGCGCGTGTCGATGCGCGACTTCAACGCGGCCATGGTCTCCAGCTTTGTCGTTGTTGTTCCGGACCCGGAGCTTAACGGGCCGCCGTCGGGCCCCGCAAACCCCGCGCAGCTCGCTGAGGGTGTAGGCCCCCTCCCACGCGCGACCGGCGCGTTCCGTCGGGACAGACCGCCCCCGTCCGACGCGGCATAGGCGAACGCGGGGTTACGGTGATGCATGGCCGCGATGCGGTTCCATCTCTTGAACACTTCCAAGGAGGCACCATGGACGACACCACCGTACAGACCGACACAGCCCGCGAACAGGCCTACTGGCGCTCGCACTTCCGCAACCGCTCGTACGTTGCCCAGGACGACAGCTACGACGACTACGGTCCGGCCTTCGGCTATGGCATCGACGCCCACGGGCGACGCGACGGCCGCCGGTTCGAGGACATGGAGTCGGAGCTCGCGCGCGAGTGGGACCAGTTCAAGGGCCAGTCCAGCCTGACCTGGGAGCACGCCAAGGGCGCCGTTCGCGACGCCTGGAATCGCCTCACGGACTGACTCTGCGACAACCTGGAGCAGGGCGCCGGCCGGCGACGCCTTCTTCCTCCATGATAGGAACCGCCGGGTTCTCCGGCGACCTGTGAGGAGGACACCATGCCCGCCGTCAACTGGGACCAACCGTCGACCGGCCTCGTCAGCGACGCCGCCCCTTCGCTGCTGCTGAAAAACGACAAGGGCGGGGCCCTCAACGCCCGCTCGCGCGACGTCGCGATCGACGCCGCCTCCAAGGAAGCCGAGGCGCTGCGCGCTCGCACCGGCAAGACGGTCACCGCCAACATCCGTTCCGACGAATTCATCGGCACGATCTCGTACGGCCCCAAGGCCACCGGCGCGATCGGCGTCAACGAGGCAGCGGCCGTGGCGCTCGGCGGCGTCAACCTCGTCGACCCCGCCAAGCCGGTCGACAGCCGCGACGGCATCGGCGTCGCCGGCATCTCGAACCGCGCCGTCGGCTACGGCGTCGTCGGCACCACCTTCGGCATCCGCTCGGTCGGCGTGCTGGGCGATGCAGCGGCGGGCGGCGTCGGCGTGCGCGGCACCGGCTCGCAGGGCGGCGTCGAAGGCACCTCCAGCCAGGGCCACGGCGTCTCGGGAACGAGCCAGTCGAAGACGGCGGCCGGCGTGTTCGGCTTCGCGCCGGGGCCGCAGGGCGGCGGCGTGTTCGGCCAGAGCGTGGCTGGCGCGGGCGTCGATGGCAGCTCGAGCGCCGGCACCGGCGTGCACGGCACGAGCGTGCAGGCGCGCGGCGTGGTCGGCGAGTCGACCGGCAGCAACGCCTCGGGCGTCTTCGGCCGCAACGATCTCGGCAACGGCGTCGGCGTCGACGGCTTCAGCCAGGCCGGCACGGCGATGCGCGCGACCAGCGGCGGCGGCACCGGCCTGCAGGTCCGGTCCTTCTCCGGCGGCGGCATCGACGTCGGCAACAACAGCACGAGCAAGCCCGCGCTCAAGGCCTACTCGCCCGGCAAGCCTGCGGTCGACGCGATGTCGCTGACCGACGCCGCCGTGCGCGGCGGCAGCGCCCACGCCGGCGTCGTCGGCGTGGCCATCGCCGCGAGCAAGGCGGGCGACCCCGAAGCCGGTTGCGGCGTGTACGGCAACTCGATGGGCGGAGTCGGCACCTGCGGCATGACCTTCGTCGGCACCGGCGTGCTCGGCATCGGCTACCCGCAGCTCAATGCCTGGGCGGGACGCTTCGTCGGCAACGTGCACATCGACGGCATTCTGTTCAAGTCGGCGTCGCTGTTCTCGATCGACCATCCGCTCGATCCGAAGCGCAAGGTCCTGAACCACGCCTGCGTCGAGTCGCCCGAGTACAAGACCTTCTACGACGGCAGCGTCGCGCTCGACCGGCGCGGCCAGGCGACGGTCAAGCTGCCGCGCTGGTTCGATGCGCTCAACCACGAGCTGCGCTACCAGCTCACCGCGATCGGCGGGCCCGCGCCGGAGCTGCATATCGCGCGCGAGGCCAAGGCCGGGTCGTTCGCCATCGCCGGCGGCTCGCCCGGCCAGCGCGTGTGCTGGCAGGTCACGGGCGTGCGCCGCGATGCCTGGGCCAAGGCGCACCCGATGCAGGTCGAGCAGGCGCGCAGCAAGGCACGGTCGGCTGCGCCGCCGGTGACCCTGGCCGATGCCAGGCGCGCCGCCGCGCTCGCCGAGAAGGCGGCCCAGGCGCTGCATGCGACCGAGAAGGCGCGGCGCAAGCCCGTTCGCCCGCCCCCGGCGCTCGACCTGAAGGCCGCCAAGCCGCCGGCAAGCGGCGACGAGGGGCGCACCGAGCGCATGGCGCGCGAGCTGGTGCGCGAGATCGGGCGGCTGCCGCCGGTGCGCGAGCCCTGAGGCGGCAGGACGGCCCGGCGGTCAGGCCGCCGCGCTCACATGCTCTCGGCGTACAGCTCGCGGCCGATCAGCATGCGCCGGATCTCGCTCGTGCCGGCGCCGATCTCGTACAGCTTGGCGTCGCGCCAGAGGCGCCCGGCCGGGTACTCGTTGGTGTAGCCGACGCCGCCGAGCGCCTGGATCGCTTCGCCCGCCATCCAGGTCGCCTTTTCGGCCGAGTAAAGGATCGCGCCGGCCGCGTCTTTCCGCAGGCCGCGCGAGTGGTCGCCGCGATCGCAGGCCTGGCCCACCGCGTAGACATAGGCGCGCGACGCCGACCAGGTGGAGTACATGTCGGCCACCTTGCCCTGCATGAGCTGGAACTCGCCGATCGACTGGCCGAACTGCTTGCGCTCATGGATGAAGGGCAGCACCAGGTCCATGCACGCGGCCATGATGCCGAGCGGCCCGCCCGACAGCACTGCGCGCTCGTAGTCGAGGCCGCTCATCAGCACCTTGACGCCGCCGCCTTCCTTGCCCAGCACGTTCTCCGCCGGCACCTCGCAGTCCTGGAAGAACACCGGCCAGGTGTTCGAGCCGCGCATGCCGAGCTTGTCGAGCTTGGCGCCGAACGAGAGGCCCTTCATGCCCTTCTCGATGATGAAGGCGGTGATGCCGCTCGGCCCGCCGTTGATGTCGGTCTTGGCGTAGACGATCATCGTGTCGGCATCGCCGCCGTTGGTGATCCACATCTTCGATCCGTTGAGCACGTAGCGGTCGCCCTTCAGGTCGGCGCGCAGCTTCATGCTCACCACGTCGGAGCCGGCGTTCGGCTCGCTCATCGCCAGCGCGCCGACGTGCTCGCCCGAGACCAGCTTGGGCAGGTACTTCTTCCTCTGCGCCTCGCTGCCGTTGCGATGGAGCTGGTTGACGGCGAGGTTGGAATGGGCGCCGTACGAAAGGCCCACCGACGCCGAGGCGCGCGACACCTCCTCCATGGCGACGATGTGCGCCAGGTAGCCGAGGTCGCTGCCGCCGTACTCCTCCTTCACCGTCATGCCGTGCAGGCCGAGCGAGCCGAGCTTTCGCCACAGGTCGGCGGGAAACAGGTTGTCGCGGTCGATGTCGGCGGCGCGCGGCGCGATCTCGTCGTCGGCGAACTGCTGCACGCTGTCGCGCAGCATGTCGATCGTCTCGCCGAGGTGGAAGGCGAGGCCGGGAAGGTGGGGCATGGGATGTCTCCAAACTCTTGGAGACCGTATTAGAGCCGCAAGCTCAGCGCCGCTGCACGACCGCCAGGTGCACCGCCGTCTCGAGCCAGCGCTCGTGCAGGCGCTTCAGTGCCGCCGCGTCGATGGCGACGCGCGTCGCCTCGGCGGGATCGTTCGGCTCCGCGCCCTCGGCGAGGCGCTGCATCGAGACCTCGAACGCCGCCGCCGCCGCGCGCCACGCGCGATGCGCCAAGGCGTAGGCCTCGCGGTCCTGGCGCGCCGTCTCGGCGGCCAGAGCACTCGCCGCGCCGGACTCGAGCGCGTCGAGCCAGCGCAGGGCGGCGTCACGGCCGACGTCGGCCGCCTCGCCCGCGGTGGGAAAGGGCGGCAGCTCGGGCCGCAGCCGATGATCGAGCGCCGAACCGTCGTCGTCGATCCACGAGACGATCACCCGGGCGAGGAAGGTCCCCTCGGGCGTCGGCTCCGGGCGGCAGCTCACTCGGTAGCGGTTGTGGTGAACGAGCTCGAAAGGCTCTCGCATGGCGGGCCCCGGCGGGCTGGACGCCCGAAGCGTCGATCATCGTCCGGGCGGGGCCGGGCGGGCAGCGCGCTACCGACGAACGGCGCAGCTCGCCTGCCGTTCGGCCGGGCCGCATTCCAGCCGTTGGTCCGGCCACGTCACGTATGCTTGCCGGGCGCCATGAGCCCGTCCACGCAGCCCTTTCTCCTGCACGTCGCCGACAGCGCGATCGACGACCTGCGCGAACGCCTGGCGCGCACGCGCTTCCCCGACCAGGCGCCGGGCGAGGCCTGGGCCTACGGCACCGACGTCTCGTACCTGCAGGGCCTGGTCGAGCACTGGCGCACCGGCTTCGACTGGCGCGCACAGGAAGCACGCCTGAACGCGTACGACCAGTGGACGGTGCCGCTGCACGGCATCGACCTGCACTTCCTCCATGTCCCCGGCAGGGGCCCGCGCCCATTCCCGCTGCTGCTCTCGCACGGCTGGCCGGGCTCGGTGTTCGAGTTCCTGGAGATCATTCCGCGCCTCACCGATCCGGCCCGGTTCGGCGGCGACCCGGCCGACGCCTTCACCGTGGTCGCGCCTTCGCTGCCCGGCTACGGCCTGTCGTTCAAGGCGGGCCAGCCGCGCCTCGGCCTGGAGGCGATGGCCGATTGCCTGGCCGAGCTCATGACCGGCGTGCTCGGCTACGAGCGCTTCGCCGCGCAGGGCGGCGACTGGGGCGCGTTCATCACCTCGCGCCTGGGCGCCGTTCACGCCGACAAGCTGATCGGCATCCACCTCAACCTGCTGGCGCTGCGTCGGGACGCGAAGCTCGCGAATCCCACGGCCGAGGAGAAGGCCTATCTCGGCGAGCTCGAGACCTGGCTCAAGGAGGAAACGGGCTACCAGTGGATCCAGGGCACGCGGCCGCAGACGCTCGCCTTCGGCCTCACCGACTCGCCGGCCGGCCTGGCCGCGTGGATCGTCGAGAAGTTCCGCCGCTGGTCCGATTGCAACGGCGACGTGGAAAGCGCGTTTTCGCGCGACCACCTGCTCGCCAACATCAGCCTGTACTGGTTCACCGGCGCGATCGGCTCGTCGTTCTGGCCGTACTACGCGCGCATGCACGGACCCTGGCCGATCGCCGAGGCCAGTGTCGGCACGCCCATGGGCTACGCCGCGTTCCCGCACGAGATCGTCCGCCCGCCGCGCTCGATGGCCGAGAAGTGGTACACGGACATCCGCCGCTGGACCGAGATGCCCCGAGGCGGTCACTTCGCGGCGATGGAGCAGCCCGAGGCGCTGGCGCGGGAGATCGTCGAGTTCTTCCGGCCGCTCCGGCCGGGCGGCTCGCCCTAGGGCCTGTTAACAGGCCCTAGCCGGCGTTCAGGGAAGCGAGGTGCGTGGCCGCCTGCTTGCGGCCGAGCTGCCTCAGCGCCGCGATCGCCGCGAGGTGCCTCGCCCGGGGCCGGACCTTGCCCGCCTCCCAGTTGTAGATCGATTGCGCCGAGGTGCCGACGAGCAGGCCGCATTCGGCCGCCGAGAGGCCGAGCCGGCGCCGCTGCGAGACCAGGCCCTTGGCGCTGAACCGGGTCGAGGCGCCCTCGGGCGAAGCGGACTCCCTGGCCGGCGAGGACTTCGCGCTCGCCTTGCTCAGGCGGCGCAGCTGCTGCTCGAGCGCCTGCGTGCGCCGCTTCAGCGCGGCGATGTCCGAGCGTTGCGTGCTCAGGGCTTTCTTGAGGGCCGAGGTCTCGCCGCGCAGTTCCTTGCGGGACACGCGCGAGATCTCGCTCTTGAGGAGGGCAGCGATATTGGGCATGTCAGTGATTGTGCGGCCGTGCCGCGATCCGGGATTCCACCCTCCCGCGACCCGGGGATAGCTCAGATCGCGCCTTCGCCGTCCTTCGTCCGGCCGCGCTGCTGCACGACGTGCGCCAGCTCGTGCGCCAGCAGTTTCGGATCGCTCGAGGCGCCGGGCGCGAACACGATGTGGTGGCCCGAGACATAGGCCTTGGCGGAGAGCTCCTTGACGCTCGCGTCCTCGTGGATGCGGACCTTGGAGAAGTCGTAGTCGAAGGCCTTCTCCGCCGCCTCGCGCACGTCGGCCGGCAAGGGCTTGCCGGCGCCCTCGCTAGTGCGCGGCGGCACCTTCACCACCTTCGGCGAAGGCTTGCTCTTCGCCTTTTCCTCAAACAGCGCGATCAGCTTTTTCACGTCTGCCATCGTTCCTCCGTTGCGGCAAGCTGGGGCGATTCGTCCATCATAGGGGCCATGCCAGCGACCCAAGCCGAAAGCCTCGCCCTGCGGCGCGGCGGCACGCTCGGCCGGCCGGGCCGATGACCGAACGCTCCGCGTCGCTCTCGATCACAGCGTTCGCAACGCTGCTCCTGATCGCCCTGCTGATGGGTGCCAACCACGTCGCGGCGCGGGTCGCCTTCGACCACGGCGTCGACGTCGCCACGGCGGTCGCGGTGCGCAGCGTCGTCACCGCACTCGTCGTCGGCTCGATGATGGCCGTGCAGCGGGTACCGTTCGCGACCACGCCGCGACAGCGGCGCTTCCTGGCCGCTATCGGCCTGATCGTCGGCGCGCAGAGCATCTGCCTCTACTCCGCGGTCGCGCGGCTGCCGGTTGCGCTCGCGCTGCTCGCCTTCAACACCTACCCGCTCTGGACCGCGCTCTGGGCCCGCACGCTGTACGCCCACAAGCCCGAGCGCCGGGTGGTGCTCGCGATGCCGGTGATGCTGCTCGGGCTGGCCCTTGCGCTCGACGTGCTCGGCGCGGCCTCGGGGCTCGGCGCGGCGCTGCAATGGCAGGCCATCGGTCTCGGCGTCGCCTTCGCCCTGGCCGCGGCTGCGACCTTCGGCCTGGCGCTGGTGCTCACGCAGCACGAAACCGGCAAGCTCGACGGCCGGGTTCGCACCACGAGCACGATGGCCATCGTGGCCGTGCTCGCGCTCGGCGGCGTCGCGTTCCAGGGCGGCTTCCATGTGCCCGAAGTCGCCGCTGGCTGGTGGGGCCTGGCGCTCCTGACCGTTCTCTACGGCACGGGCATCACCATCCTGTTCACGGTGCTGCCGCGCCTCGGCGTCGTCGGCAACTCGGCGATCATGAACGTGGAGCCGGTGTTCGCGCTGGTGCTCGCCTGGCTGATCCTCGGCCAGGCCATCGCGCCGTCGCAAGTGACCGGGGCCCTGCTGGTCGTCGCGACGGTGGTGTGGCTCGGCCTCAGACCGCGGGCCGCCTGACGCTCAGGCGCGCGTGAGCGCGGCCTACGTCTCGGCCGGCACGCGGTTGAGGTCGACGAACCCGTCGGCGGCGAGCTGCTCGCGCAGCGCTCGGTCAGCCTCGGTCGGCGCGGGCGGCGCGGCGACCGCCTGCCGTACCCGAACCTGTCTCGGTACGGTCGGTCCCCATGAGTCCGCCGCTGCGGTTCTCCGGGTTGCGGCCCATGTTCTGGTCGCCGGGGGTCACGGCGGCACTGGCCGCACGGCCCGCGTTGGTGGTAGCGGAACCCGTCCCGGTGCGGTCGTTGCCCATGAGGCCGCCGCTGCGGTTGTCCGGGTTGCGGCCCATGTTCTGGTCACCGGGAGTCACGGCGGCGCTGGCCGCGCGTCCGACGCTGGTGGTAGCGGTCTGCGCCGCGGCGACCCCCGCCAGGGCGGCGGCGGCAATGGCAACGGTCAGCTTCAGATGGAATTTCATGGATATCTCCTTTGGGAATGTGATGCGAAGCTGTTGGCAAGCCGCATGCCACCGGAGCCTTCCGGATCTGACTAACGCCATGTTCCCGAAGCGAGGCTTGTTTGCTGCACCTGGCTGTGCATGTAGCTCCCGCACCCTGTAAAGAAAGGCCACAACGCTGCGATGCACGTATCCACGGCAAAATTGGCGATGACATCGACAACCCGATTTGACGAGGTCGTGACGGTTCAGTCGCGAATCGCGGCTGTAGCGGCCTGCATCGCATGCGCGTTCGGCGCTGGTTGCGAGCGAGGCGTCGACGCACCGACTCCCACATCTCCGCCAGCCGTCGCCGCAAGCTCCGTGGGCCTGCCGGGTCAGGCCGCTCTTCAGCCCCAGGGCCGCAGCGCAGCCCCTGTTCCACGTCGAATCGATTTTGGCAAGGCGCAGCCTTCAAGCGACGCGCGCAGCGTCGCCGAGCGGGTCGTCGCTCTCAGCGACGCGGGAGGCTTGCCATTCCTCATCGTCGACAAGACCGCTGCTCGAGTTTTCGCTTTCGACGACCAAGGCCGTTTCGTCGGCGACAGCGCAGTGCTGCTGGGGTTGGCGCGTGGCGACGATTCCGCGCCCGGC
This sequence comes from Burkholderiales bacterium, assembly GCA_031360885.1. Taxonomy (GTDB): domain Bacteria; phylum Pseudomonadota; class Gammaproteobacteria; order Burkholderiales; family Burkholderiaceae_C; genus Schlegelella_A. The sequence goes on along the minus strand of JANMCC010000238.1, from coordinate 29,079 downwards.
ATCGGCGACAAACCGCTTGCAAAAATTCTTCCCGAGGAACGAACCACGCCCGCCGGGCGCTTCAGCGCCGAACTCGGCGAAAACAGCCATGGCGAGGACATCTTGTGGGTGGACTACGACAACGCCATTTCGATGCACCGTGTTCGAGCAATCAAAGCGTCGGAAAGGCGGTTGCAGCGGCTGGCCTCCGTCACTGCGACGGACAACCGCATCTCCTACGGCTGCATCAACGTCCCCGCCTCGTTCTACGACGACGTCGTCAAGACGCTCTTCGCGCCCCGCAACGGCATCGTCTACGTGTTGCCGGAGACCCGCCCGGTAGAGACCCTCTTCGACACGCCGCCGGTCGCACTCACTCGTTGATGCGAGCTTGGTCCGGCACCGGTAAGGTCTCTCGGCACGCCCCTTGAACGCCTGACTTTCCTGCGTCCTGGCCCGCGGCCAGCGTCTCTACCGCGGTGGCGAAGCGCTCGATGTCGTCGTCGTCGTTGTAGACCTGCATCGACAGCCGCGCCCAGAGCGCGCCGCCGCGGGCGATGACAGGTACCTCGATGCCGTGGCCGAAGAAGAGCGCGTCGCGCAGTCGCTGCGCGTGCTCGACGTCGGCCGACCCGAGACCCGCGGGCAGCGGCACGGTGACCATGCAGCCGACCATCGCCTCGGGCGTCGTCCACGGCCGATGCCAGCGCTCGCCGAGACGCTCGGCGCTGCGCCAGGCGAGGCCGTGGTTCCAGGCGCGCATCGCCGTCACGCCGAGCTCGTCGCGCATGAAGGCCAGGCCGGCCGGCGCCGCCAGCCAGGGCGAGGGATCGCGCGTGCCGGTCCACTCGAACTCCTGCAGCCAGTCGTCGTTCGTGATGCCCCAGGAGATGACGCCGGGGTGCAGGCCCGCGCGCCGCTCCGGCGCCGCCCAGAGGACGCCGCAGCTGCGCGGCGCGAAGCACCACTTGTGCAGGTTGGCGGCATACCAGTCGACGCCGAGCGCGGCGATGTCGAGCGCGATCGCGCCGGGCGCGTGGGCGCCGTCGACCAGCACCGGAACGCCGCGCGCCCGGCATGCCGCCGCCATCGCGGCGAGCGGCATCACCAGCGCGGTTTCCGAGCTGACGTGGTCGAGCACCGCCAGCCGCGTGCGCGGCCCGATCGCCGCCGCGAGCGCGTCGACGTACGCGCCCGGATCGCGCGGCGGAAACGGCAGCGCGACCGTCGCGACGCCGGCGCCGCGCTGCCGGGCGATGAAGCTCGCGGCGCGGGCCACGCCGCCGTAGGCGTGGTCGCTGAGCAGGATCTCGTCGCCGGGCTGGAGCTCGACCGCGCGCAGCACCGCGTTGACGCCGCTGCTCGCGTTGTCGACGAACACCAGGTCCTCGGCGCGGGCGCCGAGGAAGGCCGCGACCTGGCCCGCCGCGGCGCGCAGGCGCGGCGCCTCGGGCGGCGCCGACATGCCGAGCTGCATCAGCTCGCGGATCATGTAGCGCGAGGGATGGCGCTCGATCTCGTCGAGGATCGCGGCCCGCGCGCGCATCACCGCAAGCGGCGTTACGCCGACCGTGCCGTGGTTCAGGTAGACGCCGCCCCGCTCGAGCGGGAACTGCGCGAGCAGGCGATGACCGAACGCCGGAGCCGGGCCGCTACTGGCCACGCTCGAGCGCCGGCGGCGGCGGACCCGGCGGATGCACGGGCCTGACGACCACGCGTGCATGCGGGGGCGGCGGCAGGGGCCGGGCGATCGGGCGATGGACCGGCCGGTAGTGCGTCCAGCGCACCCGGTCGCGGTACCAGGGGCGGTTGTAGTAGTGCGCGCCCCAGTAGGTGGCGAGGACGAAAGGAACGACGGCGATGCCGATCGCCGGGCCGTAGCTCAGCACCGGAACCACGCGCCGCTGGTACGGATAGCCGAGGTTGGCGGCATAGACCCAGCCGCGATCGCCGTTCGGCCCGATCACGTCGCACCAGCCGTAGCCCTCGGTGCAGCCCTGCACCGCCAGCGGCGTGCCCGCGCCGTAGCTGGCAACGAACGGATAGGCCGCGTCGGGCCCCGCGCGCAGGGCGACGGCGCCGATCGCGGTCGCCTGCTGCGCGGCGGCGATCGCCGGCAAGGCGATGGCGAAGATACAGGCGAGAACGTGGCGAAGCTTCATGGCGAGTCTCCCGTCGGGCCCAGCATACCGGCTCGACGCCGCCCCGGCCACGGGACCGACATCGCTAGCCGCGCGTCAGCCTGAGGCCGGCGTCGAGCAGCAGCACCTCGCCGGTGGTCTTGGCGGCGCCGGCCCCGAGCCACCACGCGGCGTCGGCCACGTCCTCGGGCGTCATCACCGCGTCGAGCGCCGAACGGTCCTTGTAGAACTGCACCGCGCCGGCGTAGCGCTCGGCCCCCAGGCCCTTCTGCAGCCACGGCGTCTCGACCAGACCGGGCGCGATCGCGTTGACGCGTACCGAAGGACCGAACGCCCGCGCCATGCCGATCGTCAGCGCGTTGAGCGCGCCCTTGCTCGCCATGTAGGCGAGCGAGGAGCCGAAGCCCATCATCGAGGCGATCGACGAGACGTTGACGATCGCCGAGCCGGGCTGGCGCTGCAGCATCGGCATCAACGCCCGCGCCATCTGGAAGGCGCCGATCACGTTGACGCCGTAGACCCGGTGGAACTCGGCCGCGTCGAGCCCGTCGAGGTCCTTCGCCGCGACGAACTTGGTCGTGCCGGCGTTGTTGACGAGCACGTCGGCGCGGCCGAGCGTGCCTTGCACCTCGGCCGCGAGGCGCCGGCAGTCGGCGTCGAGCGCGACGTCGGCCTTCACCACCAGCACCTCGGCGCCGAGGGCGCGGCACTCGCTCGCCACCGCCTCGGCCGGCGCCGCCTCGCGCGAGTAGTTGACGACGACGTTCCAGCCGTTCCTCGCGTAGAGCCGCGCCGTCGCCGCGCCGATGCCCGACGACGACCCGGTGACAACACAGACCTTGCGGGCTTCGCTCATGTCACTCCACCTTCGCGCCGGAATCCTTGACCACCTTGGCCCATTTCGCGATCTCGGCCCGCTGGTACGCGGCGAGCTCCTCGGGCGTCGAGCCGACGACCTCGAGGCCAATCTCGGCAAGCTTCCTGCCGACCTCGGGCGACTGGATGATCTTCTTCACCTCGACCTGCAGCTTGTCGACGATCGCCTTGGGCGTGCCCGCCGGCGCGAACATCGCGAACCACGAGACCGCGTCGAAACCCGGCAGGCCCTGCTCGGCGATGGTCGGGATCTCGGGCGCCGCGGGCGAGCGCTGCGCGCTTGTCACGCCCAGGGCCCGGAGCTTGCCTTCCTTTACCAGCGGCAGGCTCGAGGGCATGTTGTCGAACATCATCGTCACCCGGCCGCCGAGCACGTCGGGGATCGCGGTGGCACGGCCCTTGTAGGGGATGTGCGTCATGTCGATCCCGGTCATGGTCTTGAACAGCTCGCCCGAGACGTGGATCGAGGTGCCCGAGCCCGACGAGGCGAAGCTCATCTTGCCTTCCTTCCTGCCGAGGGCGATGAATTCGGCCAGGGTCTTCGCCGGCACGTCGTTGTTGATCACGAGCAGGTTCGGCGTGGTCGCGAGCAAGGTCACCGGCGCGAAGTCCCTGACCATGTCGTACGGCATCTTCGCGTACAGCGCGCCGTTGATCGAGTGCGTGCCGACGGTGCCGAGGACCAGCGTGTAGCCGTCGGCCGGCGACTTGGCGACGAAGTCGGAGCCGGTGTTGCCGCCGGCGCCCGGCTTGTTGTCGATCACGACGGGCTGGCCCCAGTCGGCGGTGAGCCGGTCGCCGATCAGGCGTGCCAGGATGTCGGGCGCGCCCCCGGTCGTGAAGGTCACGACGATCTTCAGCGGCTTGTTCGGAAAGGCTGCCGCGCCGGCCTGGGCGACGGCGGCGGGCGCCGCGACGAACGACGCCGCGGCGAGCAGCGAAGCGAAGGTGCGTTGGATCGAACGAGTCATCGAGGCCTCCCGGTCGCCGCATTATTCGGGCCGACCGGAGCCCTTTGCCGAGGGGTTTCCCCGCCGCGGTCAGTCCGCGCCCCGCGCCTCGGCCATCTGCCGCCGCCGCACCTCGCCCTGGCGCGTGAACATCCAGCCCGGGTACTCGGCCGGCAGGCGGCTCACCTCGTCGAGCCGCTTCAGCTCGTCGCCAGAGAGCGCGACCGCGGTCGCGCCGATGTTGTCGGCGAGCTGCTCGGCCTTCTTCGCGCCAATGATGACGCTGGTGACCCGCGGCTGGTGCAGCAGCCAGGCGAGCGCGATCTGCGCCACCGAGACGCCGCGCTGGCCGGCGATCTCGCGCATCGCGTCGATGCAGTCGTAGGCCCGCTCCTTGTCGACCGGCGGAAAGTCGAACGCGAGGCGCCGGCTGCCGGCCTCGGCCTGCTGCTCGCGACCGTACTTGCCGCTGAGAAAGCCGCCGGCGAGCGGGCTCCAGACCATCAGGCCGACGCCTTCGCTCTGCAGCATCGGGATCAGCTCGCGCTCGAGGTCGCGGCCGGCGATGGTGTAGTAGGCCTGCAGGCTCTCGAAGCGCGCCAGCCCAAGCCGCTCGGAGATGCCGAGCGCCTTGGCGATCTGCCAGGCGGCCCAGTTCGAGACGCCGACGTAGCGCACGTGCCCGTGCCGCACCATCGTGTCGAGCGCGCGCACCGTCTCCTCGATCGGCGTGGCCGGATCGAAGCCGTGGATCTGGTAGTGGTCGACGTGCTCGAGCTGCAGGCGCTTCAGGCTCGCCTGCAGGCCGGCGACGATGTGGCTGCGCGTCGCGCCGCGCGCGTTCGGGCCGGGCCCGGTCTCGCCGAACACCTTGGTGGCGACGACCACGTTCTCGCGCGGGATCTTCAGGTTCTTCAGCGCCTGGCCGGTGATCTCCTCCGAGCGACCGCCGGCATAGACGTCGGCGGTGTCGATGAAGTTGATGCCGGCGTCGAGCGCGCCGCCGATGATCCGCTCCGATTCCTCCTGCTGCAGGCGGCCGATCCGGCCCCAGATGCCCTGGTCGTCGCCGCCGAAGGTCATGGTGCCGAGGCAGAGCTCGGAGACGAACAGGCCGGTGCGGCCGAGCGGGTTGTATTTCATGGGGGTCTCCAGTCAGCGGGCGCCGAACTTCGCGTTCTCGAACAGGTCCTTGAACTCGCGCGGCTGCGAGCGCCAGTATTGGTGCGGCGCCTCGACCCGGGCGCCGAGCCTCGCGGCGGCGTGCCACGGCCAGCGCGGGTCGTAGAGCATGGCGCGGGCGAGCGAGACGGCGTCGGCCTCGCCCTCGGCGACGATCGCCTCGGCCTGCTCGGCCTCGGTGATCAGGCCGACCGCGATCGTCGGCAGGCCGACCTCGGCCTTGACCTGCCGCGCGAACGGCACCTGGTAGCTGGGGCCGACCGGAATCTTCTGCTGCGGCGAGACGCCGCCGCTGGAGACGTGGATCGCCGCGCAGCCGCGCGCCTTCAGCGCCTGCGAGAGCGCGACCGTGCCTTCGATGTCCCAGCCGCCGGGCACCCAGTCGGTGGCGGAGATACGCGCCCAGACGGGCCTGGCGGCCGGGAACGCGGCGCGCACCAGCTCGAAGATCTCGAGCGGGAAGCGCATCCGGTTCTCGAGGCTGCCGCCGTACTCGTCGTTCCGCTGGTTGGCGATGGGCGAAAGGAACTGGTGCAGAAGGTAGCCGTGCGCGGCGTGGACCTCGAGCGCGTCGAAGCCGAGCCGTCCGGCCCGCCGCGCGGTGCGGACGAAGTCGTCGCGGATCTTCTGCAGGCCGGCGGCGTCGAGCGCGAGCGGCGCTTCCTCCTGGGCGCCGTGCGGCACCGCCGAAGGCGCCACGGCGCGCCAGCTTCCCGGCTCGCCGAGCGGGATCTGCGCCCCGCCTTCCCAGGGCGCCCGGCTCGAGGCCTTGCGGCCGGCGTGGGCGAGCTGCAGCGCGAGCTTGATCGGCGAATGCCTGCGCAGCGCCTCGAGCACGCGCGCCAGCGCGGCCTCGTTGGAGTCGTTGTAGAGACCGAGGTCGGTCGGCGTGATCCGCGCCTCGGCCGAGACCGCCGTCGCCTCGACGATCAGCATCGCCGCGCCGGAGAGCGCGAGGTGGCCGAGGTGGATCAGGTGCCAGTCGGTCGCCGAGCCCTCGTCGGCGCTGTACTGGCACATCGGCGCGATGACGATGCGGTTGGCGAGCGGCAGCTCGCCGATCTGGAACGGGTCGAAGAGTCGGCTCATCGACCGAGTCTAGGGCGCAAGCGCGATGCGTGCAGGCGCCGGCGAGCGTCGCTCTCAGTCGGACCGCGCCAGCGTCCGCACCGCCGCATCGATCACCGCTGCGATCGGCAGCTCGATGCTCAGGCGCAGGACGTCGGGCTCGTCGTCGCCCGGTGGCTCCAGCGTAGCGAGCTGGCTGGCGAGCAGGCTCTCCGGCATGTAGTGGCCGCTGCGGACCGCCATGCGGCTGCGGATGAGTCCGGCGGCGCCGTCGAGAAACACGAAGCGAACGCCCGGCGCGCCGGCGCGGATGCGGTCGCGGTAGGCGCGGCGCAAGGCCGAGCAGGCGATCGCCACGCCGCGCGGCCACGCTGCCTCGTCGGCGAGGCGGCGCGCAATCAGCTCGAGCCAGGGCCAGCGGTCCTCGTCGCGCAAGGGCGTGCCGGCGCGCATGCGCGCGACGTTCTCGGGGGGATGCAGGCCGTCGCCATCGATGAAGTGCAGGCCGAGCGCCGCGGCAATGCCTGCCGCGACGGTCGACTTGCCCGAGCCCGAGACGCCCATCACGACCAGCGCGATGCGCTTCGGCGCGGGCGACGCTTCCAATGGCCTGCCGCTAGCGCCGGCGTTCCAGCCGCCGGTACGCGCTGAAGTGGCGGACCGCGTTCTTCGCGTCGCCGAGCTGCTCGTGCAGCCGCGCCGCGTTGTAGTGCGCGTCGGCCAGGTCCGGTGCGAGCTGCAGGCTGGCGTTGTAGGCGGCGAGCGCCTCGACCGCTCGGCCCTGGTCCTCGAGCGCGACTGCACGGTTGAAATGCAGCAGCGCTTCGTCGGGCTTGCGCTTGAGCGCCTCGTCGTAGAGCGCGACCGCTTCCTTGCACCGCTTCGCTTCGCAGAGCAAGGCGCCGAGGTTCAGGTAGGCGTCCGCATGATCGGGATCGAGCGCGAGCACCTTGCGGTAGGCGGCTTCCGCGGCCTTGCGATCGGTGGCCTCGAGCGCTTCGCCGCGGTTGAACACGGCATCGATGTCGTCGGCTGTCGCGGATAAGTGAGCCGCCGCATGGCCGGGCGCATGCCCCGGCGCCCGCTGCAGGAAGGTGACATTGCCCTTCACCGGCGCCAGCTCGAAATCCATCACGAGCTGGCCCGACTCGGCCTGCCATTGCGAGCGGCCGTCACGCACCGTCACGTCGCTGCCGACGGCGCTGATGCGCAGGCCCGCCAGCGGCAGCTCGGCCGGCAGCTTTTCCTTGAGCCGGCGCAGGGCCTGCAGGATCTTGCGCGGGCCGATGCGCGCCGACTGCAGGTCGGCCGCAGTGCGCAGCAGCACGACGTCCTGGAACGTGAAGCGGTACTGGTTGCGCGCGCCGCGCGTCGGCACGACGAAGCCGGAAGCGATGAGACCGGAAATGACGCCGCGCGAAAGGCCGAGCATCTCCTGGATGCTGCGGATCGTGTAAGGGCTTTCGGGCGGCCGGCTCGTCACTTCTTCGCCCGGACCCGGGCGGGTGCGGCGACCGGTTCGGCCTCTTCAGCGACCTTGGGCGCGCGCTTCACGCCCTTGCGTTCCTTGACCGCTTCGACCGCAGCCGCCGGCTCGGGCGCCGCCTTGCTCGCGGCCTTGCCCTTGGCCGCTCCGCCGCGCGTGCCCAGGCTGGCGCGCAGCGCTTCCATCAGGTCGATCACCTGGCCGCCGGCCTGCGGCTCGACCGGCTCCATCGCCACGACCTGCTTGCCGGCGATCTTCTCGTCGATCGCGGCGAGGATGCGCTTCTTCTCCTCGTCCTCGAACATCGTCGGGTCGTAGGTGTCTTCGGAGATCTGGTCGATAAGCTGCATCGCCAGCTTGAGCTCCGCATCCGAGACCGTGACCTTCTCGATGCCCAGCTCCTTGAGCGAGCGCACTTCCTCGGCATAGAGGAGCTGCTGCAGGACCAGGCCGTCTTCGGCCGGGCGCACCTGCACCACGTACTGCTTGCCCTTCCACGCCCACTTGGCGAGGGCGCAGCGGTTGCTCTTCCTCATCGCTTCCATCAGCAGGTTGTAGGGCTTGCCGCCGCGCTTGTCGGGAGCGAGGAAGTAGGCCTTGTCGTAGAAGATCGGATCGATCGCCTTGTCGGGAATGAAGGCGACGATGTCTATCGTCTGGCTCGGGCTTTCCTGCAGCGCCTTCAGCTCGTCGGGCGAGAAGATGACGAAGCGGTCGTTCTCGAACTCGTAGCCCTTGACCATCTCGGCGCGGTCGACGACGTGCTGGTCCTTCTCGGAGACGTACTGCTGCTTCAGCCGCGAGCCGTCCTTGGCGAGCATGTTGAAGCGCACCGTGGCCGAGCTTTCGGTCGCCGAGTAGAGCTTGACCGGGATCGAGACGAGACCGAAGGACAGCGAGAGCGAAGCGATCGAGCGGGCAGCCATCGAAACTCCTGATTGCGCCCCGGCAACCTGGGGGGATGCTGCGGCGGACGCGCAGCATACGGGCAAGAACCGCGCCTTGTCACCCCGACCGTTGCGATTTCGCCGCTGGCTGAAAACCCAGTGTCTTCATCCCCGCGGCGAGCGTCTGCCTCGACTTCCAGTAGCCCGCCCACGGGTCGGCGGCCTGGAAGCTCAGGTACTCGCGCGCCGTCGCGATGCTCCATTGCGCCCCGCCCTTGATCGCGCCGAGCTGCTCCCACGCCACCGGCATCGAGACGCCGAGGCCGGGCCGCGAACGCGCCGAAAACGCCGTCGCCGTGGTCTGGCCGTGGCCGTTGCGCAGGTAATCGACGAACACCCGGCCGACCCGGTTGGCGCCGCCGCTCTTGGCGACGAAGCGCTGCGGAATGGTCTTCGCCAGGTGCTGCACCACCGCCTGCGAGAAGCCCTTCACGGTGTCGTAGTCGAGCCTGGGCGCGAGCGGCACCACGACGTGCAGGCCCTTGCCGCCGCTGGTCTTCAGCCAGCTCTCGAGCGCCAGCTCCTGCAGCAGCGCGCGCACCAGCACCGCCGCCTCCTGCACGTGCGCCCACGAGACGCCTTCGCCCGGATCGATGTCGAAGATGACGCGATCGGGCTTGTCGATCTGCCTGGCGGTCGAGTTCCAGGTGTGGAACTCGATCGTGTTCATCTGCGCCGCCGACACCAGGGCGTCGGGCGTGTCGACGGCGAGCAGCGCGGAGTGGCCGGGCCAAAGCGCGGCGTCGAGCACGCGCAGCCCGGGCATGCGCGTCTCCGGATGCTTCTGGAAGAAGAGCTCGCCGCCGATGCCCTCGGGCGCGCGCACCAGAGACACCGGCCGGTCGGCGAGGTGCGGCAGGATCCGCCCGGCGATGCTCTCGTAATAGCGCACCAGCGCCAGCTTGGTGAGGCCGGTGGAGGGGTCGATCACGCGCTCGGGGTGGGTGACCTTGATGCTGCTCGCCGCGGGCGCGGGCGCCGCCTTCGCCGGCGAGGGCGCGCCCGTGTGCAGGCGCGGCAGCTCGCGCGCCACCGTCGCTGCCGGCTTGTCGAGGCGCAGGCCCTGGAACACGGCCTGGCGCACATGGCCGTCGGGCGTCCACTCGGCGAACGAGACCTCGGCGACGAGCGTGGGCTCGACCCAGCGCTCGCCACCGGCGGTACGCCTGGACCAGCGCCCGGGCTTGAGCGACCCGGCGTCGAACAGCGGCTCGGCGACCTCGAGCGCGACCAGCCGCGCGTGCAGGTCGCGACCCGTCCTGGCGTTCCAGCCGGTGCCGACGTTGCCGGCGTACTTGAGCTCGCCGCCCTCGTGATAGCCGAGCAGCAGGCTGCCGACCTCGCCGCGCGCGTTCGCCCGGTCGGTGAAGCCGCAGACCACCAGCTCCTGGCGGACGTGGCACTTCAGCTTCAGCCAGCTCTCGGTGCGGCCGGAGACGTAGGGCGCGTCGCCGCGCTTGAGGATGATGCCTTCCAGGCCCATCTGACGCGCCGCCTCGAGCATCTGCGACGGCGGCGCGTCGAAGCTCTGGCTGAGGCGGACGCGGTCGGCCGCGTGGCCTTCGACGATCTCGCGCAGTACGGCGCGGCGCGAGGCGAGCGGGAGCTTGCGCAGGTCGCGGCCGGCGAGAAACGGCAGGTCGAACACGAAGTAGTCGATGTCCTCGCCCGCGGCGCTGTCGATCGCGTTCTGCAGGGCGTTGAAATCGGGCACGCCGGCCGCGCTCATGACGACGATCTCGCCGTCGAGCCAGGCCGATTCCAGGCCGAGCGCCTCGATCGCCGCGGCGAGCGCCGGCATCTTCTTCGTCCAGTCGTGGCCGTTGCGGGTGATGAGCCTGGCCTTGCCGCCCTCGATGCGCGCCATCAGCCGGTAGCCGTCGAACTTGGTCTCGACGATCCAGTCGCCCGGCGGCGGCGCGGCGGCGAGCGTCGCGAGCTGCGGCTCGAGCTTCGGCGGCAACGCCGCCTTCGGCAGCTTCGCGAGGTCCGGCTTCGGCGCCGTGGCCGGCGCGGCCTTCGGCGCCGCCGCGCCCTTCGCGACCCGCGGCTCGCGCTCCTCGACCAGGCCGAGCGGCGCCGCGACCACGCTGTCGGGCAGCGCGGCGATGACGTCGTAGTCGGCGAGCGGCCGCGCCCATTCGTCCTTCTTCTTGAACAGCATCCACGGGTCCTGCTTGTCGCCCGGCTTGGCGATGCGCACCAGCTCCCACAGGCCAGCGAGCTTCTGGCCGTGCAGCCTGAACAGCACCTTGCCCTTGGCCATGCCTTCGCGCGGGTCGCCGACGGGCTCCCACGTGCCGCGATCCCACACGATCACCGCGCCGGCGCCGTACTGCTTCGCCGGGATCGTGCCTTCGAAGTCGGCATAGGCGAGCGGATGGTCCTCGACGTGGATCGCCATCTGCATCTTCGCCGGGTCGAAGCTCGGGCCCTTGGGCACCGCCCAGCTCAGCAGCACGCCGTCGAGCTCGAGCCGGAAGTCGTAGTGCAGCCGGCTCGCCCAGTGCTTCTGGACGACGAACGACAGCGCCGTCGCGCCTTTGCCCGCGCGCATGGCGGCGGGCTCGGCCGCGGGCTCGGACGTGACGTTGAAGTCGCGCTTCTGCCGGTAGCGCTCGAGCGCGGCGGGCGGGCGGTTCGCGGGATCGGCCATGGCGCCGACGAGGATGCCACAGGGGGATGCGATGAACCTGCCGGCGTGCGACGATAGCGTTCGACCTGTCCCTGGAGAATGCCTTGAGTCCCGAGTGCAAGACCGCCGTCGCCCGCGCCGCGGCGACCCTGCTGCTGCTCTCCGCCCTTGCCGGCTGCAGCCTGTTCAAGAACAACGAGGAGGCGCAGGCGGTGGTCAACCGGCGCGTCGTCGGCATGGCCGCGGGCGACTTCTTCCAGCGCTACGGCACCTGGGCGACGCGCCGCGAGCAGGTCGACGGCACCACCGATTACGGCTGGGTCTCCGCCATCGGCGCGACCACCAACTCGGGCTACTACGGGCTCGACGATCGCACCTGCACGATGAAGATCGTCACCGCGAAGGACGGCCGGATCGTCATCGCCACCATCCTGGAGGACATGCCGGGACGAACCAGCACGTCGCGCTGCGGAGAGCTGTTCAAGGAGGCGTAGGCTGATGCAGCGCGACGCGGTTGCCATCGTCGGCGCCGGCATCGGCGGCCTGACGCTGGCTCTGTGCCTGCACCGCGCCGGCATCGCCTGTCGGGTCTACGAGCAGGCCGCCGAGATCCGGCCGCTCGGCGTCGGCATCAACGTGCTGCCGCACGCCAGCGCCGAGCTGCGCACGCTCGGCGTGCTCGATGCGCTCGAGCGGGTCGCGGTGGGGACGCGCGAGGCGGCGTTCTTCAATCGCTTCGGCCAGCTCGTCTTCGCCGAGCCCGCGGGCCGCTGGGCCGGCTACGAGACGCCGCAGCTCTCGATCCACCGCGCCGACCTGCAGGGCGTGCTGCTCGCTGCCGTGCAGGAGCGCCTCGGCAGCGAATCGGTGGTCACGGGGCACGGCTGCGTCGGGGTCGACGAAGCCGGCGACAGCGGCGTGCGGCTGCGTTTCCAGGATCCTTCGGGCGCGCCACTGCCCGACGTGGACGCCACGCTCGCGGTCGGCTGCGACGGCATTCACTCGGCCGTTCGCAAGCAGCTCCATCCGGACGAAGGTGCGCCGCGCTGGTCGGGCGTGAACATGTGGCGCGGCGTCACCGCGTACGCGCCCTTCCTGAGCGGCGCGACCATGGTCCGCGCCGGCTGGCTGACGGTGGGCAAGATGGTGATCTATCCGATCCGCAACGCCATCGACGGCCAGGGCCGCCAGCTCGTCAACTGGGTCGCCGAGCTCGAGGCGAAGGCGCCGGTGCAGCGCGACTGGAACGCGCGCGGCAAGCTCGACGACTTCTTCCCCGCGTTCGCCGACTGGCACTTCGACTGGCTCGACGTCGCCGCGCTGATCCGCGAGACCGAGACCGTGCTCGCCTACCCGATGGTCGACCAGGATCCGTTGCCGCGCTGGAGCTTCGGCCGCGTCACCCTGCTCGGCGACGCCGCGCACCCGATGGTGCCGCGCGGCTCGAACGGCGCCGGCCAGGCGATCCTCGACGCCCGCTTCCTCGCCGACCGGCTGGTCGAGCACGGCCTCACGCCCGAGGCGCTGACCGCGTACGACCGGGTGCGCAACGCGGCGACGGCCAAGGTGGTGCTGATGAACCGCAGCAACCCGCCCGACGCCATCCTGCGCGAGGTGCACGAGCGCTCCGGCGACAAGCCGTTCGCGCGCATCGAGGACGTGGTCTCGCGCGAGGAGCTGGCGCGGATCGCCGACGCCTACAAGCAGGTGGCGGGCCTCAGGCGCTGAAGCCCGCCCTCGCCGCCGGAAGGAGACCCGCCGTGTCGCTGACCTACACCGAAGTCCGCAAGCTCGACCTCGACCCCGCGACGCATCCGCGCGGCCGCGGCTTCCTCAGCGCCGCCAGCGGCCTGGTGCGCCTGGGCCGGCGCCACTACGTCGTCGCCGACGACGAGCAGCACCTCGGCGTGTTCGACGCTGCCGGCACGGGCCCGGTGCAGCTGGTCCGCCTGTTCGCCGGCGACCTGCCGGAGTCGGCGAAGAAGCGCAAGGCGAAGAAGGCCGATCTCGAGACCCTGCTGCTGCTGCCGCCGATGGCGCGCTGCCCCGGTGGCGCGCTGCTCGCGCTCGGCTCGGGCTCGCGGCCGAACCGGATGCGCGGCGCGCTGCTCGGCCTCGACGCCGAGGGCGCGCTGCTCGCCGGCGTGCGCACGATCGACCTCGAGCCGCTGTACCGGCCGCTGGTGGCGCGCTTCGCCGAGCTGAACATCGAAGGCGCGCTGATCTCGGGCAACGACCTGATGCTGCTGCAGCGCGGCAACAAGGGCGGCCCGAACGCGACTCTCCGTTTTCCCTGGCCAGCGATCGAAGCCTGGCTGCAGGGCGAGGCCGCGGCCGCGCCGGAGCCCGCGGCGGTCCGCGAGTACGACCTCGGCGCGCTCGACGGCGTCGCCTTCGGCTTCACCGACGCCACCGCCCTGGCCGACGGCGGCTGGCTGTTCAGCGCCGTCGCCGAAGCCACCGACAACGCCTACGACGACGGCGCCTGCCGCGGCGCGGCGATCGGCGTCGTCGGCGCCGACGACGAGCTGCGCCTGATGCGAACCCTCTCGCCCCTGCGCAAGGTCGAAGGCATCGAGACGCGGATGGTGCAGGGCAAGGTGGTGATCGGCATGGTCACCGACGCCGACGATCCGGAGCAGCCGGCCGAGTACGGCACCGCCACGCTCTAGGCCCAGCGCCACGAGACGCAACGAACGACATCTCCCGGAGACACGCCTTGAAGCCGATCGATTGCCCGCGCCGCCGCCTCCTGCTTGCCGCACTCGCCGCCTGCGGCGCCCTGGGCGGTACCGCCGCCCGCGCCCAGCCCGCGTGGCCCGGCAAGCTGGTGCGCATGGTCGTGCCGTACACGCCCGGCACCGGCATTGACATCCTCGCGCGCACGCTCGCGCCGCACCTGCAGGCGGCCTGGGGCCAGAGCATCGTCGTCGACAACCGGCCCGGCGCCTCCGGCAACCTCGGCGCCGGCGCGGTGGCGAAGTCGCCGCCCGACGGGCTCACGCTGCTGATGGGCGTGAACACGCTGATCATCAACCCGGCCCTGTACGCCAACATGACCTACGACCCGCTCAAGGACCTGGCGCCGCTCGGCCTGGCCGCGACCGGCTCGTTCCTGCTGGTCGCGAGCAGCGCCTCGAAGCTGAAGTCGGTCGACGACCTGGTGAAGGCCGCGCGCGCCCGGCCCGGCGCGCTCGACTACGCCTCGCCCGGCATCGCCACGCCGCACCACATGGCGATGGAGCTGTTCAAGCTGCAGGCCAAGGTCTCGATCACGCACATCCCGTTCTCCGGCACCGCCGGCGCGGTCAATGCGGTGCTCTCGGGCGACGTGCCGCTGATGTTCCTGCCGGTGCACGTGGCGATGGCGCAGGTCAAGGGCGGCCGGCTGGTCGCGCTGGCTGCGGCCGGCGACAGGCGCCCGGCGCTCGCGCCCGAGGTGCCCACGCTGGCCGAGCTCGGCTTCAAGGGCGTCGAGGCCGACCTCTGGTACGGCATGCTCGCGCCGGCGGGCACGCCGGCCGAGGTCGTCGCCCGGGTCAACGCCGACCTGCGCAGGGCGCTCGCGCTGCCCGAGGTCAAGGCCGCCCTGGGCGCGCAGGGCATGGAGATCGCGCCGAGCTCGCCCGAGGAAATGGCGGCGCTGATGCGGCGCGACGCGGCACGCTGGGCGGCGGTGGTGAAGCAGGCGGGGATCAAGGCGGAATAGCGCTCCGCTCGTGCGCCGGGGAAAGGAACAGGAGATGGGCGAGGGGCTGCTTGCCTACGAGGCGGTGCGCAACGCCGCCGACCTCGGGGGGCGGTGACCCCGCGCTCGAGTGCGAACTCGGCGTTCCGGGGCGGCCGCGGCCCGTCGCGGCCGGATAGGCGCCTTCGCCTATGCGTTCGCGGCGACGACCTCGTCGGTGCGCACCTTGAACTGCTCGAGCGTGTTCGGCCCGAACGCGGTCGAGAGCGCCACGTCGCAGGCGTCGCGGCCGCGCGCCATCAGCACCCGGCCGATGCGCGGCATGTTGTTGCGCGCGTCGAAGGTGTACCAGCGGTCGCCGAGCCAGGCCTCGAACCAGCCGGCGAAGTCCATCGTGCCGTAGGGCGGCGGCATGCCGATGTCGCCGAGGTAGCCGGTGCAGTAGCGGGCCGGGATGTTGAGGCAGCGGCAGAAGGCGATCGCCAGGTGCGCGTAGTCGCGGCAGACGCCGACGCCCTCGTTGTAGGCCTCCCAGGCGGTGCGCGTGCGGCGCGCGTTGTGGTAGCCGAACTCGATGTGGTGGTGAACGAAGTCGCAGATCGCCTGCACCCGCGCCCAGCCGGTCGGACCCGAGCCGAAGCGCTGCCAGGCGACGTCGGAGAGCTGGTCGGTCTCGCAGTAGCGGCTGCCGAGCAGGTAGACCAGGGTCTCTTCGGGCAGGTATTCGATCGGCGTCTGCACCGCCGTCGGCACCACCGGATCGGGCAGGCCGCTGTCGTTCACCAGCGCGTCGGTGCGCAGCGTCAGCAGGCCGCGCGGCGCGACGATGCGACTGCACCAGTTGCCGAACAGATCGCGGTAGGCGGTAAGCGGTACCGGTGGGTCGAGGATCAGCAGGTCGGGCTGCACCAGGTCGGACGCGCGCGAGTGGTGGATGTTGAGCACCAGCAGCATCGGCGTCGGCTGCGGGCAGCGGTACGCCATCTCGAAACCGACTCTGATCTGCATGCTTGCCCCCTGCGTTGCTGGAGGGATGCCGAAGGCGCCGTCCGGCTTCGAGTATCCGCGCAATGCGAACGCAAGGCGTGTGCCACGCACAATGGCCGCACCCATGACAGCAGCTTCCACATCCGGCGACACCCCGATCGCCACCCTGGGCAATGGCGTTCGCGTCGTCGCCATCCCCCTGCCCCACCTCGAGACCGCCAGCGTCAGCGTGTTCGTTCACAGCGGCAGCGGCAGCGAGAGCCGGCGCGAGAGCGGCATCAGCCACTTCGTCGAGCACATGGCGTTCAAGGGAACGACCGGACGGAGCTGCCAGCAGATCAACCTCGACGCCGAGCAGCTCGGCGCCGACGTCAACGCCCACACCGACAAGGACCACACCGCGTACCACATGCGCGGCCGGGCGGGCGACGCGCCGGCCTTCGTGCGCATGCTCGGCGACATCGTGCTGAACAGCAGCTTTCCCGAGGCCGAGCTCGAGCGCGAGCGCCAGGTGCTCCTGCAGGAGTACATCGAGGACGAGGAAGACCCTCTCTCGACCGCCTTCAAGCTGTTCGACAAGCTCTGCTTCGGCAGCCACCCGGCGGGCCTGCCGGTGATCGGCCTGAAGGGCAACATCGGCCGCTTCAGCCGCGACGACCTGCTCGGCTTCGTCGAGAGCCGCTACGTCGGCGCCAACATCGTCGTCGGCGTCGCCGGCGGCATCGATGCCGGGGCGATCGTCGCCGCGGTCGAGAAGAGCTTCGGCGCGCTGCGCGCCGGCATGCCGAGCGTCGTGCCGCCGCCGACGCATCGCGGCGGCACCGGCTCGAAGGCGATCGCCGGGCTCGGCCAGACGCACGTCGTCTACGGCCTGCCGATGCCGGCGCTGGCCGACGAGGCGCAGCATGCCTATGCCGTCGCCGCGGCCCTGTTCGGCGAAGGCATGAGCTCGCCGCTGCTCGACGAGATCCGCGAGCGCCGCGGTCTCGCCTACCACGTGTCGTGCTCGGCCGACGTGACCGAGCTCGCCGGCCAGTTCGTGGTCGAGGCCTCCACCGCGCCGGAGCACGCCGAGGAATTCATGGTGGAGCTGAAGCGGCTGCTCGCGCGCCAGGGCGACCACATCGATCCCGCCGGCCTCGCCCGGGCGAAGAACCTGATCGCGGTGCGCAAGCTGCGCGACTGGGAGCGCAGCGCGCGTCGGCTGGAGGACGCGGTGCTCGACGTCTTCGCCCTCGGCCGGGTGCGCAGCCGGGCCGAGGTCGCGGCGCGGATCGAGGCGGTGACCGTCGCCGACGTTCGCCACGCGCTCGCGCACATGCTCGCCGAACGGCCCGCGGTAGCGATCGCCGGCAAGCTGAAGAAGGGCCTGCCGGAGCGGGCGCGCGAGCTGTTCGGCAGCGAGCAGGAGGGTTGAGGTGCCGGGCGCGGCCGACTCTGAGTCAAACTCGGGCCTCGCCCCGACCGGGGGAGGAGGACGAATGCAAGCCGACGTCCCGCCGTTGAACGATGCCGAGCTGGTGCAGCTCCAGATCCGGGTCATCGCGCTCGAGAACCTGCTCATCGCCCTGCTGGCCGACGCGCCCCAGGCGCAGCTCGATCTCGTCCGCAGCATGGCGAGGTACATCTCGCCCCGGCCGGGCGCCACGCCGCATCGCCTGACCGTGCACGCCGCGGCGGAGATGATCAGCCTCGTCGACCGGGCCGGGCAGTTCCGATCGGCGCCGCCGGCCGGCCTCGAGGACCCCGGCGCCGCCTGACGTACGAGACGGAGTGACGTCCGCCGCCGCCCGGCGGTCGGGAGCTGCGACAACAGGGCTCAAGACGCGCCGCCGTCTGCCGATAGCCCGCAGACAACCATGAGCTCGGACGATTCCCACCTCCGAACTGCGCTCGACGCGGCGCAGAAGGCCATTCGCACGGCGGTTTCCGACGCCATCGACCCCGCCGCGAGCGCGCTGAAGGCGCTGCTGCGCACCGCCCTGCCGGCCGAGCGGCCGGCGCTGGCGCAGGCGCAGGCGATCCTGCAGCTCTCGCGGCTGCCGCTGCTCGCCGCCTTCGAGAAGGACCTGCGCGTGCTGGTCGAGGAGGAGCTCGCGCCCGAGGGCGAAGCCTCCGACTTCCACGACCCCACCGACTGGATGTCGGTCGGCCTCGTCGACGCCGACCAGTTCGAGAACCGGCTGGCCTTCGAGCGCGTCGGCCAGCTCATCGGCCACGAGAGCGAGGCCGAGCTGCGCGAGCTCTCGGCCTACACCGGCGAGTTGCTGAGCGTCGGCTGGGCCGATCCTGCACGCAATCCGCTGCGCGGCCAGGTCATCGCCACGGCGCTTTATCAGGCCGTCGAAGCGGTCGCCGACGGCGACCAGTGCCGTCGCCACGTCGTCAAGGAGCTGGGGCAGGCGCTCGCGCAGGCCCTGCCGGGCTCGTATCGCGACATCGTCAAGGACTTCTCGGCGCGCGGCTTCCGTCCGGTCGAGCTGATGGTGCGTCCTTCTGCCTCGTCCGGAGGCGGTGGCTCAGGCGGCGGCGGCAACGGCTCTGGCAACGGAACGAACGGCGTGGCCGCGGGCGGCGCCGCCGCTCCCTGGGGCGCTGCCGACGTCGGCGGCCCGGCGAACCCGGGCTTGGAGGCGATGCGCGACCTCTGGGAGAAGTCGATGCTCGGTCGCCTGCCCGCCGGCAGCGACGCGGCGCGCCCGTGGGAAGCCTCGATTCGCCATCCGCAGGCGGCGGCTGCCGTCGCCGCGCCCGTCGATGGCGGCGCCGACCCCGCGGCCGCGCTGCTCGAGCGATTGATGGAGGAGGCGATGAGCGGCGGGCTGGGGTCGGCCGCGACCGGGCCGGCCGACGGGGCGCGGATGCGCGCAGGCGCAGGCGTCAGCGCCACCGACGCCGACCTGATGCGCGTGCTGCGCCGCCTCAACCATGCCGTGGCCGCGGGTCCGGCCGATGCCGCCGGTCGCGCCGCGCGCGGCGGCGGCGAGTCTTCGTTCTTCGGCACCGGTTTTTCCGCGACCGGGCTGGGCGGCGCCGCGAGCGCGTTCGGCGCGCTGGCGCCGACCAACCTGATCCGCGCCCACCACGACGAGCTGGTGCAGGCCGCCTCGGGCGAGGTCGATCACATGGTGATCGAGGTCGTGGCCAGCCTGTTCGACCAGATCCTCGCCGACGCCAGGGTGCCGCCCGAGATCGCGCGCGAAATCGCCCGGCTGCAGATGCCGGTGCTGCGCGTCGCCCTGCGCGACACCAGCTTCTTCTCGGCGCGCAAGCACCCGGTGCGTCGCTTCATCAACCGCATCTCCACCCTGGCGGCCGGATTCGGCGGCTTCGACAGCGGCCCAGGCAAGGAGCTGCTGGTTCGCGTCAACGCGCTGGTGACCGAGATCGTCGAGGGCGACTTCGACCAGGTGCCGCTCTACGTGAAGAAGCTCGGCGAGCTCGAGCAGTTCGTCGCCGCCAACGCGCGCGCCGAGTTCGAGGGCACGCCGGCCGCGGCGACGCTGCAGGCCAAGGAAGCCGAATGGCAGACGGCGCAGGTCTTCGGCGGCCGCCTGCACGAGGCCTACGAGCACCTGCCGATTCCCGACTACCTGAAGGCGTTCCTCGCCGGCACCTGGAGCCAGGTGATCGTCCTCGCCGCGCAGGGCGAGGATGCCGACGCGGCGCGCGAGAAGCGCTATCGTCGCGCCGCCTTCCATCTCGTCGCCAGCATCCAGCCCAAGCGCTCGGCCGAGGAGCGCAAGCTCTTTCTCTCCGGGCTGCGCGGCCTCACCGCCACGCTGGAGGAGGGCCTGGCGCTGATCGGCTGGCCAAAGGCAGAGCACGACGCCTTCTTCGGCAGGCTGGTCGAAGACCACATGGGCTCGCTCAAGACGGCGCCGGGCAGCGACCTCGATCACAACATGCTGCTGCGCCAGCTCGACGCCGCGGCGCGCACGCCCCTGCCCGATGCCGGCGAGGCGACCGCGCCCGCGCCGGGCGAAGGCTTCGAGCCGCGCTTCACCGCGCGTGAGGCAAGGCGGGTCGGCTTCGTCGACGAGACCGTCGTCGACTGGTCGAAGCCCGCCCCGGGGGCGGCCGCGAAAGACGGCGGCGGTCCCGCCGCCGCGCCTTCGTCCGCGCCGGAGAGCGACGCCGCGGCCGTTCTCGACCTCGACCTGGCCGCGCGCCAGGCGCCGCTCGACGAATTGCCGCCGCTGCCGGCGCTCAAGACCGAGGCCGAGGAGCCCACGGAAGGCGCGCAGCTCCTGCAGCACCTGCAGATCGGCGGCTCGTACCGGATGCACCTCAAGGACCGCTGGGAGAAGGTTCGCCTCACGCACATGAACGCGAGCAGGACCTTCTTCCTCTTCACGCACGGCGCCGATGATCGCGGCACGATCTCGATGACGGTGCGCATGCTCGGCAGGCTCTGCGAAACGCAGCGCATGAAGGCCTACGAAGACAAGCCCTTGCTCGATCGCGCCACCGAGCGGCTACGCAATCGCGCTCCGGTCGCGGCGCCGCCGGCGTTGCGCGGTACGGAGCTGTCCACCGCCTGAGGCCTCGCCGCTCAGGCGAGCGGCGTGTCGCCGAGCACGGTGCCCGCGTAGGCGAAGAGAGACGGCAGCCCGCCCGTGTGCAGGAAGAGCACTCTCTCCCCGGCACCGAACCCGCCCTTCCTCGCCAGGCCGATCAGGCCGGCCATCGCCTTGCCGGTGTAGACCGGATCGAGCAGCAGGCCCTCGCTGCGCGCGAGCATCTGCACCGCCTCGACCATGGGCGCATTCGGCACCGAGTACTTCGGCTGCCACCAGCCGCCGATCGTGACCACCGCCTCGCGCGGCACCGTGAGGCGCACGCCCAGCAGGTCGAGCACGGCCTGCGCCTCGCGGTGCACCAGCGGCTCCTGGTCGGCCGGGTCGCGGCTGGTGCCGATGCCGACGATGGGCGTGGCCACGTTGCCGCCGAGAAAGCCCGCGAGCAACCCGCCGTGCGTGCCCGAGCTGCCCGAGCCGACGACGACCCGGTCGAACGAAACGCCGAGCTCGAAGCATTGCTGCTGCAGCTCCTGCGCGCAGGCGACGTAGCCGAGGCCGCCGAGCGCGTTCGAGCCGCCGCCGGGAATGACGTAGGCCTTGCGGCCTTGGGCAGCAAGCGCATCGGCGACTTCCTTCATCGCCTTGCCCATGTCGCTGCCCGCCGGCACGACCGTGATCGCCTCAACGCCGAGGAGGCGGAACATGAAGTGGTTGCCGTTGCCCTTCGGGTCGTAGCCGCCGGCGACGCGCTCCTCGATGACGAAGCGGCACTTCAGCCCTTCCTTCACCGCGGCGGCGAGCGTGATGCGGCAGTGGTTCGACTGCGGCGCGCCGCAGGTGACGAGCGTGTCGGCGCCCTCGGCGAGCGCGGCGGCGACCAGGAACTCGAGCTTTCGGGTCTTGTTGCCGCCGGGAAAGAGGCCGAGCAGGTCGTCGCGCTTGACCCAGACCTCGGGACCGAGGCCGCCCGGGCACTGCGCTGCGAGCGCGGCGCTGAAGCGCGGCATCGGCTCGAGCGGCGTCGGGGCGGGGGTGTAGATGCGGCGGGGAAAGCGGGAGAGGTCCATGGCGCGGGGCGAAGGGTCGAAAAGCGGCGATTGTCGGTCGGCTTAAGCACGGGTTAATCCCCCCCTCGCACCATCCTGCGCAGTGAACAGCCGCCCGCACATGAACCCGCTGCTCTCCGCCCTGCTGGCCGCCGTTTTCCTGATGCTGCCGCGGGGCGCCGATTCGGCGCCCGTGGACGACGCCGTCGTCGAGCTGCAGCGCGAGTGGGAGGTCATTCGCTACCAGACCCCCGCCGGCGAACGCGAGAAGGGCTTCGAGGCGCTCGCGGCCAAGGCGCACCGGACCACCGAGGCCTTTCCCAGCCGGGCCGAGCCGCTGATCTGGGAAGGCATCATCGACAGCTCGCTCGCCGGCGAGCGCGGCGGACTCGGCGCACTCGGCCTGGTGAAGCAGGCGCGCACGCTCTACGAAAAGGCGATCCAGATCGACGCCAACGCGCTCGACGGCTCGGCCTACAACAGCCTCGGCGCGCTCTACTACAAGGTGCCGCGCTGGCCGCTGGCCTTCGGCGACAAGACCAAGGCCGGCGAGCTGCTGCAGAAGGCCCTGGCCGTGAACCCGCAGGGCATCGATCCGAACTTCTTCTACGGCGAGTTCCTCGCCGAAACCGACCGCCGCGACGAGGCCATCGTCTACCTCGAGCGCGCCCTGCTGGCTCCGACGCGGCCCGGCCGGCAGATCGCCGACAGCGGCCGGCGCGAAGAGATCCGCGCCCTGCTGGCCAGGCTCAAGGCGCGCTGAGCTTGCGCAGATCGGCGACGACGCCGCTGCCGTCGGCCCGCGCGCGGTAGCGCAGCGCGAGGCCGTGCAGCGCGGCGATGCGCTGCGCGATCGAGAGGCCGAGGCCGCTGCCCGATTCGGCCTGTCCGGCCGCGCGGTGGAAGCGCTCGCCCAGGTGGCCCAGCGTCTCGGCCGGCAGCGGCGGGCCTGCGTTCTCGACGCTCAGCCCCTCGGCGCCGAAGCGCAACGTCGCTTCGCTTCCTTCCGGCGCGTAGCGCACGGCGTTGTCCACCAGGTTCCTGAGCAGCAGCGCCAGCAGGTCGGGGTCGCCGCGAAGCGGAAAGGCCGGCGTGCCTGCGGCCGGCCAGTCGCAGGCGAGCTCGATGCGGCGCCGTTCGGCCAGCGGCAGCAGGTCGCTCATCACCTGCTCGACGACGGGCTCCCACGCGACCGGCTCGCCTTGCGCCGGCCGCTCGGCCGCGTCCACCCGCGACAGGGCCAGGAGCTGCTCGACCATGCGGTCCATGCGGTCGAGGCCGGCGCCGAGCCGGGCCGAGGCCTGCGCCCGCTCGCCCTCCTCGCGGCTGCGGCCGAGCACCTCCCACTGGGCTCGCAGCACCGCCAGGGGCGTGCGCAGCTCGTGCGCGGCGTCGGCGGTGAAGCGGCGCTCGCGCGCCATCGTCGCCTCGATGCGGGCGAAGAGACCGTTCATGGCGGCGAACAGCGGGCCCAGCTCGGCGGGGATCAGCGCCGCCGGCACCTTCTGCAGGTCGTCGGCGCCGCGGCCCTGCAGGTCGGCGGTGAGGGTGCGCACCGGAGCGAGGGCCTGGCGCACGCCCCACGCGATGACAAGCAGGAGCACGGGCAGCACCACCAGCCACGGCAGGAGCTGGCTGCTGACGAGGTCGGTGACCAGCTCGTCGCGCTCGTACAGCCGTTGCCCTGCCGCGACCAGCCACGTGCCTCGCGCGGACTGCAGGTAGTACACCCGCCAGGCATCGCCGCCGAGCTTCAGGTCGACGAAGCCCGACGCGTCGGCGCGGCGGGGAAGCGCCACGCCCTCCCGGTCCGCCAGCAGCAACTTGCCTTCGGCGTTCCAGACGGCGATCGCGAGGTCGCGCAGGTCGGCCGCGCCGCCCGCCGGCGTGGGCTCCGGCGACGCGCCGCCGGCGGCGCCGAGGCCGGGCAGCGTCGCCTGCACCTGGCGGGCGAGATGGATGATCTCGGTGTCGTACAGCTCGTTGACCTCGCTCCGTGCTCGAGTCGCCGACACCAGCAGCGCCACGCCCCAGACCACCGGCGCGCAGAGCAGCAGGAAGACCAGCAGCCGGCGCTGCAGGCTCACGACGCCACCTCGGCGCCGAGCGCGTAGCCGACGCCGCGCACCGTGCGCACGATGGCCGGATGGATCTTGCGGCGCAGCCGATGGACGTGCACTTCGAGCGCATTGCTCTCGGGCTCGCGGCCGCTCCAGTCGTAGAGCTGCTCCTGCAATTGCGCCTTGGAGAGCACGCGCTGCGGATGCTTCAGCAGCACCTCGAGCAGCGCGAGCTCGCGGGCGGTGAGCTCGACCGGCCGGTCCTGCCAGTGGACCTGCTTGCTGACGGTGTCGTAGCGCAGGGCGCCGTGCGTCCACTCCGCCTGGGCACGCCCGGTCGCGCGGCGCAGCGTCGCCCGCAGGCGCGCCGCCAGCTCCTCGGTGGAGATCGGCTTGATCAGGTAGTCGTCGGCGCCGGCGTCGAGGCCGGCGATGCGCTGCTGCACGCCGTCGCGCGCCGTGAGGATGAGCACCGGCAGGACCGAGCCGCGCTCGCGCCAGCGGCGCAGCCACACCATGCCGTCGGTGCCGGGCAGGCCGAGGTCGAGCACGGCGGCGTCGTAGGGCGCGATGTCGATCGCCCCGTCGGCCTCTGCGCCGCCGGCGAACCAGTCGACCGCGTGGCCGAGCTGGCGCAGGCCGGTGGCCAGCGCATCGCCGAGCTGAGGGTCGTCCTCGAGGATGAGCAGGCGCATGGACTCATGCTAGACCACGCACCGATCAGCCCTCACGCACACCACCTCCCTTTCGCAGGCAGCGCAGCACACCGCGTTCAGGCCGGCCGGCCCACGCCGGGAGCCGGCAACGTAAAGAAGAGTTGCCGCCAGGACGGACCCCGTCAACGGCCCCCGTTGCCGGCACGTTGGGCGAGCATGCGAACCCTGCCGGCGCCACCCCACCCCGTCGATTCCTCCATGGTCACCTCGATCCTGCGCTTCACCGGCCAGAGCCAGCAGGCCCGCGCCCAGCTCGTGCCGCTGCTGCGCGAGTTTCCCCAGGTCCGCTTTTGCGAGCGCACGGCCGCCGAATACGAGGTGACCGCCTCCGACCGCTCGACCCTGCAGGCGCTCGCCAGCAAGCCCGGCTGGAGCCTGGCCGCCGGCCGCTAGGTCCGCCCGGCCCGCTTCGCCCGCTCCCGCACCGCCTTCGCCAGCGCCACCAGCACCGGCCCGGTCTGGGCGAAGCCGATGCACGCATCGGTGATCGAGACGCCGTGCTTCAGGGCCACGCCCGGCACCAGGTCCTGGCGCCCGGCCTCGAGATGGCTCTCGATCATCACGCCGACGATCCGCTCCTCGCCGCCCGCGATCTGCGCCGCCACGTCGTCGGCCACGGCGATCTGCCGCATCGGATCCTTGGCGCTGTTGCCGTGCGAGAAATCGATCATCACCTGCTCGCGCAGGCCAGCGGCGCGCAGCGTGGCGCAGGCCGCGGCAACGCCGGCGGCGTCGTAGTTCGGCGCCCTGCCGCCGCGCAGGATCACGTGGCAGTCGTCGTTGCCGCGGGTCTCGAAGATCGCCGCCACGCCCATCTTCGTCATGCCCATGAAGGCGTGCGGCGAGCGCGCCGCGAGGATCGCGTCGGCCGCGACCTTGACGCTGCCGTCGGTGCCGTTCTTGAAGCCGACCGGCGAGCTGAGGCCCGAAGCGAGCTGGCGGTGGCTCGGGCTCTCGGTCGTGCGCGCGCCGATCGCGCCCCAGGCGATCAGGTCGGCAACGTACTGCGGGCTCAGCAGGTCGAGGAACTCGGTGCCCGTGGGCATACCGAGCCGGGTGAGCTCGAGCAGCAGCGTTCGTGCCCGCTCCAGGCCTTCGTTGATCGCGAAGCTGCCGTCGAGGTGCGGGTCGTTGATGTAGCCCTTCCAGCCGAGGGTCGTGCGCGGCTTCTCGAAGTAGGCGCGCATCACGACCAGCAGCTCGTCGCCGAGGGGGTCGGCGGTGGCCTTGAGCCGGCCGGCGTACTCGATCGCCTGACCGTGGTCGTGGATCGAGCAGGGGCCGACCACGACCACCAGGCGGCGGTCCCTGCCGTGCAGCACCGCGGCGATCGCCGCCCGGCTCCATTCGACCAGCGCGAGCGTGGCGTCGTCGACCGGCACGCGCTCCTGCAGCAGTGCCGGCGTGATCAGCGGCCGGACCGCGCCGATGCGCACGTCGTCGATGCGCGTCGTGTCGAGCGTGCTGTTGCGGCTGCCGGCTTCGCGGTCGTGGCGGGGGTCGTCGAGTGCAGCCATGGCGGCGCACGATACGCGAAGGCAGCGCGTAGGCCCTGACGCATGCGGTCGACCGGGAGAAACCCGGCGAGGGAAAACGCGCTATGGCGCCTGCTCACCGCTCCCTAGACTCACGCAACTAATAACTTACTTAGTCAAGATGACCGCTGCCGTTTCCGAGCCCTCGCCCGCCAGCGCCCCCCTGCCCGCCCGCTTCGCCGACGAAGACCATCTCGAGGACCTTCTGTCGACGCCCCCGCAGGCGCTCGTCGACGACTTCGCCCGGCTCGAAGGCGATCTCATCGTCCTCGGCGTGGCCGGCAAGGTCGGCCCGACGCTGGCGCGAATGGCCAAGCGCGCCGCGCCGACGAAGCGCGTGATCGGCGTCGCCCGCTTCAGCGAGGCCGGCCTGGCCGAGCAGATGACGTCCTGGGGCATCGAGACGATCAAGTGCGACCTGCTCGACGCCGACGCGGTGGCGAAGCTGCCGAAGGTCGCGAACGTCGTCTACATGGCGGGCAAGAAGTTCGGTACCGATTCCGACCCGTCGTTCGCATGGGCGATGAACACGCAGGTGCCGGCGACGATCGCGCGCGAGTTCAAGGGCTCGCGCATCGTCGCCTTCTCGACGCTGTGCGTCTATCCGTTCGCGCCGGTCGTCTCGCACGGCTGGGACGAATCGATGAAGCCGGGCCCGCTCGGCGACTACGCCAACTCCTGCGTCGGCCGCGAGCGCGCCTTCGAGTACGGCTCGCGCACCTGGGGCACGCCGGGCAGGCTGATCCGCCTCAACTACGCGATCGACATGCGCTACGGCGTGCTGCTCGACATCGCCAACTGGGTCTGGAAAGGCGAGCCGATCGAGATCGACACCGGCCACGCCAGCGTCATCTGGCAGGGCGATGCCAACGCGCAGATCCTGCGCTCGCTCCTGCACTGCACCACGCCCACCTCGCCGCTCAACGTCGGCGGCCCGGAGCTGGCGAGCGTGCGCATGGTGGCCGAGTGGTTCGGCCAGCGCTTCGGCAAGCGGCCGATCTACTCGGGCAGCGAGCAGCCGACGGCCTGGGTCAACAACACGCTGCAGGCGCAGCGCCTGTTCGGCTACCCGCGCGTGCCGCTGGCGACGCTGCTCGACTGGGTGGCCGACTGGGTGGAGCGCGGCCTGCCGCAGCACGACAAGCCGACCGGCTACCAGGTGCGCGTCGGCGCGTTCTGAGGTCGAGACGAGCATGACGGCAGCAGACGGGCAAGGCCTGATGGCCTTCTGGTCGAGCATCGAGCCGGAAAACCAGCTCGCGTTCCAGCGCTGGCACAACTGCGAGCACATCCCGGAGCGGGTGTCGACGCCAGGCTTCCTGCGCGGCCGCCGCTACCGCTCGACGGCCGATCCCGGGCGCTTCCTCATGTTCTACGAGACCGAGGACGAGCAGGTGCTCTCCAGCCCCGCCTACATGGCACGGCTGAACGCGCCCACCCGGCGCACGCGCGAGGCGCTGGCCTGGTTTCGCAAGTCGACGCGCAGCGTCTTTCGCCTGGCGCAGACGGTCGGCAGCCGCGACGTCTGGCCGGCGCCGGTGCTCGTGGTCGCGCGCTTCGATGCCGGCGACGCGGACGACGCCGACGCCTCCCTCGGCCGCATCGAGTCGCTGCTGGCCAGCGGCCTCTTCACGCGCGTGCGCCGCTACCGCACCGGCGGCGACCGGCGTTCCGGCAGCAGCAACGAATCGGCGATCCACGGCGCCGGCACCGGCACGCTGGACGGCCTGCTGATGGCAGACTCGGCCGAGCTCGACCTGCTCGACGACGCCGCGGCGCAGGTCCGCCTGAGCGAGGCGCTCACGCAGGCCCTTGGCCCGACGACGTCGGCCGGCGCGGAGCTCGAGACGCTCGCGCTCGACTTCGCGCTCGACAGCCCCGCGCTTCGCCGATGACCCGACCCACCCGCCTGCGCCAGGTCGAGGCCGCCGCGCCAGCTCGTCGCACCGCGCCCCGAAGCGCGAGCAAGCCGGCGGCGAGCAAGCCGCGCGACGCGGCGCAGACCAAGCTGCGCATCCTCGAATGCGCGACCACCGAGTTCGCGGACCATGGCTATGCCGGCGCCCGCATCGAGAGCATCGTCGGCGCCGCCGGCGTGAACATCAGCCTGCTGTACCAGTACTTCGAGAGCAAGGAGAAGCTGTTCATCGCCGTGATGGAGGGCGCCTACGGCCTGGTGCGGGCGAGCCACCACGAGCTCGACGTGCGCGACCAGGCGCCTGCCCAGGCGATGGAAGCGCTGATCCGCCGCACCTTCCGCATCTTCGTCGAGCACCCGCGCATCATCGGCCTGCTCAACAGCGAGAACGTGCATCGCGGCCGGCACATCCTGAAGTCGCCCTATATCCGCGGCCTCTACACGCCGCTGCTCGAGGCGATCGGCGGGGTGCTGCGGCGCGGCGGCGCCGCGGGCGTGTTCCGGCGCGACGTCGATCCGCTCGACCTCTTCGTCTCCATGAACGGCATCGGGTACTTCTACCTATCGAACCGCTACACGCTGGGCGTCATCCTCAACCGGGAAATGATGACCGCCGAGGCCCTGGCCCGTCACGAAGACCACATCGTCCAGGTGCTGCTCGGCTACCTGCGGCCGGCGCCACGCCGATGACCGCCGCGGCCGAGCCCTTCATCCACCTCGCAGGGGTGCGCAAGACCTACCGCACCGGTCGCAAGGTCCACCTCGCCATCTCCGATGCCAGCTTCGACGTGCAGCCGGGCGAGCTGGTGGCGCTGGTCGGACCCTCGGGCTGCGGAAAGTCGACCCTGCTGAAGATCCTGGCCGGCCTGCACGGCTACGACGAGGGCGAGGTCCGGATCGGCTCGCCCTCGCATCCGTTCGACGCCACCCGCGACATCGGCATCGTGTTCCAGGCGCCGGTGCTGCACAAGTGGCGCCGCATCCCCGACAACGTGCTGCTGCCGGCCGAGCTGCTGGGCCTGCCGATGGCCGCTTCGCGCGAGCGGGCGCGCGCCCTGATGGCGATGGTGGGCCTCGCCGGCTACGAGGACAAGTATCCGTACGAGCTCTCCGGCGGCATGCAGCAGCGCGCGGCGATCGCCCGGGCGCTGATCCACGACCCCAAGCTGGTGCTGATGGACGAGCCCTTCGGCGCGCTCGACGCGCTGACGCGCGAGAAGATGAACCTCGAGCTGCTGCGCATCTGGAAGGAATCGGGCAAGACCATCGTGTTCGTGACGCACGGCATCTCCGAGGCCGTGTTCCTGGGCACGCGCGTCGTCGTCTTCACCGCCGGGCCGGC
>JANMCC010000210.1:0-21142 GCA_031360885.1 Burkholderiales bacterium | reverse complement strand
CCCGCAATAAACTGACGTAATATATTGCACAACCCCCCACAACCACCAATTTGTTCTAACCCGGCGAATCACACAGACCCCCCGGCCGGGCGGGGGGGCGTGTGGGGGGGAGCGGCCGCCCGCCGCCATTCGCCCACGCGGACGGAAGCGAATCCGGCGGCTTTTCGCCGCCCGGTGAATCAGGCCGACGGCGAAGCCGTGCCGGCCGGAATGTCCCAGTTGTAGGTCTTGGTGGCGAGCAAGGACCCGGTCTTGTTGTCCTGCGGCTTGTATTCGATCTTCACCGTCTTGAAGACCAGCTCGACCTTCTGCACTACGTTGCCTTCTTCCGTGCCACTGTTCGAGACCTTGGTGATGAAGGCGCCTTCCATCATCATCGTGAAGTAGGTTTCCGGGCTGCCCTTGCCCGTGGTCTTCATCATCTCGAGCTGCAGCTTCGGGAATGCCTTGCCGGTGCAGATGTAGCCGAGGATCACGGTCGAAGAGGTGTCGAAGTAGTGCTCGAAGTTGAGCTTGCCGGGATTCGGCTTGCCGACGCTGGCGCCGCCGCCCTTGGTCCAGCTCGATTCGGCTTCGACTTCCCAGTCCCAGCCCTGAATCTCGATCCACTTTTCCTTGCCCTTCTGAATCGACTCGCCATCGGCCTTGTCATAGAAGGAAACGAATGCATTGACTGCCATGAATGATTCTCCTGTTTAGGAACGCTGAGGCTTAAGCCGTCTTTTCCGACGGTAGCTTGGAGACCAGGCGCAAAGACACCGTCAGGCCTTCGAGCTGGTAGTGCGGCTTCAGGTAGAACTTTGACTGGTAGTACCCCGGCGCGCCTTCCACTTCCTCGACCTCGACCTGCGCTGCCGCCAGCGGCCGCCTGGCCTTGGTGTCCTCGCTTGAATTCGACGGATCGCCGTCGACGTAGTTCAGGATCCACTCGTTCAGCCAGTTCTGCATGGCCTCGCGCGAGCGGAACGAACCCACCTTGTCGCGCACGATGCACTTCAGGTAGTGCGCAAAACGGTTGCAGGCGAACAGGTACGGCAGGCGTGCCGCGAGCGCGGCGTTGGCGGTCGCGTCCGGGTCGTCGTACTCCTGGGGTTTCTGCAGCGACTGACCGCTGATGAACGCGGCGAAGTCGGAGTTCTTGCGGTGAATCATCGACAGGAAGCCGTTCTTCGTCAGCTCCGCTTCACGACGATCGGAGATGGCGATCTCGGTCGGGCACTTCATGTCGATGCCACCGTCGTCCGACGGGAAGCTGTGCGTCGGCAGATTCTCGACCGCGCCGCCGGACTCGATGCCGCGGATCCGCGAGCACCAGCCGTATTGCTTGAACGAGCGGTTGACGTTGACGGCCATCGCGTAGGCGGCGTTCGCCCAGCTGTACTTGGCGTGCGTCGCGCCCGCGGTGTCTTCCTCGAAGTCGAACTCGTCGACCGGGCTCGTCTTGGCGCCGTAGGGCAGACGCGCCAGGAAGCGCGGCATGCACATCGCCAGGTAGCGCGCGTCGTCCGACTCGCGCAGCGAGCGCCACGCAGCGTATTCGGGCGTGGTGAAGATCTTGGTCAGGTCGCGCGGATTGGCGAGCTCCTGCCACGACTCCATCTGCATCACGCTCGGGGCCGCGCCGGTGATGAAGGGAGCGTGGGCCGAGGCGGCAAGCTTGGACAGCTCGCCGAGCAGCTCCACGTCGGGCGGCGTGTGGTCGAAGTGGTAGTCGCCGACGAGCGCGCCGTAGGGCTCGCCGCCGAACTGGCCGTATTCCTCTTCGTACAGCTTCTTGAACAGCGGCGACTGGTCCCAGGCCGTGCCCTTGTAGCGCTTGAGCGTCTTGCCGAGCTCCTGCTTGGAGACGTTCATGACGCGGATCTTCAGCTGCTCGTCGGTCTCGGTGTTGTTGACCAGATAGTGCAGTCCTCGCCATGCAGATTCCAGCTTCTGGAAGTCCTCGTGGTGGATGATCTTGTTGACCTGCTCGGTCAGCTTCTTGTCGAGCGCGCCGATCATCGCCTCGATCGTGCGCACCGCGTCGGTGCTGCGCAGGGCGGTGTTCGCCAGCGCCTGCTGGGCCAGCGTCTGCACCGCCTGCTCGACCGCGCTCTTCGCTTCGTCGGTCTTCGGCTTGAACTCCTTCTTCAGCAGCGCCGCGAAATCGTTGCCTTCCAGCGTCACGCCGGCGAGTGCCGAGCCTTGTTTTTCCATTTCAGCCATCTGGGTAGCTCCGGTTCAATGGTTCTAGGTCGATCACTCTTGCGGCTTGGCTTCCGCGGTCAGCGTGCTCAAAAGCGCCGGATCGGCCAGCACCTTGGCGATCAGTTCCTCGGCGCCGGTCTTGCCGTCCATGTAGGTAATGAGGTTGGCGAGCTGGGTGCGCGCCTCGAGCAGCTTGTCGAGGCCGGCGACCTTCCTGGCCACCGCCGCAGGCGAGAAGTCGTCCATGCTCTCGAAGGTGATGTCGACCGGCAGGTTGCCTTCGCCGGTGAGCGTGTTCTCGACCTGGAAGGCGACTCGCGGCTTCATCGACTTCATGCGGGCGTCGAAGTTGTCGACGTCGACCTCGAGGAACTTGCGGTCGGCGACCCCCGGCAACGGCTCTTCGGGCTTGCCCGAGAGATCGGACATCACGCCCATCACGAAGGGCAGTTGCACCTTCTTCTGCGCGCCGTAGAGCTCGACGTCGTACTCGATCTGGACGCGGGGAGCGCGGTTGCGCGCGATGAATTTCTGACTGCTGCCCATAGCTGACTCCTCGTGAAATTCCTTGCCTTCCGGCGGCGTCTACGCTTGCCGAGAACCGCTCATCTTGCCATCATTCCTGGCCCTGGATGAGGGAAAGTTCCTCAGCGGAAATCCCCATGACCCGGGCGACCTCGTTCAACGATTCGGGTGCGAGTTCACGCACCAGCTCGACGAAATTCTTGTTGACCAGCTTGCGGGCGCGGCGCAGCAGGAGTTGCGCCGGATTGGTCGGCTCGGTGCGCTCCAGGTACTCGCACACCATGTCGATCGCGCGCAGGGCGTCGTTGCGGGATTCGATCGAGCCGGTCAGCGAACGGCCCCCTCCGCGGCGCGGCGCGTCGGCCTCGCCTTCGCCGGCGGCCCCGTCGGCGGACTCGCCCGCGCCTTCTCCGGCGGCGCCGGGCATGACGTCGCGCATGCCGGTGAGCGTGGTGATCAGAGGCTGGAATTCCGGCGCCGAGGCGTAGCCGACGCGGTCGCGCATCAGTTGCTGGAGCTCGGCCACCTTTGCCAGGGCCTGGGCCGGGAACTCGCGCAGTTCCGGCTTGGATTCCACGGCGTCGCGAAGCATCTGCTCGACGCTCGACCGGCTGAACGCGACGTCCCCGGAGCGCGGCTCCAGAACGCCGAGGGCGACTTCCACGTCCCGGCCGCGGAGCTCGCCGACCGACCGGTCGTTGAGGACCAGGGAATCACGGACGTCTCCGAGCAGGCCCGCGAGACTCGACAGCTCGTTCAGCGCGTTGACCCGCGCGTAGGCGTCGCCGTCGTCGGGCAGCGGATGCAGTTCGTCCCAATGGCGGGAGAGCAAGCCTTCCATCAGACGCAAGCCCTCGGGCAGGGTCGCCACGCCGTCGAGGCGCACCTGGGCCCGGGCCCAGTAGGCGGCGACCCGGAGGTCCCGCGTCCGCTCGAACAGGCTCTGGGAATGGCCGAGTACGGCGCGCCAATCGGGCGGAACGCCCTCGGGGTCGAACTGGCCGGCGGGCTTTCCGGCGGCCGCCTTCTCCATCTCGCGGAACTCGTCGTCGTATTCGAGATTTTCGCCGCACGCAACTCCGGGCAACGGCTCCAGCCAGGTGTCGACGATGGTCAACCGCGCAGGCGAGCCCGCACCACCACTTCCACCGCCAGTGCTCTCATCCATCCCGTGATTTCTCTTGGTCGAGGTCGCTTCGAGGCCACCCCGGCTCCGCTGTGGCCCGAGGTTGTATAGCGCGCCCTTGGGGGCGTCAAGCCGACGAGCTAAGTCTTAGTGGGGATGGGCAAAAAAGTCACGCCGGGGTAGGCTCCGCCGGCGCCGGCACCAGACCGGGCCATGTTGTCGAGGTGACCCTTGAGTCTTTCCTTCAGGCTGCGTCGCGGTCTCATCGCGGCAGCGATGGGTGTCTGCGCGCTGGATAGTCATGGTCAGTCGCTGCCGCTGCCTCCACCGGGCGCGGTGCCTCAGCCGGCGCAGCTCCAGCAACGGGCGATGCCCGAAAGATCGAACGATGCCACCGTGCCTGCCGCGCCGGTGGCGCGCGAGCTCGGCAAGCCGGGCGACGAGTTGACCCTCGACGTCTCCGCCTACAGCGTCGACGAGAGCGCACCGGCGCCGTTGCGTGCCGCCCTTCCCGGGCTCACGCAGCGCTTCACCGGCACCGGCCGCAGCTACGAAGACCTCGTCAACGCCGCCTCCGCGGTGACGCGCTTCCTGCAGCGCGAACTCGGCTACTACCTCGGCTACGCCTACCTGCCCGAGCAGACGCCGATCAACGGCGTCATCCGGATCGCCGTGCTCGAAGGTCGGCTCGACGAAGTCATCCTCAACTGGCCGGAGAAGATGCCGGTCGACCGCGCGGTCGTCGAGGCGTATCTCGCCCGCCTGAAGCCGGGCGAGATCCTGCGCGTTCGCGATGTCGAGCGGATCGTCTTCCTGGTCAACGACCTGCGCGGCCTGACGGCGCGCTTCGAGGTCAAGGCCGGCCGCACTCCGGGCACGGCGTCCCTCGTCGTCACGGCGCAGCCCGAGGAGCGCTTCACCTCTCGTGTCGAGGGCGACTCCATGGGCTCGCGCTACTCGGGCGTGTGGCGCGCCAACGTGCAGGGAACGATGGCCAGCCCGTCCGGACGCGGCGATGGGCTCGTGATCAACGCCCTGTCGTCGTTCACGGGCGGCCTGCAGTTCGTGCTCGGCGGCTATACGCTGCCGGTCGGCTCCGACGGCCTCAAGGTCGGCATTTCCGGGTCCTACACGCACTACAAGCTCGACGAGAACCTGCTCGACGTCAGCCTCAGCGGCGACGCCGCCACCATCACCGTATACGGGCTGTACCCCATCATCCGCTCGCGCAACCTCAACCTGTTCGGCCTGGTCTCGCTCGACAACAAGCACTTCAACGACAAGCTGTTCGGCACGACCCAGAAGAAGTCGTCGAACGACCTGACGCTGTCGATCTCGGGCGACGCGCGCGACGACCTCCTGACCGGTGGCGTGAACACCTTCGAGCTGATCGCCCTGCAAGGCAAGCTCGACACCGCGCAGCAGGGCCCGAGCGCGAACCCGTCGAGCTTCACGCTCACCCGCTTCTACGGCTCGAGGCTGCAGAACCTGATCAACAACCGGCTGCTGCTCCTGGCGAGCTTCAAGGGGCAATACGCCTTCGACAACCTCGACAGCACCGAGCAGTTCCAGCTCGGGGGTCCGGACCGGGTGCGCGCCTTCGCTCCCGGCGAAGGCACCGGCGACATGGGCGCCGTGGCCTCCCTGGAGCTGCGCTACCTGCCGCCTGAAGAATGGTTCGGCCGGATCTCGCGCGAGCTGGTGTTCTCGGCGTTCTTCGACGTCGGCACGATACGGTTCCGGCACAAGCCGACCGAGCAGGACACTCAGCAGACGACCTTCGTCAACCGCTCGACCCTCTCGGGCGTCGGCATCGGCGCCGTCTGGGACCGGCCGCGCGACTTCTCCGCGCGGCTGTCGTTGGCCTGGCCGACCAGCGGCGAGGCGGTGAACGACGTCAAGAAAAGCCCCCGCATCTATTTCCTCGCCAACAAGTCGTTCTGAGGCCCGGTCGCCGGCACGCGACGAGGTCGCATGCCGGCAGGTACCGACCGCCGCGGAACAAGCAACTCGAGTGAGCGCCGCATGAAGACCCGCCCGACCCGCATCAGCCGGACCACCGCCCGCCGCCGCCGGAGCTTCGCCTTCCATCCGCTCAGCTTCGCCATCTGCCTCGGTTTCTCTGCCGCGGCGCTGGCGGTTCCGCAGGGCGGCACGGTCGTCGCCGGCCAAGCCACCATCACCAAGCCGACCTCGAACACCCAGGTCATCAACCAGTCGACCAGCAAGGCGATCATCGACTGGAAGAGCTTTTCCATCGCCGAGGGCGAAAAGGTCCGCTTCAATCAGCCGTCGAGCAGCTCGGTCACGCTCAACCGCGTGACTGGCTACGACCCCTCGTACATCCTCGGCGAGATGTCGTCGAACGGGAAGATCTTCCTCGTCAATCCGTACGGTGTGGTGTTCGGCGCGAACGCGCGGGTCGACGTCGGCGGCATGGTCGCCTCGACCCTGTCGATCGCCAACAACGACTTCATGGCCAGTCGCTACAGCCTGACCTCGGTCGATCCGGCCGCGCCGGCGCAACGCGGCGAGGTGCGCAACGAAGGCACGATCTCGGCGCCCGGCGGCGTGGTGGTCCTGGCCGGGCCGAGCGTCAGCAACACCGGCACGATCGTCGCGAACGGCGGTCGGGTCGGGATGATCGCGGCGAACGCCGTGTCGATTGACGTCGAAGGCGACGGTCTTCTGTTCTTCCAGATCAGCGGCACCGAGGCGAAGAACCGGCTCGAGCAGCTCGGCCGGATCCAGGCCGACGGCGGCACGGTCGAGATGCGCGCAGCGGCCCGCGGCGCCTTCGCCGACACCGTGCTCAACATGGCCGGCATCGTCCAGGCGAAGACGATCGGCACGCGCGGCGGCCAGATCGTCGTCGACGGCGGCGGCGAG
Organism: Burkholderiales bacterium; assembly: GCA_031360885.1. Taxonomy (GTDB): domain Bacteria; phylum Pseudomonadota; class Gammaproteobacteria; order Burkholderiales; family Burkholderiaceae_C; genus Schlegelella_A. The sequence continues at coordinate 14,415 of JANMCC010000210.1, read as the reverse complement.
GGCATCGTCGCCGTTTCCGGCCGGCTCGACGCCACCGGACTGGCCGCCGGCGAGCGCGGCGGCAGCGTCACGGTCCAGGGGCAGCGCGTCCTGCTCGACAACGGCAGCGTCGTCGACGCGTCGGGAAGCGCCGGCGGCGGCGCGATCCGGATCGGCGGCGATTTCCACGGCGCCAATCCGGAGATCCGCAATGCCGAAGTGACCGGCGTCACCTCGGGCGCGGTCATCCGCGCCGACGCGGTCGACGCCGGCGACGGCGGCACGGTCGCGATCTGGGCCGACGGCACCACGCGCTTCTATGGCACGATCTCGGCGCAGGGGGGCAAGAACGGCGGCGACGGCGGCTTCGTCGAGGTCTCGGGCAAGCAGAACCTCGACTTCCAGGGCAACGTCTCGACCCTGGCGCCCAAGGGCAAGAACGGCACGCTGCTTCTCGACCCGACCGACATCGTCATCGCCGCAGCGCCGTCCTCGCTCGACGACACCCAGCTCGACGCCAACGTGCCGACCGTCGGAGACGCCGCCGGCCTGATCCTCTCGACCGACGCGCCCGTCGGCACGGCGACGATCAGCACGACCAAGCTGGAAGCGATCGCCGCCACCAACAGCATCAACCTCAACGCCGTCAACTCGATCACGATCAACGCGCTGTCGTCGAATGTCACGACCCCGAACACGCTGACGCTGAACACCGCGGGCGGCTCGGCCCAATTCCATTCCGGCGCGGGCGGCTTCACGATGCAGGCCGGCAACACGATCAGCGTGACCAACGGCTCGCTCCTGATCGACTCGGGCGCCGGGCCGATCAGCGTCGGCACCTTGCAGGCGAGCGCCGGCGTCACGCTGACCGGCAGTGCGGTCACGCTCAATGCGCCGATCTCGGTGACGGCGGCGGGCGCCGGCGTCTCCATCACCGGCGCGACCACGCTGGTCGGCACCGGCGGAACGATCACGCTCACCGGCAGCAACGCTGCCAACGACGTCACCCTGGGCACCGTCAACGGCGCCGGTCGCACCCTCAACATCACGGCCGGAGGCGGCGACATCGTCCTCGGCGCGGTCGGCGGCGGCGCGCCGCTCGCCAACGTCACCCTGAGTGGCAACACGGCCAGCCTCGGCGCGGTCACGACCACCGGGGCGCAGAACTATTCCGGCGTCGCCAGCACCACGCTCGGCGGCACGCTGACGGTCAACACCCTGGGCGCGGGCGTGATCGCCGGAGCGACGACGCTCGGCGCCGCAGGCGGCACGATCACCCTGACCGGAAGCAACCCCGCCAACGACGTCACGCTCGGAACCGTCACCGGAGCACGGCCGCTGGTCATCACCGCCGCCGGCGGCGACGTGATCCTGGGCGCGGCGACCGGCCTGACCAGCGCGACGATCACCGCGAACACGGCCGATCTGCAGGCCGTCACCACCAGCGGCGCCCAGAACTATTCGGGCGTCACGACCACGACGCTGCACGGCACGCTGACGGTCAGCGCGGCAGGCGCCGGCGTGAGCGCCGGGACGACGAACCTCGCCGCCGGCGGCGGCACGATCGCACTGACGGGCAGCAACGCGGCAAACGACGTGACGCTGGGCGCCGTCGAGGGTCCCTCGACGCTCGACGTCACGGCAACCGGAGGCGACGTCGTCCTCGGCACGGTCGGCGCGGGCGTGGCGCTTTCGGGCGTGTCGATCGCCGCCAACACCGCTGCCTTGCAGAACGTGACGACCAACGGCAACCAGACCTACAACGCGGTGGTGTCGGCCGCCGCCGTGACGCTCGACGCCGGCACGGGCTCGATCACCGCCAACAACCCGAACAACAATTTCACAGGCGCGCTCACGCTGAAGAGCACCGGCACCGGTGTCTCGGTGCACGACCTCAACAACCTGCAGCTCGCGGCGCCGACCTTGGGGGCGAACACCGGCCTGACGGCGATCGCCGGCGGAACGCTGACCCTGCCCAATGCCGCGATCAGCACCGGCACCGGCTCGATCGACCTGGAGTCGAACGGCGGCACCCTGAGCACGGCCAACACGCTGACGACGACCAGCGGCTCGATCACCATGGTCGGCTCGGCCGGGCTGACCGTCGCCGACGATCTCACGACCGGCAGCGGCCCGGTCTCGCTGACCGGCAGCGGCGCCGGCGGCCTCGCGATCACACGCGACATCACCACCACGAGCGGCGCGATTTCGCTCACCGGCAGCGCGGCCGGCGGCCTGACCGTCGCCAACAACCGGAACATCGACGCCGGAAACAGCACCATCACCGCCAACGGCGGGGGAGGAACCGTCGACTTCAACACCAGCACCCTGACGACCACCAATGCGACGGCGACGGCGATCACGATCCGCAACGGGGCCGTGACGCTCGGCAACATCTCGGCGACCAGCGGCGGCGTCGTGATCGGCGTCACCCAGGACGTGACCGGAACGCTCGGGCAGACGAACGCGACCAGCATCGCCGCCGACACCGTGAGCGTCAGTGCGGCCGGCGCCATCGATCTGAGCAAGGCCAACGCGATCAGCAATCTCGGCGCGGTGACCCGCGGCGGCGCGTTCACCTTGAACGACGTCGGCGGTGGTCTGACCTTGACGGGGTCGGTGGGCGACGCAGCCAATACGGCCGTCAGCATCACGACCACCGTCGGACCGCTGACCCTGGGCGGGAACAGCATCACGGCGACCGGCGCCACCGGCAACGTCACTCTCACCGGCGTCGGCGTCAGCCAGACCGCGGGCAGCACGATCACGGCGGGCGGTGTCACGACCGTCAATGCCGGCACCGGCGCGATCGACCTGCAGTCGACAACCAACAACTTCATCGGCAACGTCGACCTGACGGCGACCGGCAGCGCCGCCATCCGCGATGCCAACGCCCTGGTCCTGAACTCGTTCAGCGGCAACGGCATCACCGCCATCGCCGGAACGACCCTCACCCTGCCCGGCGGCGCGATCACCACCACCGGCGGCCCGATCAACCTGCAGGCGCTCGGCGGGGCGCTCTCTACCGGCGGCAACCTGACGAGCAACGGCGGCGCGATCACCCTGGTGGGCGCGACCGGCCTCACGGTCGGCAACGACCTGTCTTCCGCTGGCGGCACGATCAGCCTCACCGGCGGCGGCGCCACGGGCGTCGTCGTCACCACCACGCACAACGTCGATGCCGGCGCGGGAACGATCACGGTCGACGGCGGCGCGATCACGTCGCCCATCGCGCTCAACAGCTCGACGCTGACGACCAGCAACAACGGCGCCGGCGCGGTGACGATCCGCGACGCCGCCGCGGTCACCCTCGGCAACATCAGCGCAACCTCCGGCACGGTGCAGATCGGCGTTGGCGGCGACGTGGCGGGCGCGGTCACCCAGACCGGCGGGACGACGCTTGCCGCCGCCACGCTGGCGGCGAGCACGGGCAACAGCATCAACCTCGGATCGGCCGGCACGCTGACGATCACCAACCTCGGCGACGTGCGGCGCGGTGGCGCACTGACCCTGGTCGATTCGGGCGGCGGGCTGACCTTGACCGGCGACATCACAACCGGAACGACGACGAACGCGGTCAGCATCACCACCTCGACCGGCGCGCTCACCCTCGGCACGCACGGCATTTCCGCGACCGGCGGCACCGGCAACCTCACGCTCAACGGCGTCGGCGTCACGCAGACGAGCGGTACGCTGATCGCCGGCGGAACGACCGCGGTCAACGCCGGCACCGGCTCGGTCGACCTGCAGTCGAACAGCAACGATTTCGCCTCCGCCGCCGGCTCGGTGGCGCTCACCGGCACCGGCCCGCTGGTCGCGATCCGCGACAACAACGATCTCGGCCTGGCGGCGCCCGTGATGGGCGCCGGCACCAACCTCACCGCGATCGCCGGAGGCACCCTCAACCTGACGGCCGGCGCGATCACGACGACCGGCACGATCGACCTGCGCAGCCTCGGCGGCGCGCTCTCGACGCCCGGCAACCTGACCGCGAGCGCCATCTCGCTCACCGGATCGGCCGGCCTCGCGCTGGCCAACAACCTGAGCGCGACCACGGTCGCGCTCACCACCACGAATGCGGCGATCACCCAGCCGGGCGGAATCATCACCGCGACCGGGGCGACGACCTTCAACACCGGAAGCGGCGCGGTGACGCTCGGTCAGGCGAACATCCTGAACAGCGTCGGCGGCACCGGCGGCACGGTCGACGTCACGGAAGGCAGCGCCAACGGCGTCGTGCTCGCAGCGACGAATGCGAGCAGCCTCACTGTCAGCACCACCCAGGCGGCGGCCCCGGTAACGCAGAGCGCGCCGCTCCTCGTCAGCGGTGCGACGACGATCAACACGACCGGCGGCGGCGCCGTGACCCTCGCCGATCCAGGCAACAACTTCGGCAGCTTCGGCGCGACCGCGGGCGCAGTGAGCGTGAGCGACAGCGGCGCGATCGTCCTGAATGCGATCACCGCGGCCAGCCTTCTCGTCGACACCAGCGCCGGCAACGGCACGGTGACCCAAGGCGCGGCCCTCAACGTCGCCGGCGCCACCGCGATCAATGCCGGCAGCGGCGCGGTCACGCTAGGCGCCGCCAACACCCTCGGCAGCTTCGGCGCGACGGGCGGCGCGGTCAGCCTGACCGAGAACAGCGCCGGGGGAATCGCCCTCGACAACGTCAACGCAACCAGCCTCACGGTCAACACCAGCGCCGCGAACGGCAACGTCACCCAGACCGCGCTGCGCACCCTGACGGTGAGCGGCGCGACGGCGGTCAACGCCGGCACGGGCGCGGTCACCTTCCTGAATTCGGGCAACAACCTCGGCAGCTTCGGCGCGACGGGTGGTGTGGTTTCGGTCGCCGACAGCAACGCTCTGGCGCTGGATGCGATCAACGCCACCAGCCTCAGCGTCGATACCAGCGCCGGCAACGGCGCGGTGACGCAGAACGCCGCGGCGATCGTCTCGGGCGCGACGGTGGTGACCAGCGGCAGCGGCCCGATCACCCTCGCCAACCCCGGCAACGACTTCAGCAACCTGCCCGGCAACAGCTTCACCGGCGGCGCGATCAGCCTGCGCGACAGCAACGACCTGACGGTCACCGTCCTGGCGAACGGCTCGAATCAGGCGGTAAGCGTCGTCGCCGGCCTGGGCCTGACCCTGCCCGGCGGCGTCAACACCGGCACCGCCGACCTCACGCTGTCGAGCGGCGCCTTGCTGTCGACGCCCGGAACGCTCATCGGCAACAACGTCTCGCTGACAGGCTCGGCGGGCATCACGATCGGCAACGACGTGTCCGCCGGCGGCAACCTCTCGCTGACGACCGCGAATGCGGCCGTCAACCAGACGGCCGGCAGGATCGTCGCCGGCGGGACGACGACGGTCACCGCCGGCGCAGGCGCAGTCACCCTGGCGCAGCCCCTCAACGATTTCAACAGCATCAATGTCGTTTCCGGCAGTGTCGTCAACATCGACGACAGCAACGCGCTCACGGCGTCGGCGAACGCCAGCGGCGCCCTGACGATCACCAGCACCGGCGCGCTCGCCTCGGGCGGAACGCTGTCCGGCACGAACGTCGCCCTGACCGGCAACGCCGGGATCAGCCTCGCCAACAACGTCAATGCGACGGGCACCCTGCAACTGACGACGACCAATGCCGCGATCAACCAGACCGCGGGCGCCATCACCGTCGGCGGTCTCACGACCGCAAGCGCCGGCAGCGGCGACATCACGCTCAACCAGGCCGGCAACGACTTCAGCAACGCGGCCGGCATCAGCGCCAGCGGCGGCGCGGTGCGGCTGCAGGATGCGAACGCCCTGTTCATCGCCGGCCTCGTCAACGGCGCGAACAAGGACCTGAGCCTCACCGCCGGCACGACGATCACGGGCCTGGCCGGCAACATCGACACCGGAAGCGCCGACCTGGCGATCACCGCCGGCGCCGGCTTCACGACCTTCGGAACGCTGCGCGGCACCAACGTCACCCTGGGCGGCGGCACCGGCGGCGTATCGATCGGCAACGACGTCACCGCCCTCGGCAACCTGACGCTGAACGCCACCAACGCGGCGATCACGCAGACCGCCGGAACCATCACGGCGGCCGCCGGCACCACCACCGCTTCGGCCGGCACCGGCAGCATCAGCCTGGCGCTGGCGGGCAACAACTTCGGCACGTTCTCGGCGACCGCCAACGCCGTCACCGTGCGCGACGACAACGGCCTTGCGCTGGGGCCGATCGCCACGACCACGCTGACGCTCGACAGCAGCGCCGGCAACGGTGCGGTGACGCAGTCGGGCGCGAGCGTCGTCAGCGGCGCGACGACGATCAGCGCGGGAAGCGGCGCGGTCACCCTGACCAACGCCGGCAACGACTTCGCGACCATCGGCATCTCGGGCGGCGCGGTGTCGGTCACCGACCTCAATGCGGTGGCGCTGAACGCCATCACTGCAACCAGCCTCACGATCAACACCAGCGCCGGCAACGGCAACGTCACCCAGAACGCGGCCGCCACCGTCACCGGCGCCACGGCGGTCAATGCCGGCAGCGGCGCGGTGACCCTGAACAACCTGGGCAACAACTTCGGCAGCGTCGGCGCCAGCGGCGGCGCGGTCGTGGTGAACGACATCGATGCGCTCGCCCTCGACGCGACCAATGCCGCCTCGCTGACGGTCACCGCCGGCGGCGCGGTCACCCAGAACGCGGCAGCGGTGGTGAGCGGCGCGACTTCGCTCAACGCCGGCGCGAATGCGATCACCCTCGGCAACGCCGGCAACAACTTCGGCAGCGTCGGCGCGACCGGCGGCGCGGTCTCGATCACCGACAGCAACGCGCTCGCCCTCGATGCCGTCAACGCGGCCTCGCTCACCCTGAACACCGCCGCGGGCAACGGCAACATCACCCAGAACGCTGCGGCGACCGTCACGGGCGCAACCACGGTCAACGCCGGCTCGGGCGCGGTGACGCTGAGCAACGCGGGCAACAACTTCGGCAGCGTCGCCGCGATCGGCGGCGCGGTCTCCGTGACCGACGTCAACGCCCTGACGCTCGGGGCGATCAACGCCACCGGCCTCACCGTCAACACCGCCGCCGGCAACGGCGCGGTGACCCAGTCGGGCGCTGCGGTCGTGAGCGGCGCGAGCACCGTCAACGCCGGCAGCGGCGCGGTCACGCTTACCAACGCGGGCAACGACTTCGCCGCTCTCGGCGTCACGGGCGGCGCGATCAGCGTCGTCGACGCGAACGCGCTGACCCTGAGTGCGCTCTCCAGCGCGCCCAATCAGGCGGTGAGCGTCGTCGCCGGCGGCACGCTGAGCCTTCCGGCGACGCCGATCGACACCGGCGGCGCGGCGCTGACGCTGACCAGCGGCGGCACGCTGAGCACCGTGGGAACGCTGCGCGGCACCAGCGTCGCGCTCACGTCGACCGGGGCGATGACGCTCGCCAACGACGTCACCGCGCTCGGCACCCTCGGCCTGACGACGACCAACGCACCGATCCTGCAGACCGCGGGCACGATCCTCGCGAGCGGCACGACGACCGTGAGCGCCGGCAGCGGCGACATCACGCTCGCCCAGCCGAGCAACAACTTCCAGGGCAGCCTGCTGCTCTCGGGCGGCGCCGTCAGCGTCCGCGACGTCGACAGCCTCGCGGTGACCAGCCTGGTGTCGGGCCCGAACCGGCCGGTCTCGCTCATCGCCGGCGGCTCGCTCTCCCTGCCCGCTTCTCCCATCGACACCGGCACCGCCGACCTGACGCTGCAGGCGCTCGGCGGCTCGCTCGCCATCAACGGCGCGCTGAGCGGCAACAACGTCACCCTGACCGGTGCGACCGGCCTCACCCTTGGCGCCAACATCACCTCGACCGGCGACCAGATCTACACCACCTCGGTGCAGCTCTCGGGCAACGTCGCCCTCAATGCCGGCGCGAGCAAGATCGACCTGCAGGGCGGCGCCAACGGCGGCGGCAACAACCTCTCGCTGACCAGCAGCAACGCCGCGGCCGACGCGATCCACACCGGCGCCGCGATCAGCAACACCGCGCAGTTCACGGTCACCGGCAACAGCACGCTCGGCGGCAACGTGACGACGACCGGCAACCAGACCTACACCGGCCCGGTCGCGCTCGAGACCAACGTCACCCTCGCTTCGGGCGCGGCCAAGATCGACCTGCAGAGCAGCGTCGACGCCGCCGGCAACACGCTGGCGCTGACGAGCAGCGACGCCGCGGCCGACGCGATCCGCGCCGCCGGGGTCATCTCGAATGCGGCCCAGCTCACCGTCACCGGCAAGAGCACGTTCTCGAGCGGCGTGGTCACCACCGGGGCTCAGCTCTACTCCGACACCGTGACGCTCGGCAACAGCGCCAACTTCATCGGCTCGAGCCTGGGCTTCGGCAACGGCATCGTTGCCGGCAGCTTCGATCTCGGCCTGCGCTCCGACACGCTCAACCTCGCCGGCGCCGTGACCGGCAGCGGCAACGCGACGCTGTCGAGCCTGACGCAAGGCGCGACCGTCGGCGTCGCCGGCGGCGCCGGCACGTACCAGATCAGCCAGGCGACGCTCGACCGCTTCGCCACCTTCGCCACCCTCACCGTCGGCCGTGCCGACGGCACCGGCGACCTGACCTTCGGCAACCTCGTGCTGCCGACGAACTTCGTCGCGCTGAGCGGTTCGGGCGACGTCGACTTCACCGGCACGGTGGCCAGCGCCGCCGGCCAGGCGCGAAACCTCGCCGTCACCACCGGCGGCGTCACCACGTTCGGCGGCGCCGTCGGCGGCGCGATCGGCGGCCCGGCCGCGCTCGGCAACCTGAGCGTCGCCGGCGCGACCCGGTTGAACGCCAGCACCACCGCCAACGGCACTGTCTCGCTCACCGGGCCGGTCACGGTCGGCGCCGACACGACGCTCTCCGCTGCCGCCGTCTCGCTCGGCGGCTCGCTCGACGTCGGCACCCATGCCGTCACGTTCCTCAGCGACGCCCTCAGCGTCGTCGGCCCGGCCACGGGCAGCGGCGCCGGCAACGTCCGGATCGCGACCAAGGACGCGGCCGGATCGATGGGCGTCGCCGGCGCCGCCGGCACGCTGCAGGTGTCGCAGGGCCTGGTCGACACGTTCGCGGGCGTGCCGACGCTGACCCTCGGCCGCAACGACGGCACGGGCACGATCAGCGTGGGCGCTCTGACGCTGCCGACCGATCTGGGCGTCGCCAGCGGCAGCGGCAACGTCGCCTTCAGCGGCACCCTCGACAGCGCGGCGGGCCCGGCGCGCGACCTGGCGGTCGCGACCACCGGCACGACCTCGTTCGCCGGCACCGTCGGCGCGACCCGGGCGCTCGATACGCTGACGGTGAGCGGCACCTCGCAGCTCGGCGCCAGCATCGTCACCAGCGGCGCGCAGACCTTCACGGGCGCTGCCACGCTCGTGGCCGACAGCACCCTCACGGGTCCCTCGGTCAGCTTCGGCAGCACGGTCGACGGCGCCCGCGCCCTCACCGTCAATGCCGCGGCCACAAACTTCGCCGGCGCGATCGGCTCGACGGTCGCGCTGACGAGCCTCACGACCGATGCCGCGGGCACGACCCAGCTCGGCGGCAACGTCACCACCAGCGCCAACCAGACCTACAACGACGCGCTGCAGCTGAACGCCAATGTCGTCATGGCAGGCAGCACGCTCAACCTCGCCGGCGCGGTGAACGGCGCACGCACCCTGGCAGTGAACGGCAGCACCGGCGTGACGCTCGGCTCGGCGATCGGTGCCGGCACGGCGCTGACCGGCCTGAGCGTCAGCGGACCGCTGCAGCTCAACGCCGGCAGCGTCACCACCAGCGGCGCACAAAGCTACGCCGGCGCGACGACGCTCGGCGCGGCCACCACCCTGACGGCACCGTCGATCGCCTTCGGCAATGCTCTCGACGGCGGCTTCGCGCTGACGACGCAAAGCGCCGGACCGACTTCCTTCGCCGGCGCCGTCGGCGCGGCCACGGCCCTGGCCAGCCTCACCGCCAGCGGCGGGGGCGCGGTCCAGTTGGCCGGGCCGAGCATCGACACGACCGGCGCGCAAAGCTATTCGGGCGCGTTGCAGCTCAACGGCAACTCACGCCTCGCCGGCTCGGCGCTGACGCTGACCGGCGCGGTCAGCGGCGCCACCGACCTGACCCTGCAGACCAACACGCTCAACGGCGCAACCTCGATCGCGGGCACCGGGGTGCTGACGATCGCGCCGGTCGACCCGACCCTGGCCATCGGCGTCGCCGGCGGCGCCGGCGCGCTGCAGGTTTCGCAGGCGGTGCTCGATGGCGCGACCGGCTTCACCGGCCACGTCATCGGCCGAAGCGACGGCAGCGGCACGATCAGCGCGGGCAACCTCCAGTTGCGCGCCAACACCACGCTGCAGACCGCGACCGGCGACCTGAACCTCGCCGGCAGCGTCGACGGCGCCTTCGCGCTGGTGCTCAACAGCGGCGGCACGACCCGCATCACCGGCCCGGTCGGCGCGGGCACCGCGCTGACCAGCCTGACCACCGACAACAACGCCGCCGCCGCCGACTGGAACGGAACCAGCGGCGAGCGCACGACCTTCGACACCGCCGACGGCACCGGCGCCGCCCGCGTGATCACCGGCGGTGCGCAGACCTACAACGACCCGGTCACGGCGACCGTGCCGGTCGCCTTCACCGGCGGCGCGATCACCGCCACCCAGGCGACCAACCGCTTCGACGGTGTCGTCTCGGCGAACGCGATCTCGCTCGACCTGCGCAACTCCACCGACCTACGGCTCGGCAGCCTGACGCTCGTCAACGGCGGCTCGCTCGAGACCGACGGCGTGCTCCACGTCACCGGGGCGCTGCAGCTCAACGGCGGCGTGCTCACGCTCACCTCGAACGCGACGCCGACGCCGATCGATCTCAGCGATCCGGAGTACGCCGGCAAGACCTTGTCGTTCGGCTTCGTGCCGATCAAGGAAGCCAGCGCCACCATCGTCCAGGACGCCGGCGGCTCGATCGGCTCGGCGGCGGGCAGCATGCTCGTGCTGCGCGCCCCGGCCGGCGGCTCGATCAGCCTCGAGCAACCCGGCAACGCCCTGCTCGGGCAGGTGTCGGCGGTGAGCGGCACGCTCGGCGACAACGACGTCTCGCGCTTCAACAGCGCCACCGGCGCGCTGACGCTCGGCTTCATCCGCATTGCGTCGAGCGAGATCCACGTCGCCGGCAGCCCGCCCGCCAACGGCGACCAGACGCTGCAGCAGGCGGGCCTCGAGGCCGACGTCATCAAGCTCACCGCCGATGTGCTCACCACCGGGCCCGACGGCCTGATCCGCGCCCGCCTGCCATTCAACAATATCCAGGGCGCGCAGACCTCGCTTCCCGGCCTGACGCTCGGCATGACGCCGACGGCTTTGTCCACCGGCGGCGGCTTCGGCGGTCCGGATGCGGCCAACTTCATCCAGGTCCAGGTCGGCGGTTCAGAAGGCGGCTTCCTGACCGCGCGGCCGAAGGGCACCAGCGGCGATACCGCGGTGATCTTCCTCGGCGGCAACGCCTCGGTCACGCCGTTCTACGACGGCGCCGGCAAGCTCACCGAGATCCGGATCTTCTACAACGGCAACGCGCCGCGCACGCCGCAGGAGGCGGGCGCGCTCGCGGCGGTGATCGCCCTGATCGAGGACGCGCGGCAGGCACGGTTCGAAGAGGCGGTGCGCACCGAGAACGTCCGCTCGCGGCTGCGCTCGGGCGTCATCGCCGAGGTGGGCGCCGGCCGGCCGGCCACGGTCGGCCGCGAATCGATCCGCTTGCCCGATACTTGCGAGATCAAGCCGAAGACCCTGCAGTGCGAGTAAGAGCCAAGCGCCGAGAGGCGCGAGTGGAGGCGCGCTCCGGCGCGCCGGAGCCCGGACCGGACGAAGTGCGACGCGCGCTGGTCGCGGCGCCTCTTCTTGCCGCCGGTACCGGCTGGACCGCAAGCGCGTTCGGCCAGCCATCGTCCGGATCGACGGGCGACTCGACAGGCTCCGCGCGGCTGGCGCTCCTCATTGGCAACCGGGTCTACCCGCAGCCGTTCGATCTGCCGCCGACGCACAAGAACGTTCGCGACCTCGGCGCGGCGCTCGAGGCCCGCGGCTTCAAGGTCACGGCCGCGCTCGACCAGGATCCGACCCAGTTGCGCAGCACGATCCAGGCGTTCGCCAAGGTCGCCGCCGAGTCGCCGCCGGACGCGACCATCCTCTATTACTTCACCGGCCACGGCATGCAGGTCGACGCCGAGAACCTCATGCTCGGCTCGGGCGTGGCGCCCGACGCGCGCGAGGACACCCTGCTCAAGAGCAGCCTGCACCTGCGTCGCGACGTGATCGATCAGTTGCCACGCCGTCCGCAGGGCCTCTCCATCGCGGTGGTCGATGCCTGCCGCACCTCTTTGCGCGCGGCAGCGACCGCGACCGACGGCTTCAACCAGGTCGAGGCGCCGCTCGGCTGCCTGATCGTCTTTTCCACCGGCGCAGGCAAGCCGGCGATCGCTCCGGCCGTCGAGACGCTCAACACCTTCTACACCGGCTCGCTGGTCAAGCTGCTAGGCACGGCGGCCGACGAAATCTCGTTCTCCGACTTCTTCCGCCTGGTCAAGTTCGACGTCACGCAGACCATGCAGAACCATCCGGTGCAGGCGATCCGGCAATTCACGCAGGTCCCGTTCATCGCCGAGAACACGCAGGTCAAGTTCAGCCTCTCTCCACGGCCGGTGAACCGGCCCGCGGCGCCGCAGGCCAACGCTGCGGAGGAGGCAGCCGCCTTCAAGGAACTCGTCGAGAGCCTCTGGCCGTCCGATATCGTCAAGCTGGCCGAGGCCTACCTGAAGAACTTCGCGACGAGCGGACAGGCCGGCAGCGCGCAGGTCGCGCGCGAGGGCGCCAGCGATGCGGTCAAGGCCTTGCGCAGCAACGAGGTCAAGCTGTTCCGCAGCGCCTTCCAGCCCAAGACGAGCGATCAGCGCTGGATCGCGGAGTGGCGCAAGGCGGCGCGCGGCGACAAGGACGCCGCGGCGCGTATCGCCCGCGCCCACCTTCGCGGCGACGGCGACATCGCGCCCGACCAGAGCCGCTACGAGGGCTGGCTGCAATACGCGGCGGCGCTCGGCAACGGCATCGCCTCCTACGAGCTCGCCGTGTTCTATCGGCGCCAGGGTCAGCCGACGCCCGCGGCGCAGTACGAGACCCGGGCCCGCGACCTCGGCTACACGCCGCCGACCTCGCTCGACAACCAGCGCAAGTAGGCGCTCAGCGCGCCAGCCAGTGGCTGGCGAAGTCGGGCAGGTCGGGGTGAACGGAGCGCGCGAGCGACATCTCGTCGCCGACGTTCGGGCTACCGTTCGGCGCGCGCAGGACCAGGGCGGTGTGCACATGGCGCGGCAGGCCGCGCATGTACGGCAGGTAGTCGTCGACGAACGCCTCGGGGTCGAGCTCGGCGATCGCGTCGGCCTTGGGGCTGCGTTCGCCGGCCGCGTTGCCGGTGGCGATGACGCGCTCGATCGGAAAGCCCAGGTCGCGCAGGTTGCGCAGCCGCGCCGCCTCGAACTCGGTCTCCAGCGCCGAGACGCAGACCAGATGGAAGCCGGCGTCGTGAAGCCGGTGGCAGGCATCGACCGCGCCTTCGATCGCCGGCACCGAGGTCCAGAAGGTCTCGTCGAAGTGCTTGCGGAAGTGGGCCCGGCGCGCGTCGTCGAGGCGGTCGACCTCCCAGCGATCCATCGGCCAGTAGGCGAGCCGGTCGCGCTCCTTCGGCGCGGCGCCGAAGGCGCGCCGCCATGCTTCGGCGTAGCCGAGGTGAAAGTCGAGGAGGACGCCGTCGGCGTCGAGAGCGATCAGTCCTTTGGCCATCCGCCGACTGTAGCCAGCCGGCACGCCCGTCGTTGTCTCCGGGACGACGTCGGGCGCGGGAACTCTTTGCCCGGGCACCCTTGAATCGTAGAGCAAGCTCCCTATAATGCTTTCTGCTAGCACTCGCCTATGTTGAGTGCTAACTGCTCGGCGCGGACCCTCGACGGCCCGGTTCACTATTAAGTGAACGAGCGCCCACTTTCCATCAATCGCAAGCTGGCTCGAACTCATCAAGGAGATGCCATGAAACTTCGTCCTCTCGCCGATCGCGTGATCGTCAAGCGCGTGGAGCAGGAAACCAAGACTGCTTCCGGGATCGTCATTCCGGACGCTGCCGCCGAAAAGCCGGATCAGGGCGAAGTCCTGTCGGTCGGCCCCGGCAAGCGCAACGACAAGGGCGACATCGTCGCCATGAACGTCAAGAAGGGCGACCGCGTCCTGTTCGGCAAGTACAGCGGCCAGACCGTCAAGGTCGATGGCGACGAGCTCCTGGTGATGCGCGAAGAGGACCTCTTCGCCGTGGTCGAGAAGTAAGAGGATTACGGAGAAATCAAATGGCAGCAAAAGACGTTTCATTCG
>JANMCC010000188.1:0-16910 GCA_031360885.1 Burkholderiales bacterium | reverse complement strand
GCTCGGCCGGCCTCACGACCACAACAGGGAGACTTCTTCATGCAGCGACGCAAGTTCATCCAGTCGACGGTCGCGGGCGCGGTCGCCGCGCCTGCCATCGTCAAGGCGCAGCAAGCGGCCAAGTGGAAGATGCAATCGATGTGGAGCTCGGCCGAGCTCACCTACAAGGCCTTCGAGGATCTCTGCACCCACATCAACAAGCTGTGCGCCGGCAAGCTCGAGATCACGCCGTTCGCCGCCGGCGCCGTGACCGGCGTTTTCGAAACGCTCGATGCCGTCAACGCCGGCGTGCTGCAAGGGCATGCGTCGTGGGCCGGCTACTTCTCCGGCAAGGACCCTGGTCTCGCCGTCATCAGCGACTTCGTGTTCGGCTACCAGCACCCGTGGCAGGCCGAGGCCTGGTATTACCAGAAGGGCGGCCTCGACATGCTGCGCGAGGCCTATGCCAAGTACAACGCCTACCCGGTCGGCGTGAGCTGGTGGGGCGTGGAGTCGATCGTCGCCAAGAAGCCGATCAAGAACATGGCCGACTTCAAGGGCGTGAAGTTCCGCTCACCGCAGGGCATGACGGCCGAGATCCTCACCAAGCTCGGCGCCTCGATCGTCGTGCTGCCGGGCGGCGAGGTCTACTCCGCGCTCGACAAGGGCGTGGTCGACGCGGCCGACTGGGCGACGATCTCGATGAACCAGCGCATGGGCTTCCACGAGGTGGCGAAGAACCCGGTCATCATCGACCACTCGATGCCGGTGCAGGAGTTCACCGTCAACCTCGCCACCTGGAAGGCGCTGCCCGACGACGTGAAGCTGCTGGTCTCGGGCGCGGTGCGCGAATGGACCTGGGACCAGGTGCAGCGAGTCGCCGTCGACGACGTGCGCGTCCTCAAGGAGCTCAAGGCCAAGGGCATCGAGCGTATTCGCTGGGACGAGGCGGAGATGCGCAAGGTGCGCGAGCTGGCGCACAAGACCTGGGAAGACTGGTCGAAGAAGGGACCGCTCGCCAAGCGTGCCTACGACTCGCAGGTCGCCTGGCTGCGCGACCTCGGACTGGTTGCGTGAGCGAGGCGGCGGCAGAGCACCCGGCTACCGCACCGCAGGGCGCTCCGAAGGGCGCTCTCGAGCGTTTCTGCGACGGGGTCGACCGCCTCAACGAATGGGCGGGCCTGTTCTGGGGCTTCACGATCGTCGCGGTCACCGCTGCCGTGCTCTACGAGGTGGTGGCGCGCACGGTCTTCGGCGCGCCCACCAACTGGGGCAACGAGACGACGATCTACCTCTCGGCGATGGCCTACCTGCTCGCCGGCGGCTACGCCCTGCTGCACCGCCGGCACGTCCGCATCGACGTCATTTATGAGGCCTTGTCGCCGCGCACGCGCGCCCGCCTCGACGCCTTCACCTTCGTCTTCTTCCTCGCCTACGTGCTGACCCTGATCTGGGTCGGCGGGGCGGACGCGTGGAACGCGTGGCAGATCGGCGAGACCACGAGCACGCCGTGGAATCCGGTGGTCTGGCCGGTCAAGGCAGCGATTCCGGCCGCCGGCCTCCTGCTCCTGCTCCAGGGCATCGCCAACCTGATCCGCGACATGGGCTGGGCGCCGGGAGGCACGGCGCGATGAGCATCGAGTTCCTGAGCATCCTTTTCGTCGCCGTCTTCGCGGTCACGCTGCTGACCGGGCTGCCGCTGGCGTTCGCCACCGGCGCCGTGGCGGTGGTGTTCGCGGTGGTGCTGTTCGGCCTTCCGGGCCTGACGCTGATCGTCAGCCGCATGTACACGCTGATGGGCAACTACGTGCTCGTCTCGGTGCCGCTCTTCATCTTCATGGCCTGCATCCTGGAGCGCGCCGGCATCGCCGAGGCGATCTTCCGCGCGGTCCATGTCTGGGCCGGGCGCCTGCGCGGCGGGCTCGCCGTCGCAGTCATCATCTCCTGTGCGCTGATGGCGGCGATGGTCGGCGTGATCGGCGCCGAGATCGTGACCATGGGCGTCGTCGCCCTGCCGGCGATGCTGGAGAAGAACTACAAGAAGGACCTCGCGCTCGGCTGCATCTGCGCCGGCGGCGGGCTGGCGACGCTGATCCCGCCGAGCGTCGTCTTCATCATGTTCGGCCTCACCGCCGGGGTCTCGATCGGCCAGCTCTACATGGCCGGCGTCGTCCCCGGGCTGATGCTCGCCGGGCTGTACATCGTCTACATCCTGGTCCGCTGCAAGCTGCAGCCCGAGCTCGCGCCGCCGGCCTCGGCCGAGGACATGGCGATGCCGCTGAGCGAGAAGCTCTCGCTCCTGAAGGAGCTGATCCTGCCCGGCCTGGTGGCCTTTAGCGTGCTCGGCTCGCTCTACATGGGCTGGGCCACGCCGACCGAGGCCGCCGGCGTCGGCGTCGCTGGCGCGGTGGCCGCTGCCGCCTGGAACCGCAAGCTGAGCTGGGCGGGCGTGCGCGGCGCCGTCGTCGACACGACCAAGGTCACGGCGATGCTCTACTGGCTGTTCTTCGGCTCGTCGGCGCTGATCGGCGTGTACACGCTCGCCGGCGGCACCCGCCTGATCCAGGAGGCGATGACCAACCTGCCGGTCGGGCCGATGGGCGTGATCCTGATCATGATGCTGATCTGGATCATCCTCGGCTGCTTCATCGACTGGATCGGCATCCTGCTGCTCACCGCGCCGATCTTCGTTCCGGTCGCGAGCAAGCTCGGCTTCGACCTGGTCTGGCTGGGCGTGCTGTTCTGCATGAACATGCAGATCTCGTACGTCTCGCCGCCGTTCGGCCCGGCCGCGTTCTATCTCAAGGGCGTGGTGCCGCCGAGCATCAGCCTGGGCGACATCTTCCGCTCGATCCTGCCGTACATGGTGCTGCAGCTCATCGCCCTGGGCCTGGTGATCGCCTTCCCGCAGATCGCCCTCTGGCTGCCGGGCACGATGGAGCGATAGCGGCATGGAGCGTCGGCTCGACGAAGTGGTCGACGTGATGCGGGTTCCGGCCGAAGGAGACCCCGGCATCGCGGTGCTGAAGGTCGGGGCCCCGCCGCCGGAGCGCGAGGTCGAGTGCGAGGTGCTCGTCGTCGGCGGCGGCATGGGCGGGGTCGCGGCCGCGCTCGCCGCGGCGCGGCGCGGCCGCCGCACCTGCCTGCTCGAGGAAACCGACTGGCTCGGCGGACAGCTCAGTGCGCAAGGCGTCTCCGCTCTCGACGAGCACGAGCACATCGAGTCCTGCGGCGGCACGGCCAGCTACTACGCCTTGCGCAAGTCCCTGCGCGATCGCTACCGTCCCGCGGCCGGCGCGGCGGGCAGCGCGCCCGACTTCAACCCGGGCGATTGCTGGGTCTCCCGCCTCGCCTTCGAGCCGGCGGTCGGCGCCGAGGCGATGCTCGACCTGCTCGCGCCGCATCTCGCCAGCGGAAAGCTCCGCCTGTTCCTGCGAACGAAGGCGGTCGCCGTCGATGCCGAAGAAGACCGAGTCCACTCGCTCGTCGCCCTGGACCTCGACGATCGCCGTACCGTGCGCTTCCTTCCGGCGATAGTGATCGACGCCACCGAGCTCGGCGACCTGTTGCCGCTCGCCGGCGCCGCCTACCGGGTCGGCGCCGAGGCCGTCGCCGAGACCGGCGAAGCGCACGCCCAGCCGCAGGAGGCGAAGGCGCACTGCGTGCAGAGCTTCACCTATCCCTTCGCCGCGGAGCGCATGCCCGAGGGTGAGCGCCACGTCATCCCCGCGCCGGAGAAGTACCGCCACTACCGGGATGCGCAGCCCTATTCCTTGACGATCGACGTGCACGGCGGCGAGATCTACGCCGAGCAGAGCGGCCGGCTCGAATACAGGCTGTACGAGCAGATGCCCGGCACCAAGGGGGGCCTCTGGACCTATCGCCGCCTGCTCTCCGCGAACCGCATCGGCGAGCGCGCGCCGCGCGACCTGACGATGTTCAACTGGCCCGGCAACGACTACCGCGACCGCAGCATCATCGACCGCCCCGCGGCCGAGGTCGCGGCCAGCCTGCGGGATGCCAAGCGCGTAAGCCTCGGCTTCCTGCACTGGCTGCAGACCGAGGCGCCGACCGCCGGCGAGCGGCGCGGCGCGCCGGAGCTGATGCTCAGGCGCGACACGATGGGCAGCGAAGACGGCCTGGCGAAGCACCCCTACATCCGCGAGTCGCGACGCATCGTCGCCCTGAAGGCGATCGTCGAGGCCGAGGTCTCGGCGCACTTCCAGCCCGGCCCGCTCGCCGCGCCCTTCGCCGATTCGGTCGGCATCGGCTGGTACCCGATCGACATCCATCGTGCCGGTGCCGACGACGTCGGCCTGAGCTGCCCGACGAAGCCGTTCCAGATTCCGCTCGGCGCGCTCATCCCGGTGCGCCTCGTCAACCTGCTCGCGGCCTGCAAGAACATCGGCACGACCCACATCACCAATGGCTGCTACCGCCTGCATCCGGTCGAATGGAACATCGGCGAATCGGCCGGCGCGCTGGCGGCATTCGCCCTGCAGCGCGGGCTGACGCCCGCGGCGGTACGCTCGCAGCAGCTCGCAGCCTTCCAGCAAAGCCTGGTCGAAGAAGGCGTGCCCCTCTCCTGGCCGGACCCGCAACGATGAACACCCCTTCCTCCTTCGCCGTCGAGCACCACCACACGCGCCTCGGCGAGCTGTCGCTGCACTATGCGAGCGCAGGCGAAGGCGAGCCGGTGGTGCTGGTGCACGGCTGGCCCTCGACCTGGTACGAATGGCGGCGGGTGATGCCGCTGCTCGCCGGCCGCCACCGGGTGATCGCCCCCGACCTGCGCGGCCTCGGCGACAGCTCGCGGCCGGCCGCGGGCTACGACAAGAAGACGATCGCCGCGGACCTGTGGCAGCTCCTCTCCGGCACGCTCGGCCTGACGAGCTGGCACCTGGTAGGCCACGACTGGGGCGGACCGGTCGCGTTCGCCCTCGCCGCGGCGCACCCGGAGGCGATCCGCACGTTGACGATCGTCGACGTCACGCTGCCCGGCATCGGCCCCGACATCTCGCAGGGCGGCAAGCGCTGGCACCACGCCTTCCACATGACACCCGACCTGCCCGAGGCGCTGGTCCAGGGCCGCGAGCGCGCCTACCTGACCTGGTTCTACGAATCGTTCTCGTGGCAGCGCGGCGTGTTCGACGCCGCCGACATCGACGAGTACCTGCGCACCTACACCCAGCCCGGCGCGCTGCGCGCGGGCTTCGCCTTCTATCGCAACATCCCGAACGACATCGCCGACAACCGCGCGCTGCTCGCCTCGGGGCTGCGCCTGAAGATGCCGGTGCTCGCGGTCGGCGGCGGCCGCGAGGAGGCGCGAGGCCGCGGCGGCGAGCCGGAGGCTTCGCTGAAGATGATCGCCGACGACGTGACCGGCGCGGTCGTCGCCGACTGCGGCCACTTCGTGCCGGAAGAACGCCCCGAGGAGCTCGCGGCGCTGCTGCTGCGCCACTTCGAGAAGCGCTGAGGCGGCGGCGCCGGCGCCCCGGCTTCAGCGCCGGCTTCGACCGAACGCGGTCGTCCCGGCGAAGCGGGCTCGCGCGCCGAGCCGCTCTTCGACGCGCAAGGCCTCGTTCCACTTCGCCATCCGCTCGCCGCGGGCGAACGAGCCGACCTTGAGCTGGCCGGCGCCCCAGCCGACCGCGAGGTGAACGATGGTCGTGTCCTCGGTCTCGCCCGATCGCGCCGAGACGATGCCGGCATAGCCGACCTCCTTCGCCGCGAGCCAGGCGTCGCGCGTCTCGCTCAGGGTGCCGCGCTGGTTCGGCTTGAGCAGCACGGTGTTGGCCGCGCCGCGCGCCGCGGCTTCGCGCACGAGCGCCGCGTCCGACACCAGGAAATCGTCGCCGACGATCTGGATCCGCTCGCCCGCGGCGCGCGTGAAGCGGGCGAAGCCTTCGGCGTCGTCCTCGGCAAGCGGATCCTCGATCGAGACGATCGGGTACTTGTCGACCCAGCGCAGCAGGACCTCGATCAAGCCGTCGGAATCGAGCTCGCGCGATTCGAGCCCCAGCGTGTAGCGGCCGGCGCGGCCGAACTCTGACGCGGCGATGTCGAGGGCGATCGCGACCTGCGCGCCCGGCGCGTAGCCGGCGCGCTCGATCGCTTCCACCAGCGTCTCCAGCGCCTGCTCGTTGGTCGCGAAGTCGGGCCACCAGCCGCCTTCGTCGGCGACGCCGCGCAGCGGCCCGCGCTCCTGCATCACCAGGCCCGCGTGGCGGTAGACCTCGGCCGTCCATTCCAGCGCCTCGGCGAAATTTCGCGCGCCGGGGCAGACCACCATGAAGTCCTGGATGTCGACCCGCCGCCCGGCATGCGCGCCGCCGCCGAAGATCTGGATCTGCGGCATCGGCAGCAGCGTCGCCTCGGCGCCGCCGATGTACTCGTAGAGCGGCACGCCGAGCGACGCCGCCACCGCATGCGCGGCGGCCATCGATACGGCGAGCGTCGCGTTGGCGCCGAGCCGCGTCTTGTTCGGCGTGCCGTCGAGCTCCACCAGTCGGCGGTCGAGCGCGGCCTGGTCGCGCGCCGAAGCGCCGACCAGCGCGCCGGCGATCTCGCCGTTGACATGGCCGACCGCCTGCATGACGTCGAGGCCGCCGAACCGCGGCGTGCCGTCGCGCAGCTCGTGCGCCTCGCGCGTGCCCCTGGAGGCGCCGGCCGGCGCGATCGCGCGTCCGACCGCGCCGTCGTCCAGGGTGATCTCGGCCTCGACCGTCGGCCGGCCGCGGCTGTCCCACACCCGGCGGGCATGGATCGAACGGATGTCGTGAGGATTCATGATTCGAGCTCGGCGCGCCAGGCGACGGCGATGGATGACAGACGGTCGACCGGCTCAGCGATCAGCGGGCGCGCCACGCGCCGCACGCGCTCGCGCTGCCCTTCCTCGCGCAGGTACTCGACCGGCGACTTGCCGTCGACGCGAGCGAGAAAGAGGCCGGGCAGGAGCGCCGCCGCACGCTGCTCGAGGCCGGCGCGGCTCTCCCAGTCGACGCCGTCGAAGTAGGCACGGGACAAGGCGTCGAAGCTGGCGAGGAAGGCGTCGGTCGCGCCCGGATTCCACAGGCACTTGAGCAGCAGATGGTTGAGGCAGAAGGCGATGTCGAACGCCGGATCGCCCCACCAGGCGCATTCGGCATCGATCAGCACCGGCCCTTCGTCGCCGACCAGGATGTTCTTCGGGCTGACGTCGCCGTGCACCAGGGCCACGGCGTTCGCCTGGGTCGCGCGCACCAGCGCCTCGATCCGCGGCGCCAGGTCGGGATGGCGCTTCGCCGTCGCCAGCAGGTACGGCTCGAGGCGGATGTCGAAGAAGATCGCGTCGGTCGGGAACTCGGCGGCGAGCTGCGGCCGCGCGGCCGAGTAGCCGTGGATGCGCGCCAGCACCCGGCCGACGGCCCGCGCCGTCTCGAGCTCGACCTCTCCGTCGCGCAGCGCCTCCTTCCAGAGCACGTAGCGCGCCGGCTCGAGGTAGCTCATCACCAGCACGCCGAGGCCCGGGTGCTGGCCGAGAACGCGCGCGGTGCAGCCGGGAACCGCCTCCTGCGCCACCTGCATCCAGCGCGCCTCGTAGAGATTGCGTTCGATCGGCGCGCGCCAGTCGGCGGCGACGCGCAGCTTCGACAAGGCGCGCTTGGCGCAGACCGGGCCGCGCGCGGTGTCGATCTGCCAGATGTCGGAGGAGACGCCGCCGGTCAGGGGCCGGCCC
This sequence comes from Burkholderiales bacterium, assembly GCA_031360885.1. Taxonomy (GTDB): domain Bacteria; phylum Pseudomonadota; class Gammaproteobacteria; order Burkholderiales; family Burkholderiaceae_C; genus Schlegelella_A. The sequence goes on along the minus strand of JANMCC010000188.1, from coordinate 9,214 downwards.
GTTAGGAGCTCGTCACCGGCGAGGCCGAGCTCGCGCAAGGCCTGCACGAACTCCCGGGGAACCGGCGTCGCGCCCGCCCCGGCTTCAGCCATGCGGGTCCGACTCGACCAGCTTGACCAGCGCGTACAGCGCCTGGTTGGCCGGCGTCGCCACGCCGAGCTCGCGGCCGCGCCGGGCGACGAAGCCGTTCAGGTGATCGATCTCGCTCGGCTTGCTGCGCGCCATGTCCTGCGCGGTCGACGAGAGCTGGCCGGGCATCGCCGCGGCGATGCCTTCCATGGCTTCGAGCGATTGCGGCAGCGAGAGCTCGACCCCGTCGGCCCGGGCGACGGCGACGACCTCGGCGACGACCGCATGCTGCAGCTCGCGGACCGCTGGCAGCGCCGCGAGCCGGCCGTACGGCGCCTGGGCGAGGCCGGAGATCGCGTTGTAGGCGCAGTTGACCATCAGCTTGGCCCAGAGCTCGGCCATGACGTCGGCCGAGATCCGCACCGGCACGTTGGCGCTGGCGAAGAAATCGACCAGGTCCTGCAGGCGCGCGCTCGCCGCCGCACCGCCGTCTGCCGCCGAGCGCATCGCGCCGATCACCAGGTCGCCGCGGCCGTAATGCTTCACGGTCCCCGGCTCGGGCATCGCCGTCGCCACGTAGACCACCGCCGGAACGACCGCCTGGGCGACGCGGCGGGCGATCGTCGGCGCGTTCTCGACGCCGTTCTGCAGGCTGAGCACGAGGGCGCCCGGCGCGAGATACGGCGCCATCTCCTCGGCCACCGCCTCGGTGTCGGTCGACTTGACGCAGAAGAGCACGAGGTCGGCGTCGCGCACCGAAGAGAGCTCGACGCTCGCGCCGATGGTCACGGTTTCGACCCGGCCGCCGCGGTCGAGGCGCAGGCCATGGCGGCGGATCGCCTCCACGTGCGCGGCCCGGCCGATCAGCGTCACAGGATGCCCGGCCTCGGCCAGCATCGCGCCGAAGAAGCTGCCGACGGCGCCGGCGCCGACGACCGCGACGCGTTGGAAGGGAAGGCTCATCGCCTCATTTTCGTTGACGCCGGGCGCCAGGGAACCCGTGTTTCACCGGGCGGCGAAAGTGCGGTGCCGGCGCGTGGGACGATGCGGCACTCGGGCATCGCGGGGAACGGCATGCGGATCAGCTTCATCGGTGCGGCCCAGGAAGTCACGGGCTCATGCTTTCTCGTCGAGGCGGACGGCGTGCGCTTCCTGGTGGACTGCGGCATGCACCAGGGCGGACGGGAAGCGCGCGAGCGCAACCTCAAGCCCTTTCCCTTCGATCCGCGCGACATCGACCTGGTGCTGCTGACGCACGCGCACATCGACCACAGCGGCTTGCTGCCGCGCCTGTGCGCCCTGGGCTTTCGCGGACGGATCTACACCACGACCGCCACCGCCGACCTGCTGTCGGTGATGCTGCTCGACAGCGCCTTCATCCAGGAGTCGGAGTGGACGCGCGCGCAGCGCCAGCGCGGGACCGGGCGGAGCCGCCCCGGGCCGGCCGCCGAGCTGCTGTACACCGTGGCGCAGGCCGAAGCCTGCCTCGAGCAGGTCGAGGGCGTGGCCTACGACGCCGACGTGCAGCCGCACGCGGCGCTGCGCTGCCGCTTCCGCGATGCCGGCCACATCCTCGGCTCGGCGATCGTCGAGGTCTGGATCACCGAAGGCGGCCGCAGCCGCAAGCTGGTGTTCTCCGGCGACCTCGGCCAGCCCGGCCGGCCGATCGTGCGCGACCCCACGCCGATCGCCGAGGCCGACGTGCTGCTGGTCGAGTCGACCTACGGCAACCGGCTGCACCGCCCGCTGCGCGAGACGACCGACGAGCTGGTGCAGGTGATCGAGGACACGCTGCGTCGGCGCAAGGGCAACATCCTGATCCCGGCGTTCGCCCTGGGGCGGACGCAGGAGCTGCTGTTCCTGCTGACCGACCTGCGCCGCCAGGGCCGGCTGCCGCCGATGCAGGTGTTCGTCGACTCGCCGATGGCCGACAAGGTGACCGCCATCACCCTGAAGCACCCCGAGGTCCTGGACGAGGAGACGCGCGAGGTGCTCTCGCTGCGCCGAGCGCCGCCCGAAGGGCTGAGCCTGCGCTTCACCCAAAGCGTCGAGGAGTCGATCGCGCTCAACCAGATCAAGGCCGGCGCGATCATCGTCGCCGCCAGCGGCATGTGCGACGCCGGCCGCATCCGCCATCACCTGCGGCATAACCTCGGCCGGGCCGAGTGCGCCGTCGTCATCATCGGCTTCCAGGCGGAGGGCACGCTCGGCCGGCGCCTGGTGAACGGCGAGAAGCGGGTTCGCCTGTTCGGCGAGGAGCACGTCGTGCGCGCCAGCATCCACACCATCGGCGGCCTGTCGGCGCACGCCGACCGCGATGCGCTGCTCGGCTGGCTCGGCAACTTCACGACCGCGCCGGGCCGTACTTTCGTCGTCCATGGCGAGGCCGAAACCGCCCGCGGCTTCGCCGACACGATCGCCGACAAGCTCGGCTGGAGCGTCGAGGCGCCCGCGGCGGGCAGCCGCGTCGACCTGTGATCGCAAGGGGTGTCGCTCAAGCGGGGGTACGCAGCCGGGCGCGCAGCTCCGTCTTCAGCACCTTGCCGTAGTTGTTCTTGGGCAGCTCGTCGACGAAGACGTAGCGCTTCGGCCGCTTGAAGCGGGCGATGCGCTCCAGGCAGTGGGCATCCAGCGCCGCCTCGGTGAGCCGGACGCCGGGCCGGGCGACGACGAAGGCGACGACGATCTCTCCCCACTGCGGGTCGGGGCCGCCCACCACCGCCACGTCGGCCACGCCGGGCGCCGTCGACAGCACTTCCTCGACCTCGCGCGGGTAGATGTTCGAGCCGCCGCTGATCAGCAGGTCCTTGCTGCGGTCCTTCAGCGTCAGGAAGCCGTCGCCATCGAGGCAACCGATGTCGCCGGTCCAGAGCCAGCCGTCGCGCAGCGCCGCGGCGCTGGCCTCCGGGTTGCGCCAGTAGCCGGCCATCACCGTATCGCCGCGCACCAGCACCTCGCCGGTCTCGCCGGGTGGCACGTCGCGCCCCTGTTCGTCGGCGACGCGGACCTGCACCGGTGTCTGCGCCACGCCCACCGAGGCCAGCCGCTCGCGGTGGCGCGGGTGCGCCCGATCGGCGACATGCCGTCGCGACAGCGCCGTGGCCACCATCGGCGTCTCGCCCTGTCCGTAGATCTGCACGAAACGCGGGCCCATGACCGCCAACGCTCGCTCGATGTCGGCCAGGTACATCGGCGCGCCGCCGTAGACGATGGTCTTGAATGCGGACGCGGCGTCCTCCGGTGCGAGTTCGGCCTGCTCGGCATGGTCGACGAGACGCTTGACGATCGTCGGTGCGGCGAAGGTCGAGAGCGGACCCAGCGTGCGGCCCAGCTCGAAGAGCTCGGCCGGGTCGACGCCCCCCGACGCCGGCACCACATGGCGCGCCCCCGCCATCAGGTGCGGAATGGCGTAGAGGCCGCAGCCGTGCGACATCGGCGCGGCGTAGACGATCGCGTCGTCGGCCGTCACCGGGTCCACATCGATGAAGTAGGTCAGCCCCATCGTCATCAGGTTGCGATGCGTCAGCATCACGCCCTTCGGGCGGCCGGTCGTCCCGCTGGTGTAGAAGAGCCAGGCGACGTCATCGGGCATCCGCTCGGCGACGGGCACCTCGGTCCAGGCGTCCACGGGCGCGAGCAGGGCGTCGGCCTCGGCCGACTCGGCGTCGACCTGGCGCGCCAGGCCGGGCAGCGGCTGGGTGACGATGTCTCGCGTCACGAAGCCCCAGCGCGCCTCGGCATTGGCGACGATCCACTCGACTTCCACCGGATGCAGCTTGGCATTGACCGGGACGACGACGAGGCCGGCCCACCACGCACCCCACAGGATCTCGAGGTAGCGCGGATGGTTGCGCATGAAAACCACGATACGGTCGCCCGGCTCGAGGCCGGCGGCGCGCAGGCGTTGCGCCAGGCCGGCGCTGCGCGCCGCCCAGCCGGCATGGCTGGCCCACGGACGCGCGCCTTCGAGGATCGCGATGCGATCGGGGGACACGCGCGCCTGGCGAGCCAGAAGCTGGGCGAGGTTCATGCAGCTCTCGGGTTGGCGGTCAGCGGCCGGACGGGATATCTCGGTGGGCGAGCGTCGCCACGATAGTCAGGCCCTTGCCTACCCGCAAGAAAAAAGCACCGGGCGTCGCCGCCGGGTGCTTGTTTCTCCTACCGAATCTGGTAGGCGCGATTGGACTCGAACCAACGACCCCCACCATGTCAAGGTGGTGCTCTAACCAGCTGAGCTACGCGCCTGGGAAGGGCGGCATGATAGCAGCGTAGCCGCGACCCTCGGGTTCGGCTAGGCTAGCCCGGCCGCAGCCCGCGGCGCCCTGCTCCGGCGGCCATGAAATACCTCCTTCCGACCCTGGTTCTCGCCGCCGCGGCGAGCGTGTCCTGCTCGCCCAAGGCCGAGTCGATCGGCGAGGTCGACACCGTCTTCAAGCTGCTCGGCCCGGACCACAAGATCGTCGTCGATGCCTACGACGATCCCAAGGTCGAGGGCGTCACCTGCTACGTGTCGCGCGCCAAGACCGGCGGCATCAAGGGCGGCCTCGGCCTCGCCGAGGACCTCGCCGAAGCCTCGATCGCCTGCCGCCAGGTCGGGCCGATCTCGTTCCCCAAGCCGCTCGAGGTGCAGGAAGAGATGTTCACGGAGCGCATCTCGCTGGTGTTCAAGAAGCTGCGCGTCGTGCGCATGGTGGACAAGAAGCGCAACACCCTCGTCTACCTCACCTATTCCGACCGGGTGATCGAGGGCTCGCCGCAGAACAGCATCGCCGCCGTGGCGGTCGACCGGGCGACGCCGATTCCGGTGAAGTGACCGGGCGCGGCTAGCGGCGGCGGGCCGCGCGCACGCCGGGAACGCGGCACACCTGCGCCAGCGTCGCCGCGAGCCGGGCGGCGTCGGCGACCTCGACGGTGAAGGTCATGAAGGCGGTGCCGCCGCCCGCGTCCTTCACCGAGCTCGACTTGACGCCGGTGACGTTGGTCTTCTCCTTGGCGAACACCTCGGAGACGTCGCGCAGCAGCCCCTGGCGGTCGCTGGCCTCCACCTGCACGTCGACCGGATAGAGGGCAGGCCGCGCCGCGTCGGCAGCGCCCCAGGCGACGGGGATCACGCGCTCGGGCGCGCGCGAGCGCAGCTCGCGCAGGTTGCTGCAGCCGACGCGGTGCACGGCGACGCCCTTGCCGCGAGTGACGTAGCCGGCGATCGCATCCGGCGGCGCCGGCCGGCAGCAGCGCGCCAGGCTGGTGAGCAGCGACTCGACGCCGACCACGAGCACGCCGCCGGCTTCGGCGCGCGGTCGGCTGAAGTGGATCTCGTCCTCGTCGGCCTTGGGCTCGGGCACGGGCCGGAGCAGCGTCTCGATGTTGCGCAACGAAAGCTCGTCCTTGCCGACGACCTCGAACAGCGCCTCGGCGCTGCGAAAGCCGAGCTGCGCCGCCAGGTCCTCGAGCTTGAGCGCGGTCTTGCCTTCGCGCTGCAGCACCTTTTCCACCGCTTCGCGGCCGCGCGCCACGGTGGCGTCGGTGGCCAGCGCGTTGAACCAGGACCGGACCTTGGCCTTGGAGCGCGGGCTGCGCAGGTAGCCGAGGTCGGGGTTGAGCCAGTCGAGCGAGGGACCACCGGTCTTCGCCGCGGTGATCTCGACCGTCTGCCCGCTCTGCAGCGGCGTGGCCAGCGGCACCACCCGGCCGTCGACCCTGGCGCCGCGGCAGCGATGGCCGAGGTCGGTGTGCACCGCGTAGGCGAAGTCGATCGGCGTCGCGCCGGCCGTCAGCTCGACCACGGTCGCCTGCGGCGTGAAGACGTAGATGCGGTCGTCGAAGGCGGCCTTGCCGGAGTCGGCGGGCGAGCCGGGCGCCGCGTGGTCGTCGTCTTCCGCGAGGTCGTGCTGCCAGGCCAGCAACTGCCGCAGCACCACCAGCCTCGCTTCGGCGACGCTCGCCTCGAAGCGCCCGCCGGCGCCACGCTGCCGGCTCGCCACGTCGGCCTCCTTGTAGGCCCAGTGCGCGGAGACGCCGTACTCGGCGTGCTCGTGCATCTCGGGCGTGCGGATCTGGATCTCGACCGGCCGGCCGTCGTCGCCCTGCACCACCGTGTGCAGGGAGCGATAGCCGTTCGCCTTGGGCCGGGCGATGTAGTCGTCGAACTCGCCGGCGATCGCCGGCCAGCGTTCGTGCACCCGGCCGAGCACCGCGTAGCAGCCGGCGACGTCGGGGACGATGACGCGCAGCGCCAGCATGTCCATGACGCCGCCGAAGGCGACGCCCTTCTTCTTCATCTTCTTCCAGATGCTGTACAGGTGCTTGGGCCGGCCCTGGACCTGCGCCGACAGGCCGTGGGCGGCGAGGTCGGCCTCGAGCTCGGCGCGCAGGCGGACGATCCGCGCCTCGCGGTCGGTGCGCCGCTCGTCGAGCTGGCGGGCGATCGCGTGGTAGCTCTCGGGGTCGAGGAAGCGGAACGCGAGGTCCTCGAGCTCCCACTTGATCTGCCAGATGCCGAGCCGGTTGGCGAGCGGCGCAAACACCTGCATCGCCTCGGCCGCGAGCTCGTGCGCTCCCGCGCTCTTGCTCGCGGCGAACCAGCGCAGTGTCTGCAGGCGCGAGGCGAGCCGCAGCAGCACGACCCGCAGATCGCTCGAGAACGCGAGCAGCATCTTCCTCACCCGCTCGGTCTGCAGCGCCCGGGCGGCAGCGTCGACGCGCGCCCCGTGCGCCGCGCGCTGCAGGTCGCCGAGCTTTCGGGCATGGGCGACCAGCCTCGCCTGAGACTCGCCGAACAGCGGCGTCAGCACCTCGTCGGGCTTGCCGAGCTGGTCGGCGGCGTGGACGAGGAAGACTGCGGCGCGCAGCTCGGGAGCGGCGCCGATCTCCTCCAGCACCCGGGCCGAGCCCTCGGCATGGGCGAGCACGCCTTCGCCCGTCGCCAGCGTGCGACCGGCGAGCAGCGGCGCCGCGAACTCGCGCGCGCGGGCGACCGGGTCGGGACCGGCCGGACGCGGGTCGCGCCCGCCTTCGGCGCCACTGGCGGCAGCGGCGTCGTCCGTTGCGTCGAGGAGTCGGACGATCGGTGCCGCCGCCTCGACGCGGCTGGCCGCCGGCGTCTTCATGGCGAGAGCAGGAACTCCCGCACCACGGCGACCTGCCCGGGGGCGACCAGCGTCGGCGCGTGGCCGATGCCGGCGAACTCGTGCACGCGCGGCTTCGGGCCGCGGCGGGTCATCTCCTCGGCGGTGGCGCGGGCGAGGATGTCGGACTCTGCCCCGCGCAGCAGCAGCGTCGGGCAACGGATCGCGTCGTACGCGGCCCAGAGCGCCGCCTGGCCGGCGGCGGCGATCTCCGGCGTGATGGCGCGCATGGGCAGCGCGATCGCCGGGTCGTAGTGGAGATGCAGCCGTTCGCCCTTCCTGCGCAGCATCGGCCCCGTCAGCGCCAGCCACTCCTCGCGCGAATGCGGGCCGAAGCCCTGCGAGATCGTCAGCAGGTAGTCGGCCGCCTCGTCCTCGCTCGCCCAGTCGATCGGCAGGCCGAGGTAGGCGCCGATCCGCGCGATGCCCGTGGCGTCGACGGTCGGACCGATGTCGTTGATCACGAGCCGGCCGATCGGCGAGCCGGGCAGCGACGCCAGACCCATGCCGATCAGCGCGCCCATCGAGGTGCCGAGCCAGGCGACGCTGTCGGCGTCGAGGCGGGCGAGCAGCGTGACCATGTCGGCGAGGTAGGCGGGCAGCACGTAGCCCGCGGGATCGGCGAGCCGGTCCGATTCGCCGCGGCCGACGACGTCGGGGCAGACGACGCGGAACTCGCCCTGCATCGCCCTGGCGAGCTCGTCGAAGTCGCGGCCCTGGCGCGAGACGCCATGGGCGCAGACCAGCACGCGGCGGTTCGCCGGGTCGCCCCACTCCCAGTACGCCAGGCGGTGCAGGCCGCGCGCGCCGAGGCATTGCACGCGGCGCAGCCGCGGCTCGCCGGCCAGGGTCGAGGCGCTGCTGGTCATTTCATCTGCACCGTGCCGCTGACGTTGGCGTTGACCTGCGCCTTGCCGGGCTCGACCGACAGCGCGTCGCTGGGCGCCGACATCGCCGCCGCCTGGGTCCGGTACATCGGCGTCGGCCCCTGCTGCGGCTCGGTCGTCGTGACGTTGACCTCGCGGATCGAGTAGCCGGCGTAGCCGAACTGCTTGGCGTACTCGGCCGCCTTGGCGCGGTAGCGCGCGATCGCCTCGGCGGCGACGTCGCCCTCGACCTTCTGGCTGGCTTCGCGCGAGAGCCGGTAGACGACGCGCGCCACGGTCATGGTCGTGATGCGGCCGCTGAGCTGGCCGATCGCCGCCATGTCGCGGCCGTCGACGATGATCTCGGCCGTGCCCTGCCAGCCGTTGATGCCGCCCTTGGACGCGTAGCGCGGATAGAGCGAGAAGGTGCCGGTCTGCACGTCGACCTGGCCCGGCCGCGCCGCCTTCTTCGCCTCGGCGAGCGCGGCGTCGAGCGCCTGCTTGAGCTGCGCCTGCACGACGTTGGCGTCGGCCCCTTCCTTGGTGGTCGAGAAGCTGATGCTGAGCAGGTCCTTGGTGACCTCGACGGTGGCGCTCGCGGTCAGGCTGAGAACGCCTTGCGGCGACGGCGTGTCGGCGCGCGCCGGCGCGGCCAGGGCGAAGGCCAGTGACGCAAGGGCGGCGGCGGCCGCGGGGGTGGGCATCTTCATGGGGGGCGGAATAGTGAAATGTGGCTCGATCCGGGGTTGTAACAGCACGTCAGAAGCGCCCGGAACGGGTTGCAAAGCCGCGCAGAATCGCGATTGTTACAAATAAGGAAGCGATGAACACCGCCGTCAATCCCCGCCCGGACCGGATCGTCGTCGTCGACGATGATGCCCGCATTCGCGACCTGCTGCGCCGCTACCTGACCCAGGAGGGCTTCGAGGTCCTGCTGGCCGAAGACTCGAAGGCGCTCAACCGCCTGCTGACCCGGGAGACCGTGCACCTGATCGTCCTCGACCTCATGCTCCCCGGCGAGGACGGCCTGTCGATCTGCCGGCGCCTGCGCGCCGCCAAGGACCTGACGCCGATCATCATGCTCACCGCCAAGGTCGAGGACGTCGACCGGATCGTCGGCCTCGAGGTCGGCGCCGACGACTACCTGCCCAAGCC
>JANMCC010000185.1:0-7260 GCA_031360885.1 Burkholderiales bacterium | reverse complement strand
GTCGCTGCGGCGACCTTGCCGACGCCGGAGAGCACCGCGACCACCTCGTGGCCGTCGAGGTGGCCGACCCAGAACTCGCGGCCGGCGCGGCGCAGCGGCGCCTCGTCGGGCATGAGCCGCAGCAGCGCCGCGAGCTCCTGGTGCATGGCGCTGACGATGGCGACGCGTTGCATCGGCGAAGGCTACCTCTTGTCACAGGGAGGCGCGCAGGCGGGTGCAAGATCACCGCATGATCCACCCCTCGGTCCGCGCAGGGCGCCGCCTTTCGGCCCTCGGCCTCGCCCTTCTCGCCGCCTGCGGTGGCGGCTACGACGGCGGCTCCTCCGCCAACGTGCCGCCGACGGTGACGCTCGCCGCGCCGGCGACGGCCACCAGCGGCATCGCCGTGGCGCTGAGCGCGACCGCCGCCGACAGCGACGACACCGTCGTCAAGGTCGAGTTCTTCGACGGCGCGACCCTGCTCGGCGAGGACACGAGCAGCCCCTACGCGCTGAGCTGGACGCCGACGAGCACCGGCGCGCACAGCCTCACCGCGCGCGCCACCGATTCGCACGGTGCGGCGACCACCAGCGCCGCGGTCGGCGTCGCGGTCAGTCCGCCCGCGGGCGCCGACATGACGCCGCCGGCGGCCACGCTCAGCGCGCCGCTCAACCTGGCGAGCGGCCTCACCGGCGTCGTCGCGCTCAGCGCGACCGCGACCGACAACGTCGCCGTGACCGGCGTCGAATTCCAGGTCGACGGCGTGCAGATCGGCAGTGTCGCGACCACCGCGCCCTACGCCGCGAGCCTCGACACCGGCCTCCACACCGCCGGCCAGCACGTGCTGCGCGCGCGCGCCAGCGACGCCGCCGGCAACCTCTCGCCCTGGTCGACCGCGCTGGTGCAGTTCGGCGGCAGCGTCTCTCAGCCGAGCGGCTTCACGCGCGACGAAGCGTGGGTCGCGGGCCTGACGAGCGCGACTGCGTTCGCGCAGGCGGCCGACGGGCGGATCTTCGTCGCCCAGCAGGGCGGCGCGATCCGGGTGATCAAGAACGGCGCGCTGCTGGCGACGCCGTTCGCGAGCGTGACCGTCGATTCCTCGGGCGAGCGCGGCCTGATCGGCATCGCCCTGCACCCGGGCTTCGCGACCAACGGCTACCTCTACATCTATTCGACGCGCACCGCCGGCGGCGCGCACAACCGCATCAGCCGCTTCACCGCGGCGGGCGACATGGCCCTGGGCGGCAGCGAAGTCGCGCTGGTCGACCTGCCCAGCCTCTCGGGCGCGACCAACCACAACGGCGGCGGCATGCACTTCGGCAGCGACGGCAAGCTCTACGTCGGGGTCGGCGAGAACGCGAATCCGGCGCAGGCGCAGGACCTGACGAATCCGTTCGGCAAGCTGCTGCGCTTCAACGACGACGGCACGATCCCGGCCGACAACCCGTTCGCCGCCCAGGCCGGCGCGTTCCGCGCGATCTGGGCCTACGGCCTGCGCAATCCCTTCACCTTCGCGGTGCAGGCGGGCACCGGCCGGATCCACATCAACGACGTCGGCCAGGACACCTGGGAGGAGATCGACGTCGGCGCCGCCGGCGCGAACTACGGCTGGCCGATGACCGAAGGGCAGACGGCCGCCGCCGGCATCGCCAGCCCGCTCTTCACCTACAAGCACAGCGATGCCGCGCCGCTCGGCTCGGGCCCGGGCGGGTTCTTCAAGGGCTTCGCGATCGCCGGCGGCGCCTTCTATCCGGCCAGCGGTCCGTTCCCTCCCGGCTACCGCGACCAGTACTACTTCGCCGACTTCGTCAGCCAGTTCGTCGGCCGGCTCGATGCCGCCAACGGCAACGCCGCGTATTCGTTCGCCCGGCTCTCGGGCCAGCCGGTCGACCTGCTGGTGGGCCTCGACGGCGCGGTCTACGTGCTGACGCGCGGCGGCGTCACCCGCATCAGCGCGCCCTGAGCCTCAACCCGCGGCGCCGTCGATGCGCCGCCAGGCGCCCGCGAACCAGCGCTGCTGCTCGCGCGGCAGGCCTTCGGGCCGGTAGTAGTGCTCGAGCTCGATGAAGCCGGCCTCGGCGAGATGGCGTTGCCAGGTCGCGGGCTCGTGATAGACGCCGTAGCGGCTGCAATTCCAGCCTTCCTCGCCCTGGCCGTGCGGGATCGAGCTGAACAGCACCCCGCCGCGGCGCAGCGCCGCATGCAGCTCGCGCAGCACCCGGGCCAGCTCGCTCGCCGGCACATGCTGGAGCACCGCATTGGCGAAGATGCCGTCGAAGCGGCCCGGCGGCAGCGCGAGCGCGAGCAGGTTCTGCTGCCAGACCTCGCAGCCGCTGTGCGCCCGCGCCATCGCCACGAAGCGCGACGCGCCGTCGACGCCGATCGCCTCATGGCCGAGGCCGGCGAAGGTGTGGAGGTCGCGTCCCGGGCCGCAGCCGAGGTCGAGAAGGGCGAACGGCGCGTCGCCCTGCAGGTGGCGCAGCAGGGTGGCGATGTTCTGCCGCACGTCGTGGTCGCGCGTGCCTTCCCAGAACGCCTCGGCGTTCGCGTCGTAGTCGGCGAGCGTATTCGCGGTGATGCCTGCCAGCTCGTCGCGGGAGTCCGGCATCGCTTCAGGCCGCAGCCTCGTGCGCCATCGCCGGGGGCGCCGGCGCCGCGGCGCGCTCGGGAGCGGGACCGCACGGCAGCTCGACCTGGACGCGCAGTCCCCGGCCCCCGGCGTCGTTGGCGAGCGAGACGGTTCCTCCAAGGCGATCGACAATGACCCGGACGATCGCCAGGCCCAGCCCCGAGCCCTCGGTGTCGGTGCCGAGCACGCGGTAGAAGGGATCGAAGACACGCTCGACCTCGCGCTCGTCGATGCCCTGTCCGTCGTCGACGATGTCGATGCGGACCCGCTCGCCGTTGCGCTGCACGGAAATATCCACTCGGCCGCCGGCAGGCGAATAGCGGATGGCGTTGTCGACCAGATTGCGCAGCATGGCGTGGATGTCGATCGCCTTGCCGTCGACCGAGGCGTCGAGCAGCTCGCCGATCACCCCGAGGTCGATCCGCCGGGCCTCGGCGAGCGGCACGTGCTGCTCGATCACCTGGCGCAGGATCTCGGCGAGCGAGGTCGTGGCGCCATCGGATTCGGCCGCCCCGGCCTCCGCCCGGGCCAGCGTGAGGAGCTGGTCGAGCAGGCCGCGCATGCGCTTGGTGCAGGCTTGCAGCCGATCCATGAACTCCCGCTCTTCGGGCGTCTTGATGCGCTGCCCCAGGTGCTCCGCCTGCAGGGTCAGGGCCGTCAGCGGCGAACGCAATTCATGGGCGGCGACGGCGACGAAGCGGCGCTGCGCCGCGAGCGCGGCATTCAGCCTGGCGATCAGCTTGTTGATCGACGCGGTGAACGGCCGGAGCTCGTTCGGCACGTGCGTGTCGTGCAGCGCCCCCAGGTCGCGCTCGCTGCGTTTGTCGAGGTCGCTCGACAGCGCGGTCATGGGCCGCAGCGTGCGCCGCACCACCACGCTGACGAGGACGATCAGCACCGGGATCAGCGCCGCGAGCGGCAGGACCGCCCGCAGGGCGCTGTTGCGCGCGACCTCCTCGCGCTCCGCGGAGCGCTGCGCGACCACCAGGCGGTCGCCGCGTTCCAACGGTCGCGCGTACACCCGCCAGGCCTCCTCGCCGACGCGGACGGTCTGCAGGCCGTCCTGCAGGCTCTGGGCGGGCCCGAGCACGCTGCCCAGGGACGAGGCAGTCGAGGTTCCGTGCACCTCGACCACGACCTCGAGGTCCGGGTCGGGGATGGTGTCGACGATGGTCTTCGGCAGGTCGGTCTGGACGCTGCGCCCGTCGGTCATCGCCGACATCTGGCGCAGGTTGGCGTCCTGCCATGCGATCGCTTCGCCGAAGGCCGTCTCGTAGGAAATCGTCCCCGCGGCGATGGCCAGCACCGCGAGGATCGCCGAGAGCGTGGCGGAGAGGCGAAACTGCAGCGAGCCGGTCAACTTCGTTTTGCCACCATCCACCCGACACCTCGCACGTTCTTGATCGTCGCCGCGCCGAGCTTCTTGCGCAGCGAATGAATGAGGAACTCGACGGCGTTGCTCTCGACCTCCTCGTTCCAGCCGTAGATGCGGTCCTCGAGCTCGCGTCGCGAGAGTATCGCGCCGGGCCGGAACATCAGGGCCTGCAGCAGCGAGAACTCGCGCGCCGTCAACGCTTGGGCGACGCCCTCGACCTCGGCCTCCCGGGTGGCGGGGTCGAGGGAGACGACGCCGTTGCTCATCAGCGGATGCGGCGTGCCGGTGCGGCGCCGGATCACGGCGCGCATCCGGGCCAGCAACTCGCTCATCTCGAACGGCTTGAGCACGTAATCGTCGGCGCCGCCGTCGAGGCCGCGCAGGCGCTCGTCGAGCGCCTCCCGCGCCGAGACGATGACCACCGGCACCGTGCCGCCGTTGCCGCGCGCGCGTGCCAGCACGGCATGCCCGTCCTCCTTCGGCAAGCCGAGGTCGAGGAGGACCAGGTCGTGCGAGCGGGTGTCGATCGCGGCGATGGCGAGGGCGCCGTCGCGCACCCAGTCGACGGCATACGCGGCATCCTTCAGCGATCTCTCGATCGCCTCGCCGATCATTCGGTCGTCTTCGACCAGCAGGATTCGCAATTCAACCGCCTTTGATCACACGCTTCGCCGGGAGACTTAGCGCTTGCTGAGGGAGGCTCGCGGCCCTACCACGAGCCGGGGCATTCGACGATCTAACGATGGGCTAAGGCGGCGAGTCGATCCTCGCTCGCATGCCGGACCGCCACGCGTTGACCTCGCTGCATCCGGTGGTGCCGCTGCCAAAGACGCGCTCGCCGCCCCTGGATCGTACGACCGTCGCCGTCGTCCTGATCGTCGTCCTCGCGTGGTTTCTGCCGCTGGGAATGCGACACCTGCTGCCTTCCGACGAGGGCCGCTACGCCGAGATCGCCCGCGAGATGTGGGCGAGCGGCGACTGGGTGACGATCCGCTACAACGACGTGAAGTACTTCGAAAAGCCGCCGTTCCAGATGTGGATGACGGCGATCGCCTATTCGGCGTTCGGCGTCGGCGAATGGCAGGCGCGGCTCTGGGTGGCACTCAGCGGCGCCTTCGGCCTGGGCATCTCGATGCTCGCCGCCGGCCGCTGGTTCGGACGCCGCGTCGCCATCTTCACCGGCCTGGTCCTCCTCGCCGCGCCGACCTGGAACATCGCCTCCCACTTCAACTCGCTCGACATGGGCGTCTCGGCCGCCCTGGCGGGCGTCCTCGCCGGCTTCTTGCTGGCGCAGCATCCGCGGGCGAGCGCGGCGCAGCAGCGGAACTGGATGTGGTTCGCCTGGGCCGCGATGGCGGTGGCGGTGCTGACCAAGGGCCTGATCGGCATCGTCCTGCCCGGCCTGGTGCTGCTCGCCTATTCGCTGGTCGGCCGCGACTGGCGACTGTGGCGGCGACTGCATGTCGCCAGCGGGCTGCTGATCTTCCTGGTGATCGTCGAGCCCTGGTTCTTCCTGATCGCCAGGCGGAACCCGGAGTTCGTCTCCTTCTTCTTCATCCACGAACACTTCGCCCGCTACCTGTCGGGCGTGCATCACCGCGGCGCGCCGTGGTGGTACTTCATCCCGCAGCTGCTTGTCGGGCTGCTGCCCTGGCTCGGGCTCTCGCGCGGCATGGCGAGCGTGGTGCGCGAAGACGCCCGCAAGGAAGGCTTCAAGCCGGCGCTCCTGCTCGCCGTCTGGGCGGCGGTGATCCTCGTCTTCTTCAGCCTCTCCGGATCGAAGCTGCCCGGCTACATCGTTCCCGTCTTTCCGGCGCTCGCGATCCTCGCCGCGGTGGCGCTGGACCGGCTGGATGCGGCGCGCTGGCGGCGTCAGGTGCTGATCGCCGCCGGCCTCGTCGTCGTCGCCTTCTTCGCCCTGCCGCTGCTCGCCCGGCAGGGCGGCGCCACCCTGCTGCACGAGCAGTTCGCGGCCTACGCGAAGGCGCTCGCCTACCTGCTGGTCCTGACCTTGTGCGGGCTCGGGGCCGCGCTCGCGCTGAGCCGCCGCCGCGTCGGCGCGAGCATCGCGGCCTACGCCTTGTCGATGTTCTTCCTCGTCGGCGCCGCGCTCGTGGCTCACGAGATATTCGGCCGCGAGCGGTCGGGCGTCGCGCTGGTCGGGCCTATCGAGAGCGTGCTCAAGCCGGACATGCCGATCTATTCGGTTCGCCTGCTCGACCACACGCTGCCGTTCTACCTGCGGCGCACGACGATCATGGTCGAAGCGCCCGACGAGCTCGAATTCGGCGTTCATCGGGAGCCCCAGAAGTGGATCCCCACGCTCGAAGGATTCATCGCCACCTGGCGCGACGGCCCGCGGGCGTTGGCCGTCATGTCGCCCGAGACGCATGCCCTTCTTCGCGACCGCAAGGTCGCCATGTTCGCGGTGGCCGCCGATTCGCGCCGCGTCGTCGTCAGCAATTTCGCGCAGGCGCTGCCGTGACCCTCTCCACCTTCTTCATCATCGTCGCCGGGGTCTTGCTGAACGCGATCGCCCAGCTGCTCCTGAAGGCGGGCGTCACGCCGCTGGGCCAGCTTCACGTCGACTTCTCGAACCTGCTCTCGACGACCGGCCGCGTCCTGACGCAGTGGCCCATCGTCGCCGGCCTCGGCTGCTATGTGGTCAGCGTCGGCGTCTGGATCGTCGCCCTGTCGCGCGCCGACGTGTCGCTCGCCTATCCCATGCTCTCGCTCGGCTACGTCGTCAACGCCATCGCCGCCTGGTACCTGTTCGGAGAGCTGCTCGGCCCGACGCGGATCGCGGGAATCGCCCTGATCCTGGCAGGCGTATTCGTCATGAGCCGGAGATGAGCAGCGTCGCGAATCCGCCCTTCCTGCCGTTCGCCCGGCCGGTGCTCGACGAAGCGACGCTCGAGAGCGTTCGCGCGGTGCTCGCGTCCGGATGGATCACGTCCGGGCCCAAAGTCGCCGAATTCGAGTCCGAGCTGTCGAGCCTGTTCTCGGGCCGGCCGGTGCGCGCCTTCGCCAACGGCTCGGCGACGATGGAGATCGCCCTTCGCGTCGCCGGCATCGGCCCGGGCGACGAGGTCATCACCACGCCGATCACCTGGGTGGCCACGGCCAACGTGATCCTCGCCGTCGGCGCCTCCCCGGTATTCGTCGACATCGACCCGGCAACGCGAAACCTCGACCTGCAGGCGGTCGAGGACGCGATCACGCCGCGGACGCGGGCTCTCATGCCGGTCTACCTCGCCGGCCTGCCGGTCGACATGGA
>JANMCC010000138.1:0-21187 GCA_031360885.1 Burkholderiales bacterium | reverse complement strand
CCGGCCAGCGAGCTGGTGGTGGGAGTGCAGTGCGGCGGCAGCGACGCGTTCAGCGGCGTCACCGCCAATCCGGCGGTGGGGTTCTGCACCGACCTGCTGGTGAGCGCGGGCGCCACCGTGATGTTCTCCGAGACCACCGAGGTGCGCGACGGCATCGACCAGCTCACCTCGCGGGCGACCACGCCCGAGGTGGCCGAGGCGATGATCCGCGAGATGGCCTGGTACGACGCCTACCTGAAGCGCGGCAGCGCCGACCGGAGCGCGAACACGACGCCGGGCAACAAGAAGGGCGGCCTCTCCAACATCGTCGAGAAGGCGATGGGCTCGATCGTCAAGAGCGGCAGCGCGCCGATCTCGGGCGTGCTCTCGCCGGGCGAGAAGCTGCGCGACCGGGGCATCACCAGCGGCCTGGTCTACGCCGCCACGCCGGCCAGCGACTTCATCTGCGGCACGCTGCAGGTCGCCGCGGGCATCAACCTGCACGTCTTCACCACCGGCCGCGGCACGCCGTACGGACTCGCCGAGGTGCCGGTGATCAAGGTCGCCACCCGCAGCGACCTGGCGCGGCGCTGGCACGACCTGATGGACGTCAACGCCGGGCGCATCGCCGACGGCGGGGCGACGATCGAGGAGGTCGGCTGGGAGCTGTTTCGCCTGATGCTCGAGGTGGCCAGTGGCCGCAAGAAGACCTGGGCCGAGCACTGGAAGCTGCACAACGCGCTGGTGCTGTTCAACCCGGCGCCCGTGACCTGAATCATCCTCCGGGAGATCGACATGAGAGAAAACACCCTGCGCGCGATATGGAAGTCGCGGAAGGCGGCCGTCAACGGCTGGCTGACTATTCCGAACAGCTTCTCCGGGTCAAGGCGCTCGAGCTGATAACCGGCCACGAGGTGGCCAAGGGGTGCGCGCACCCGCGACCGCCGCCGGCCGCGGGTCCGACCGCGCCCCGCTGCTACTCCTTGCAGTACAGCACCTGCCGGCTCTGCGTCCCGGTGACGTAGTGCCGCGTGCTCCAGCTCATGTTGAGGCTGTACGCGCACACCGGGTCGGCGGAGATGTCGACGGCGTTGGTCGGTCCGGCCGCGCCGCTCGCCCCACCGCGGAAGAAGTAGTTCAGCGGCGGATTGAAGGCCCCGTTCGGCATCGGCGGCGCCGGATGCACGTTGCCGTTGTTGTTGTCGATCGTGATGCTGAACGAGCGCAGGTGCGGATGATCCAGCGTGAACAGCGCGTGGATCTCGGTCAGCCCCATGATCGGATTGCAGGCGTTGGCCATCAGCTCCGAGATGTTGAGCAGCCCGACCGACGCCGAGTTGTCGAGCACGATCGAGTCGAGCGTGTCGGTGAACATCGCGGTGTTGGTGGTCGCGTCGCGCACCTCGAAGATGATGCGGTAGCGGCGGATCGGCTCCTTCTCGGCCGCGGTCAGGGCGCGGCCGGCCTGCAGCTTGTCGCTGCCCCAGGCCGGGAAGCGCGGCGCATGCGCCGCGGTGACGCTGGCCGAGTCGAGGTAGGCGAGCAGGCCCGAGCGCAGGAAGTTGGCGGTCGCGACGTTGAGCAGGACCGTGCCTCCTCCCGACAACGGCGCGTTGACGCCGAACCCGGCCAGAGTGACGAAGCCGTCGACATCGGGCGTCGGCCGCACCGGCACGCTGGCGAGCGGGTTGAGGCCGTCGTTGTAGTAGATGTCGCCGAGCGGCATGCCGCCGTTGGTCGTCGGCATGACCTTCCAGGTGGCGTTCGGCGCGAGCGGAGAGGGCGGCGCGACGGGGGGAATGGTCGGCATCACGCCGGCGGTGCCGTCGCCGCCGCCCGACCAGGTCCACTCGGCGATCAGGAAGCGGAACTTCAACGGATGCGTGGGCGCGGCCGCATTGAAGAGCGGGCAGTTGCCGAACAGCGCGACGCCGCCGCCGAACACGTACGACTGGCTCGCCAGGCCGGCGTAGCCCTCGGGCAGGAAGTTGAGCGCCGGATCGAAGATCGAGGGATGGACGTTGAACGCCTCGACCCGCGTCCAGTGCGGATCGGCTTCGGGCGTGGTGTTCGGCACGTCGTCGGTGCACAGCGTCACGCACAGGCAATGGCCGACGTTCTCGCGCCCGGGGGTGCGCCCCTTCGAAGGCGGCTCCACCAGGATGGGCGCGCCCGCGGCCTCGACCCGGAAGTAGACGTCGGGGCCGCCGGTCCATTCGACGTTGATCAGCGGCGAGAAGATCGTGCGGTCGAACTGCGCTCGCGTGTAGTAGATCGTGAAGTGGCCGTCGGCGTCGGTCGTCGCCGAGCCGAGCGCGTCGGTCTGCAGCCAGTCGACGTCGAACGCCTTCACCACTGCGGAGGCGATCGGCAGGATCGGCTTGGAGCAGGTGGTCAGCCGCCCGCAGATGACCCACAGGCCGAGGCGCGCGAGCACGCCGCACCAGTAGCGCGCCGACAGGCAATGGTCGAACACGGCCACGGCCAGGCCATCGCGCTGGCGCCACATGGGCTGCAGCGTGGTGACGCTAAACTGGACGTTCGGATGCGGCGGCTTCGGGCCCTTGAAGGGCATGGTGCCGCAATAGACGTCGATCTCGAAGGCTTCGCCGGCATAGGCCTCCTTGCCGCCGCCGAGTGGCACGCGAAACGACCCGTCGTCGCCGAGCACGGCCTCGGCGAGCAGACGCGACTTCTTCTCCGCCACCTGCTCGTCGCTGAGGATGGCGAAAGTCTCCTTCGGATGGGCCACCGCCATCGCCGTGGTGTTGCCGCCCGGCGCCGGTCGGTAGAGGCGAAGCGTCGCGCCGGCGAGCGGCGTCTGGCACTCGTCGCAGAAGTAGCCGCACAAGCGGCCCAGAAGCTCGAATTTGGTCGAAGCCATGAACAGTCTCCTCGGGTTGGACGAGGCGCTGCGCTGTACGGAGGATCCGTTGGGAGCGTGCAGCAGCCCAGCGTCGCGCAGGCTAGGCATCGGTCTCGAGCGCGCCAATCCGTACGAAGAGGGGAACGGCCCGCGGCCGCTGTTTTCGCCTGCGAAGGAGGTTGTATTCCTCGGCGAAGCCGAACGTCGGAATAACCCCTCTGTCAGACCTGACAGTAGGCAAGGGTTTCGCCGCGACTAGCCTCCAGCCGGCCCGTTTTCTGTCTTCCGCGGCCCGGCGATGAGCGAAGATCGGGGCCTTCCGCTTCGAGTCGAGCCATGGATGCACTCGTGATTCACGCGCCCGGCGATCTCCGCGTCGAGGACGTGGCGACGCCGCCGGTCGGGCCCGACCAGCTTCGGGTGCGGGTGCGCGCCGGCGGCATCTGCGGCTCCGACCTGCACTACTTCCAGCACGGCGGCTTCGGCACGGTGCGGATCAAGGAGCCGATGGTCCTCGGCCACGAGGTGGCGGGCGTGATCGAGGAGGCGGGCAGCGCGGTGCGCAGCTTCGCGCCGGGCCGGCGCATCGCGATCTGCCCGAGCCGGCCCTGCGGCGCCTGCCGCTACTGCCAGCTCGGCCTGCAGAACCACTGCCTCGACATGCGCTACTACGGCAGCGCCATGCGCATGCCGCACGTCCAGGGCGCGTTCCGCAAGGAGATCGTCGTCGACACCAGCCAGGCCTATCCGCTGGCCGAAGGCATCAGCGACGGCGAGGGCGCGATGGCCGAGCCGCTCGCCGTGGCGCTGCATGCCGTCAATCGCGCCGGCCCGCTGCTCGGCAAGGCGGTGCTCGTCACCGGTTGCGGGCCGATCGGCGCGATGCTCGTCATCGCCGCGCGGCGCGCGGGCGCGACGCTGGTCGTGGTGACCGACCAGGTGGCGCAGCCGCTGCGCCGCGCCGCCAAGGTGGGCGCCGACCAGACGATCAACGTCGCCGAGCAGCCCGAGGCGCTCGCGCGGTTCAGCGCCGACAAGGGCCGCTTCGACGTCCTGTTCGAGGCCAGCGGCAACGTGCGCGCCCTGACCGGCGCGTTCGATGCGCTGCGTCCGCGCGGCATCGTCGTCCAGGTCGGCCTGGGCGGCGAGATGACGCTGCCGATCAACACCATCGTCGCCAAGGAGTTCGACCTGCGCGGCGCCTTCCGCTTCCACCAGGAGTTCGCGACGGCGGTCGATCTGATCAACGCCGGGCTCGTCGACCTGAAGCCCTTGGTCTCGGCCACGCTGTCCTACCGCGATGCGGGGCGCGCGTTCGCGCTCGCCGCCGATCGCACGCAGTCGATGAAGGTGCTGCTGGACTTCGACTGACCCGAGGCGGCTCAGCGCCGCGCGAACAGCGGCTGCTCGAAGTGGTCGACCCGCGTCGGCCGGCCAGCGATGCAGAGCTCGCGGAACTGGTAGATCACCGCCGCCGTCGGCGCCGCGATCCAGCTCAGGCCCACGGGCATGCGCAGGGCCGGATGCTCGCTGTCGGCGACGCGATCGAGCAGCGGCGCGTCGGCGCGCATGAACTCGCTCACCGCGATCCGGTGGATGCTCTCGACCTCGGCCGGGTTGGCGGTCAGCGTTCGCGCCGTACCGGCCCAGACGACCACCGGCGTGATCGCGAAGCCCGAGCGAGTGACGTAGTCGTCGAGGCGGCCGAGCACCGCGCCGGAATCAAGCACGAGCCCCACCTCCTCGGCTAGCTCGCGCAAGGCGGTCTCTTCCGCCGACTCGCCGGCATCGACGCGGCCGCCAGGCAGGGCCCATTGTCCGGCATGGTCGCGCAGGTCCGGGGCGCGCCGGGTCAGGATCAGCGCTGCGTTGCGGCTCCAGCCCGCCGGACGGGCGAGGCCCTCGATCCACGCGCCTTCGCCTTCCTCGGCGACCGCCACGGCCACCGCGGCGGCGCGCTGCGCGCCGGGACCGGCGCGGCGCAGGTCGAGCGTGCCCAGGTGGCGCCGGATCTGCGCCTTCAGCGCGTCATCGCACAGCATCGAAGGGGTGTCAGAGGCCGAGCACCAGCCTGGCGTCGCAGGCGCGCGAGCAGCACGCCATCATCTTCGAGTTCGCCTCGCGCTCCGCGCGGGTCAGGACCGAGTCGCGGTGATCGACGTTGCCGGCGAGCACCGGCACTTCGCACGAGCCGCACAGGCCCTCCTCGCAATCGCTGCGCACGTCGATGTTGGCGGCGCGCAGGGCGGCGAGCAGCGTCTGGTCGGCGCGCACCGGCAGCACGAGGCCGGAGTCGCGGAGCTCGACCTCGAAGGCGCGCTCCCGGCCCGGATCGAGCTTGCCCGAAACGGTGGAGAAGTGCTCGACCCGCAGCGATCCTTCGGGCCAGTGCGCGCACGCCGCCGCGACGGCGGCCAGCATGCGCGCCGGGCCGCAGGCATAGACCTGCGCGCCGGTCGCCGGCTCGCGCAGCAGCGCGGCCAGATCGTTGCGCCCGCCTTCGTCCTGCACGTGCAGATGCAGCCGGGCCCCGTGCAGGGCGGCAAGCTCGTCGACGAACGCCATGCGCGCGCGCCGCCGGCCGCTGTAGTGCAGCGCGTAGGCGATGCCGAGCTCGCGGGCGCGCCGCGCCATCGCCGCGATCGGCGTGATGCCGATGCCGCCGGCGACGAAGATCAGCTGCTCCGCCGACTCGTCGAGGCGGAAGTGGTTGCGCGGCGCGCTGACGTGCAGCCGGTCGCTGGCCTTCGCCGCGCCATGCAGCCAGGCCGAGCCGCCCCGGCTCGGGTTCTCGCGCAGCACGGCGATCTCGTACGCGCGGGCGTCGGCCGGGTCGCCGCAGAGCGAATAGGGGCGAGACAGGCCGGTGTCGCCGCACTCGACGTCGATGTGCGAGCCCGGGGTCCAGGCCGGCAGCGCCCGGCCGTCGGGCGACACCAGGCGCAGCCGGACGACGCCCTCGGCAACCGCAGCGACGCTTTCGACCTGTATCGGCCGGGCGATGTCGCGCTTCGACGGCTCGCCGATCCGCGCCGGCGTGCGCACCTCGAGCAGCGCCGGGTTCGTGCGCTCCGGATTCTTCGCCGGGTCCCATTCGACCCACAGATGCTCGGGGCCGCGAAACGAGGTGTTGGCCACGTAGCTGAAGCGCTGCTCGGCGAGCTTGAGGTGCGGCAGGCGCCGCGTCAGCTCCTGGAGGAAGACCTGGATCTCCATCCGCGCCAGGTTCTTGCCCATGCACTGGTGCGCGCCGTAGCCGAAGGTGAGGTGGTCGTTCGCATCCTCGCGCCGGATGTCGAACAGGTCGGCCTCGGGGAAGCGGCGCTCGTCGTGGTTGGCCGAGGAGCTCACGATCAGGAGCTTCGCTCCGGCCGGGATGTCGACGCCGTCGATGCGCACGTCGCGCGTCGCCCGCCGCCGCCAGGCGGCGATCGAGCCGTTGTGGCGCAGGCATTCCTCGACCGCGTTCGGAATCAGGCGCGGCTCGTCGCACAGCTCCTGCCACGCGGCGGGATGTTGCAGCAGCAGCTTGATCGCATTGGCGCCGGCGTTGGCGGTGGTCTCGTGCGCGGCGACGATGCCGGCCATCATCATCGAGTGCAGGTAGGAGTCGGTCACGACCTCCGGCATCTCCTTCTGCTTGCGGATGCCGTACTGCATCCAGCCGTCGGCTTCGGGGTCGCGCCGCATCTTCTCGAGCAGCTTGCCGGCGAGCTGCCAGAAGTTGCCGACCGCGTGCGCCACCGCCACCTGCTCCTCGGGCTGCGGCCGGCCCCAGGTGTTGACCGTGTGCGCGATCGAGTACTTGCGCAGCAGCGCCATGTCTTCCTCGGCGATGCCGAGGAAGTGCAGCGCCACGGTCAAGGGCACTTCCCAGAGCAGCTCGTCGACCAGGTCGGCGCGGCCGGCGTCGACGAAGCGGTCGACGTAGTCGCGCGTCAGCCGCCGCACCATCGGTTCGTGATGGCGCAGCGCCTCGGGCGTGAAGGGATCCATCAGCGCCCGGCGGCGCGGCATGTGCGCCGGCTCGTCCTCGTTGACCAGGGTGCGGTTGAGGGCGAAGCCGTAGGAGGCGAGCACCGCGTTCGCCTCGTCGCCGGTGGGCGTGATCTTCTCCAGCGCGATCGACGGGCTGAAGGTGAGGTTGTCGCGGAAAATCGCCTTGATGTCGGCGTAGCGCGTCACCACCCAGTAGCCGAGTTTCGGGCTCCAGAACACCGGCTCCTGCTCGCGCGCCCAGCGCACGTAGTCGGGCGGGTCCTGCTGGTAGCCGTCGCCGAAGGGGTCGAAGTCGGCGGCGCGCTGGCTGACCGGGCAGCCGGTGGGGGTGAGGTGCGCCGAGGACGGGCCGTGGACGACCGGGCAGCCGTCGCTTCGTGGCGCGCTCATCGCCGCCGCCTCACTTCGGGGCCGGCGAGCGGCGCAGCCAGAGAACCCTCAGTTGCTGCAGCTCGGCGTCGACCCGGTCATTGATGCGCTTGAGGTCGTCGTAGCGGCCCTGCAAGGCCTGTCGCTGCGCGGCCAGCAGTGCCTCGTTGGCGTCGAGCTGCGACTTCAGGATCGGCGGCAGCGGCTTGTTCGGATAGAACTCGGCCTCGCTCAGCAGCGGCTTGCGCGCGGCCATCAGCTCGGCGATGCGGGCGTCGATCACGGTGATGGAGGCTCGCGTGGTGGCTAGCTCGTTCTGCCGGGCGGCTTCGAGCGCGGCCTGGTTGGGATAGAGCTTGAGCAGGCGTTCCTCGTTGCGCTGGCGGATCTTGCGCTCGGTCGCCTCGGCCTCGTCCTTTCGCCGCTTCTCCTCGGCGGCGGCTTCCTCTTCCGGGCTGAGGTGGAGCGGGACGAGGCGCTTGCGTGCCCCATCGTTGCCCAGCTCCCATTGCTCGCCGACACAGCCGGAGATTTCCCGATCGCTGCGCAGCTTCTCACCGCGAGCGTTGACGCAGCTGTAGGTGGCGGCCAGCGCCGTGCTGCCGGCCACGCTCATGGCCAGCAGCAGCAGAATGCGAAGCCGGGTCATCACGACGCAAGTCTAGTGGCCCCCGCGCCACCGTGCGTCTGCGGGTTACGGCGCGGCAGGCGGATGATCGACACATGAGCAACGAAATCCCCGCACTCGAGTCCTGGATCGGGCGCTCCGAACAGGTCGCCGACGAGGCGGCGCGCGCGCCCGCCCTCGCCCTGGCCGCGACGCTCGACCGCGACGCCTCCGGCCTCGAGCGCGGCGACCCGCTGCCGCCGCTCTGGCACTGGATCTACTTCACGCCCAAGGCGCCGGCGCGCGAGATCGGCCCGGACGGTCATCCCCGGCGCGGCGGCTTCCTGCCGCCGGTGAGCCTGCCGCGGCGCATGTGGGCAGGAGGACGGCTCGACTTCCTTCAGCCGATCCGGATCGGCGACGCACTGACGCGCACCTCCACCATCGCCGACGTGCGCCGCCGCGAGGGCAAGACCGGCGCCCTCGTGTTCGTGACCGTGCGCCACGAGATCGGCCGCGACGGCCTGCTGCTTCTGACCGAGGAGCACGACATCGTCTACCGCGACCTGCCGCAGCCGGGCGCGCCGGCGCGCGCGCCCGAGAACGCGCCGACCGACGAGTCGACCGCGCGCGAGGTCGTTCCCGATCCGGTGCTGCTGTTCCGCTACTCGGCGCTCACCTTCAACGGGCATCGCATCCACTACGACCGCAGCTACGTGACCGGGGTCGAGGGCTACCCGGGGCTGATCGTCCACGGTCCGCTGATCGCCACCCTGCTCGTCGACGAGGCGCGGCGGCAGCGGCCGGGGCTGCGCGTCCGGCGCTTCGCGTTCAAGGCGGTCCATCCGCTGTTCGACATCGACCGGTTCGAGCTCTGCTGCCGTTTCGGCACCGGTGCCGGCATCGACCTCTGGGCGCGCGACAAGGACGGACGGCTGGCGATGAGCGCCCGGCTCGAAGCCTGGGAATGAGCGAGGAAAGTCCCGCCGTCGCGGCGCTCCTCGGCAGCGCGCGCAGCCTGCTCGTCGCGCTGCGCGCGCAGTTCGAGCGCCACGCCGGTGCGCTGGCCGAAGCCTGCGCGATCGACGGCGCGCTCGATCCCGCGCTGCTCGACCGGCGCCAGCTCGCCTGCTACGAGCTGGCGCTGGCCAACGCCGATCTGCTCGCCGCGGAGACGGTGCTGCCGGACCGCCTCGACCCGGTCGGCGGGATCGGCAGCGGCCTGGCGATGCTGCATGTCGTCGATGCGATCGTCGACGTGCGGGCGCGGCTCGAGGCGATCGGGCTCGAGCTCGGCCTCGATCCGGCGCCGCTCGAAGCGATCGCCGGCGACCCGACGCTGCGCACGCTGCGCCAGGCAATCACGAGCGGGCCGGCGCTGGCCGAGCTCGGCGCGCGGCTCGCCGCCGCCGCCGACACCGTCGGCGCTCTCCCGCTCGACGAGCCCCTCGTGCTGGCGCAGGAGGCGTTTCGCCGCTTCGCCGCCGACGTGGTCGCGCCGCAGGCCGAGGCGATCCACCGCGACAACCTGACCGTGCCCGAGTCGCTGCTGCAGCCGCTGCGCGAGATGGGCGTGTTCGGCCTTGCCATTCCCGAGCGCTACGGCGGCAGCCGGCCCGACGACCGCGACGACACGCCGACGATGCTCGTCGTGACCGAGGCGCTCTCGGAGGCCTCGCTAGCCGCCGCCGGCAGCCTGATCACCCGGCCCGAGATCCTCGCCCGCGCCCTGCTCGTCGGCGGCAGCGAGGCGCAGCGCCAGGCCTGGCTGCCGCGCATCGCCAGCGGCGAGACGCTCTGCGCGATCGCGATCACCGAGCCCGACTTCGGCTCCGATGTCGCCAGCCTCGGCCTGAAGGCGACGCGCGCGGAAGGCGGCTGGCGGCTCGACGGCGCCAAGACCTGGTGCACCTTCGCCGGCAAGGCGGGCGTGCTGATGGTGGTCGCGCGCACCGGCGATCGCGCCTCCGGCCATCGCGGCCTCAGCCTCCTGCTGGTGGACAAGCCCTCGTTCGACGGCCACGATTTCGATTTCGTGCAGCCGGGCGGAGGCAGGCTCGTCGGCCGCGCCATCCCGACCATCGGCTACCGCGGCATGCATTCCTTCGACCTCGCCTTCGAGGGCCTGTTCGTGCCCGACGCCAACCTCGTGGGCGGCGAGGCGGGGCTCGGCAGAGGCTTTCATTTCACGATGGCCGGAATGATCGGCGGCCGCATGCAGACCGCGGCGCGCGCTTGCGGCGTGATGCGCGCGGCCCTGCGCGCCGCCCTCCGCTACGCCGGCGACCGCCGGGTGTTCGGCGCACCGCTCATCGACTACCCGCTCACCCAGGCGAAGCTCGCACGGATGGCGGCGCGCTATGCCGCCTGCCGCATGCTCGCCTTCCACGTCGCCCGCCTGGTCGACGCCGGCGGCGGGCGCATGGAAGCGAGCCTCGTCAAGCTGCTCGCCTGCCGCTCGGCCGAGACGGTGACGCGCGAGGCGCTGCAGATCCACGGCGGCATGGGCTACGCCGAGGAGATGCCGGTGAGCCGCTATTTCGTCGACGCCCGGGTGCTCTCGATCTTCGAGGGCGCGGAGGAGACGCTGGCGCTCAAGGTCGTGGCGAGAAGCCTGCTCGAGGCCGCGCTCGCGTCGGCCGCCCGTTCCGCAGCCGCGCTGCCATGACGACGAGCGAAGGCATCCTTGCCGGCATGCGCGTGGTCGAGGCGGCGGCCTTCGTCGCCGCGCCGTTGGGCGGCATGACGCTGGCGCAGATGGGCGCCGACGTGATCCGCATCGACACGCTGGCCGGCGGTCTCGACCATCGGCGCTGGCCGGTCACCGCCGACGACGTCAGCCTGTTCTGGTGCGGCCTCAACAAGTGCAAGCGCTCGGTCGCGCTCGACCTCGCGTCGGCCGAAGGGCGCGAGCTGGCGATGGCGATCGTCTGCGCGCCGGGCGAAGACGCCGGCATGCTGCTGACCAACTTTCCGCCGCGCGGCTGGCTGGCGTACGAGGCGCTCAGCGCGCGCCGCGCCGACCTGATCCAGCTCACGATCCAGGGCGACCGGCATGGCGGCTCGGCCGTCGACTACACGGTCAATGCCCGCGTCGGCGTGCCGTACGTCACCGGGCCGGCCGGCAGCGAGGACGCGGTCAACCACGTGCTGCCGGCGTGGGACCTCGTCACCGGCCAGATGGCGGCGACCGCGCTGCTCGCCGCCGAGCGGCACCGCCGGCTGAAGGGCGCGGGCCGGCACGTGAAGCTCGCGCTCGAGGACGTGGCGCTCGCGGTCATGGGTCACCTCGGTTTCATCGCCGAGGCCGAGCTCGGCGCGGCGCGCGAGCGGCATGGCAACTTCCTGTTCGGCGCCTTCGGCAAGGACTTCGTCAGCGCCGACGGCGTTCACGTCATGGTCGTCGGCCTGACGCTGAAGCAATGGCGCGCGCTCTGCAGCGCCTGTGCAGTCAGCGAGGCGGTCGCCGCGCTCGCGGCGCGGCTCGGCCTCGACCTCGACCGGGAAGGCAACCGCTTCCTGGCGCGCGAAGCCATCGCCGAGCTGATCGGCGGCTGGATCGGCGCGCATGCATTCGACGAGGTCGCGCGAGCCTTCGACGCCGCGGGCGTGTGCTGGGGCCGCTACCAGTCGCTGAGCGAGCTGGTCCGCGACGATCCCTCCTGCTCGCCGGCCAACCCGATGTTCCGCGAGGTCGAGCAGCCCGGGGTCGGCCGCTACCGCATGCCCGGGATCCCGCTCGATTTCGTCGGTACGCCGCGCCTGCCGCCGCGGCCGGCGCCGCGGCTCGGCCAGCACACCGAGGAGGTGCTGCTCGACCTGCTGGGCCTGAGCACCGCCGCCTACGGCAAGCTGCATGACCGTGGCGTGGTCCGCGGCCTCGGGTCACAATCGCCTCCCGACCGCCCATGAGCACCAACGACTCTTCCGCCTGGCGGCCGCTCTGCGCCGCGACCGACGTCGAGATCGGCATGCCCCGGCGGGTCGAAGTACACGGCCTGCCCCCGCTCGCGGTGTTCCAGCTCGACGACGGCTTCTACGTCACCGACGACACCTGCACCCATGGCGAGGGCTCGCTCAGCGAGGGCTACGTCGACGGCGACGAGGTCGAGTGCCCGTGGCACTCGGGCAAGTTCTGCATCAAGGACGGCAAGGCGACGGCGCCGCCGGCGTTCGAGCCGATCAGGATCTACAGGACCCAGGTGGTCGACGGTCTCGTCTGCATCGAGGTGTCCGCCGCCAGCTGACGCCGGCGCGGCGTCGGCAGGCAGCGCGACCGGCCGCCGTCCTACAGGGCCATGCTCGCTGCGGCCATATCCTGCTCTGCAACATTACTCTGTCGCTGCCATGCTCTCGCCCCTGTCGTTCCATTCCCAGTCGCCGCCGCTCGCCCTGCTGGCTTCCGAGCCCGCGCGGGCGCTGGTCGATTTCGTCGCCTCGCGTGCACCGAAGGCACCCGCAGCGGTCGGCGACGGCCATCGCGTCATCGTCTATCCCGGCCTCGGCGCAGGCAAGTGGAGCACCTCGCGCCTTCGCTCGGCGCTCGATGCCGCCGGCTTCGAGAGCGTCGACTGGGGCTTCGGCCAGAACCGCGGACCGCGCGGCAGCCTGACGCATTGGCTCGACCAGCTCTCTGCCGCAGCGGAAGAGGAGAGCGCGCGCGACGGCCGCACGGTGAGCCTGGTCGGCTGGAGCCTGGGTGGCATCTACGCGCGCGAGATCGCGCGGGCCGTGCCCGCCGCGATTCGCCAGGTGGTGACGCTCGGCAGCCCCTTCGGCGCCGAGGCCGATGCCACCCATGCCGGCTGGCTCTATCGTCTGCTGAGCGGCACGAAGCCGCCGCAATCGCCCCGCTATCTCAAGGACCTGCGACGCGCGCTGCCGGTGCCCTCGACCTCGGTGTTCAGCAAGGCCGACGGCATCGTGCCGTGGCAGGGCTGCCTGCAGACCGAGGGGCCGCAGTCGGAAAACGTCGAAGTGCCGGGCGTGAGCCACCTGGGCATGGGAACGCATCGGGCGGTGCTCGCGCTCGTCGCCGAGCGCCTGGCGCAACCCGAAGGCGCCTGGAAGCGACGTTCGCCGGCGCACTGACGCCGGCGTTCCCCAAGCGATACTGACGCGCCGCGGGGCCGTCGTCCCGCCGAGAGCCGGACGATGACGGACGACGCTGCGCCCTATCCCCGCCTGGTGGCCGACGTGGGCGGCACCCACGCCCGCTTCGGCTGGGTCGGCGAACCGGGCGCGGCGATGTCCCGCACAGGCACTTATGCCTGCGCCGATTTTTCCGGCCTCGACGCGGTCATCGCGTGCTACCTCGACGAGCATGCCGAGAGCCGGTCGCCGGCTGCGGCGGCGATCGCGGTCGCCGTGCCGGTCGATCGCGACCGGCTGACGATGACCAATCGCGCCTGGACCTTCTCGATCCCCGCGCTTGCCCGCACGCTCGGGCTCGAGCGTCTCGTGGTCCTCAACGACTATGCGGCGCTCGCGCTCGCCTTGCCGATGCTGGCGGCGCACGAGCTGCGCCAGGTCGGCGGCGGCGTCGCGGTCGAGGGCGCGCCGCTGGTGGTGCTCGGGCCGGGCACCGGGCTCGGCGTCTCGGGCCTGCTGCGCTCGGGCGCGCTGCTGCTGCCGGTTCCCGGCGACGGCGGCCATGCCACCCTCGCCTCAGCCGATGCGGCCGAGGACCGGATTATCGAGTCGCTGCGCCGCCGCTTCGGCCACGTCTCGGCCGAGCGCGCGCTCTCGGGCGAGGGCCTGGTCAACCTGTATCGAGCGCATTGCGAGATCGCCGGCCGCGACCCCGAGGCGCTGATGGCGGCCGAGATCACGGCTTGCGACCGGGCCGGCAGCGACATCGCGTGCCGCGCCGCGGTCGACCTGTTCTTCGCCTTCCTGGGCAGCGTCGCCGGCAACCTGGCGCTGACGCTGGGCGCGCTCGGCGGCGTCTACATCGGCGGCGGGATCGTGCCGCGGCTCGGCGAGCGGATCGCGCGCTCGCCGTTTCGCGAGCGCTTCGAGAGCAAGGGGCGCTATCGCGCCTGGCTCGCGGCGATTCCCTGCTGGTTGATCGATGCCGGCACGGCGCCGGCGCTGCGTGGCGCGAACCGCGCCCTCGACCAGGTTCCGCCGGGCGCCCGAACGGGCTAGGGCCGGTTGACAGGCCTAGAGCTCGGAGATCGCCGTGTCGAGCGGCATCGTGTTGGTCGAGTTGCGGGTCGCGCTCGGCGCCGGCTCGGCCTCGAGGTCGTCCTTGCCGAAGGTGCCGAAGTACATCGGCGCGCGGCCCGGCGTGGTGTCCAGCCAGGCGTCGAAGTCTTCCTCTGCGAGCAGCACCGGGGTGCGCTTCTCCTGCACTTCGCCCTTGTCGTTGGTCGCGCGATGGAAGCGCGAGAGCAGGGGATGCAGGTCGCAGTTGAGCGTGAGGATCGAGAAGCTCAGCATGCTCTCGCCGTCTTCGTCGATCCAGCGGTCCCAGAGCCCGGCGATGCTGAGCGGCGAACGATCGGTGCGGCGGATGCGCCAGCGTTCCGATTTCTTCGTGTCGTCGGCGTAGTAGGGGACGTAGAAGCACTGGGCCGGGACGATGCACCACTGCCGGCCGGCCCACGCGCCCTTGAAGGCGGAGCGGGTGGCGGCGGTTTCGGTGCGCGCGTTCACGGTCGAGGCCGGCGGCCGCACGCCTTTGGCGGCGGCGTGCTGCAGGCCGAAGCGGGCGAGGACCACCTCGCGCTGCGCCGCCGCGCCGACGCCGTAGCGGCGGATGATCGGCGCGAAATCGCCGGCATGGACGTCGGTGCTCCACTCGTCGGGAAGCGTTTGCCCCCACTCGCGCTCGAGCTCGGCAGGCGTGGGGGCCAGGAAATTGGTCGCCATCCCGTCACTTTAGCGCCGCCCGGCGGACTGTGGGGCGCCTTCTGCGTTGCCAGGAGTGAACTGCGCCACGCTGGCCGGCCGTCCGCGCCTCGCGACGCGCCCTCAGACGGCGACCGGCGCCTTGATCGCCGGGTGCGGGTCGTAGCCGACGACCGAGAAGTCCTCGAGTGCGTAGTCGAAGATCGTCGCCGGGCGGCGGGCGATCTCCAGAGTCGGGTAGGGGCGCGGCTCGCGCGAGAGCTGCAGCTCGACCTGCTCGGCGTGGTTGCTGTAGATATGGCAGTCGCCGCCGGTCCAGATGAAGTCGCCGACGTCCAGATCGCACTGCTGCGCCAGCATGTGCGTGAGCAGGGCGTAGCTGGCGATGTTGAACGGCACGCCGAGGAAGATGTCGGCGCTGCGCTGGTAGAGCTGGCAGCTCAGCTTGGGTCGTTCGCCGGCGGATGCGGCCGGCGCGACGTAGAACTGGAAGAACGCGTGGCAGGGTAACAGGGCCATCTCGGGCAGCGCGGCGACGTTCCAGGCGCTGACGATGATGCGGCGCGAGTTCGGCTCGTGCTTGAGCTGCTCGACGACGCGCGCGATCTGGTCGACATGGCCGCCGTCGGGCGTGGGCCACGAGCGCCACTGCACGCCGTACACCGGCCCCAGGTCGCCGTTCGGTGCGGCCCATTCGTCCCAGATCGTGACGTCGCGCTCCTGCAGCCAGCGGGCGTTGCCGTCGCCGCGCAGGAACCAGAGCAGCTCGAGGATGATCGAGCGCAGGTGCACCTTCTTCGTCGTCACCAGCGGAAAACCTTCGGCAAGGTCGAAGCGCATCTGGTGGCCGAACACGCTCTTCGTGCCGGTGCCGGTGCGGTCGCCCTTGGTCACGCCGCGGTCACGGACGTGGCGCATGAAGTCTTCGTACTGCGTGCGGGCGGGGCGGGGGGCGGTCATCGGGCAATTATCGACGTCGCCGGTACAGAATGGGCGCCTATGGCAAGGCCCGGTCGATGCGAGTTGCGGGGTCGGCTTTCTGAACGATGGCCGCCGCTTCTTGCCCCTGCGTCCCGGCGTACGTTCAACCGTTCGCTGGCGCTTCTCGCCGTCGGTGGTCCATTCGCCACCGGTGCCCAAGGCCCTTCCAAGTTGCACCGCCTTGGCTTTTTGAGCATTAGCGGCGAAATATGGAAGCCTCTGACCGCGGTCATCCGCAAGCTGGGCTGGGTCGAAGGTCGAAACCTTCATGTCGAGGTTCGTCACGCCAACCAAAAGCTCGAAGCGCTGCCGATTCTCGCCGCGGAGCTTGTCCGCGCAGACGTTCAACTGATAGTTGCCGACGGACCGAATCCCACCATTGCGGCCAAGCGAGCCACGACCACTATCCCCATCGTTTTTTTTGCTGGTGACGCTGTCCTCAGCGGCCTGGTGTCAAGCCTTGCACGTCCTGGAGGAAACGCTACCGGCTTCTCTCCTAGTGGCGTGGAGCTTGACATCAAATGCGTGGCTTTTCTGAAAGAGGCGAAACCAGGTATTCGTCGAGTTTGCGTGCTCGAGGTCCCGGCTAATCCTCAATATCGTCTCCACCGCGCAGGGTTCGAGGGGCATTGCCGCTCAATCGGGATCTCACTCGTCTATGTCGAAGTGAACTCGGTGGCAGATGTCGAGGCTGCCATTGCGCATGCGACCCGAGAACATGCCGAGGCGCTGATTCTGGCCCCAGATAGCTTCACCATTACCCACCGCGCCAAGATCATCAGCGCCGCACTGGACGCGGGTATCGCAACCGTAACCTCTGCGACGGGATTTGTTACTGACGGCGCCCTCGCGTCGTACTCCCCGACGGAAGACGAAATGATGGCCCGCCTCGCGTACTACGTCGATCGCATACTGCGAGGAGCCAAGCCCGCGGAACTCCCGGTGGAAGAGCCGAGCCGGTTCGAACTGGTCATCAACCTCAAGACAGCGGCAAGATTGGGTATCACGATCCCCCGGTCCCTGCTGGTCCAGGCGAGTGAACTGATTCGGTAGCTGCGGCACAGCGTCGGACCTTGGTCCGACCGCCAGTCAGCGATCGAACTGCAACGCCGCCAACCGCGAATACAGCCCGCCGGCCGCCACCAGCTCCGCATGCGTCCCGGTCTCGACGATCTGCCCGGCTTCCATCACGACGATCCGGTCCGCCTTCTGCACCGTGGAAAGACGATGCGCGATCACGATCGTCGTGCGATGGCGCATCGCCGACTCGAGCGCGGCCTGGACCATGCGCTCCCCTTCGGCGTCGAGCGCGCTGGTCGCCTCGTCGAGGAGCAGCAGCGGCGGGTTCTTGAGCATCGCGCGGGCGATCGAGATCCGTTGCCGCTGCCCGCCCGAAAGGCGCACGCCGCGCTCGCCGAGAAAGGTCTTGTAGCCCTCGGGCAGGGCGCTGATGAAGTCGTGCGCATAGGCCGCGGTGGCCGCGGCGATCACTTCCGCGTCGGTCGCCTGCGGCCGGCCGTAGCGGATGTTCTCCATCGCGTCGGCCGAGAAGATCACGCTGTCCTGCGGGACGATGCCGGTCCGGCCGCGCAAGGCGTCGAGGGCGACGCGCTCGACCCGGGCGCCGTCGATCCGCACCGCGCCCGACTCGACGTCGTAGAAGCGCAGGATGAGCTGGAACACCGTGCTCTTGCCAGCGCCGCTCGGGCCGACGAGGGCGACCGTCTCGCCCGGCGCCACGCCGAGGCTGAAGTCGATCAGCGTCGGGTGCTGCGGGCGGGACGGATAGCGGAAGGTCACGCTCTCCAGCGCCACCGACGCCCCGCCCGATGACGCCGGCAAGGCCTCCGGCGCCGGCGGCGAGACCACCGGCGAGCGCAGCTGCAGCAGCTCCATCAGCCGCTCGGTCGCGCCGGCCGCGCGCAGCAGGTCGCCGTAGACCTCGGACAGCACGGCGACGCTGCCCACCAGGATGATCACGTAGACGACCGTCTGGCCGAGGTGGCCGGCGCTGATGTCGCCGTGCAGCACCGCCTGCGTGCCCTGGTACAGGCCCCACAGCAGCGCGCCGAAAGTCGCGCTGATGATGAAGGCGACCATGAACGAGCGCAGCCGCGTCCGCCGCACCGCGGTGGCGAAGGCGCGCTCGGTCGATTCGCCGAAGCGCAGCGCCTCGCGGTCTTCCTGGAGGTAGCTCTGCACCACCGGCACCGCGTTCAGCACCTCCGCGGCGATCGCGCTCGAATCGGCGACCCGGTCCTGGCTGGCGCGCGAGAGGCGCCGCACCCGGCGGCCGAAGTAGACCGTCGGCAGGACGATCAGGACCAGGATCGCCAGCACCTGCGTCATCACCACCGGGTTGGTGACGATCAGCATGATCATCGCGCCGACACCCATCACCGCGTTGCGCAGGCCCATCGAGAGGCTCGAGCCGACGACGGTCTGCACCAGCGTCGTGTCGGTGGTCAGGCGGGACAGCACCTCGCCGGTCTGGTTGGTCTCGAAGAACTCCGGGCTCTGGCGGACGACGTGCGAGTAGACCGCGCTGCGCAGGTCGGCAGTGACCCGCTCGCCGAGCCAGCTCACCATGTAGAAGCGCAGCGCCGAGAACACGCCGAGCGCGATGCCGACGCCGAACAGGGCGACGAAATGCTCGCGCAGCGCCATCACCCGCGAGCCCGAGTCGCTGGCGATGAAGCCTTCGTCGATCAGCCCGCGCAGGGCCACCGGGAACACCAGCGTGCTCGCCGCGGCGAGCACCAGGAACACGGCGGCGAGGACGATCCGGCCGCGATACGGCCGCAGGAACGGCAGCAGGCCCGAGAGCGAGCGCACGTCCCGCGCCGGGGCAGGCGGGGAAGACGGAGACGGGCCGGGCATCGAAGGAGTCTAGGCGAGGCCCCGCCGCGCGGCCTGCCGGTAAACAAAGCCCATGCAATGAAAGCATGTGCAGACAAAGCCTTGACACTAACTGCCTAGGCATGTATATTCCCGGCATGTCCCGCGCTCCGTCACCGTCTCCTGCCTGCTTCTACAGCGCCGCCGGCTACAGCGCCGACGAGAGCGTCGGCTACCTGATGAAGCGGGTGATGATGAGCATCACCCAGTCCGCCGACAAGCATCTCGAGCCGCAGGGAATCACCCATGCCCAGTGGGGCCCGCTGTTCATGCTGCGGCGCTTTCGCGCCTCCACCGTGGCCGAGCTGGCGCGCGAGCTGCAGACCGACCCCGGGGCGATGACGCGCCTGCTCGACCGGCTCGAATGCAAGGGCTTCTGCCGGCGCGTCCGCTCCACGGACGACCGGCGCGTCGTCAACATCGAGCTCACGCCCGAAGGCGAGGTCGCGGCCGACAAGGTGCCGGCCGAGCTCGCGCAGATCCTCAACGAACACCTGGCGGGCTTCTCGAAGGCGGAGTGGACCCAACTGAAAGGACTCCTGCGCCGCATGCTGGAAAACGGCGAAGCGGCAGCGGCGAGGTCGGCGAAATGAGCCCCTGCAACTCCGACACCATGACCCGGGCCCGAGCCGTGGCGCGCACGCTGACGACGATCGTCATCGCCCTGACCTCGACGGTCGTGATCGCCCTCGCGGGCTGCGCCAGCTCCTCGGGCATTGCGCCGAGCGCGACCCTGGTCGATCCCGCCAAGGTCGGCGTCTCGACCGCGCCCGCCGCGCCGCTCGCGCCCGACTGGTGGCAGGGCTTCGCCGACAAGGACCTCACAGCGCTGATCGACCAGGCCGTGGCCGGCTCGCCGAGCCTGCGGGTCGCCCAGGCGCGGGTCGCGCGCGCCGAGGCCAATGCGGGCATCGCTCGCGCCGCCGAAGGGCCGCAGCTCACCGGCTCGTTCGACGCCACCCGCCAGCGCTACAGCGAGAACGGCATCTACCCGCCGCCGCTCGCCGGCTCGACCCGCGACAGCGCCACGCTGCAGCTCAACGGATCGTGGGAGCTCGACCTGTTCGGCCGCAACCGCGCCGCCCTCGACGCGGCGATCGGCACGCAGCGCGCCGCCGAAGCCGACGCCGCGGCGGCGCGGGTCGTGCTCGCGGTCAACGTCGCCCGCAGCTACGTGCAGCTCGCCCGCCTGCTCGAGCAGCGCGAGGTGCTGCACCGCTCTCTGACGCAGCGCGACCAGGTGCTCGGCCTGATCCGCCAGCGCGTCTCTGCCGGCCTCGACACCACCGCCGAGCTGTACCTGGGCGAAGGCGCGTTGCCGGAAACGCGGGCGCAGATCGAAGGCACCGACGAGCAGATCGCGCTCACCCGCCACGCCATCGCCGCGCTCGCGGCGCTGGCGCCCGACGCCGCCGACAAGCTGGCGCCGCGCCTCTCGGCGGTGCGCGCCGTCCCGGTGCCCGAGCTCGTGCCGGCCGATCTGCTCGGCCGTCGCGCCGACATCGTCGCCGCGCGCTGGCGGGTCGAGGCAGCGAGCGGCGACGTCGCCGCGGCGCGGGCGCAGTTCTATCCGAACATCAACCTGGTCGCCTTCGTCGGCCTCTCGACCCTCGGCCTCGACCGGTTGCTGCAGGCGGGCAGCGCGCAGTACGGCGTCGGTCCGGCGATCCGCCTGCCGATCTTCGACTCCGGGCGGCTGCGCGCCAACCTGAGCGGCCGCACCGCCGAGCTCGACGCGGCGATCGCCGGCTACAACGGCAGCGTGATCGACGCGGTGCACGACGTCGCCGACCAGATCAGCTCGTCGCGCTCGCTCGAGCGGCAACTGCGCGAGCAAGGCGACGCGGTCGCCTCCGCCGAACGCGCCTACGACGTGGCGACGCAGCGCTATCGCGCCGGCCTCGCCACCTACCTCACGGTGCTGAGCGCCGAAACCAACGTGCTCACGCAGCGCCGCCTCGGCGTCGACATCCGCGCCCGCACCCTCGATACGCAGATGCTGCTGGTGCGCGCGCTTGGCGGCGGCTACGTCGCCCCGGCGGCCGTGTCCTGAGCACGGCGCCGACTTTTCTCCGGAGAACCGTTCGATGAAACCCGACGACGCGAAGCGTCTTTCAGAGCCGGCGGCGAGCGACGCCACCACGGCGCTTGCCGCCCCGGCGCCCGCGCGGGAAGCGAGCGCGCCGGCCGCCGCAGCGCCGGCCGGCAACCCGCGGCGCAAGACCGCGCTGCTCGGCGTCGCCGGCACCGTGCTGCTGGCCGGTCTCGCCTACGGCGCCTACTGGGCGCTGGTGCTTAACCATTACGAGTCGACCGACAACGCCTATGTGCAGGGCAACGTCGTCCAGCTCACGCCGCAGGTCGCGGGCACGGTGATCTCGATCGCGGCCGACGACACCGATTTCGTCAAGGCCGGCCAGACGCTGGTCAAGCTCGACCCCGCCGACGCGCGGGTCGCGCTCGAGCAGGCCGAGGCGCAGCTCGCGCAGGCCGTGCGCCAGTCGCGCACGCTGTTCGTCAACAACGGTGCGCTGCGCGCCCAGATCGCCGCGCGCGAGGCCGACCTGGCGCGCGCGCAGAGCAACGTGGCGCGCGCCCAGGAAGACGTGGCCCGGCGGGCGCCGCTGGTCGCC
>JANMCC010000135.1:0-4212 GCA_031360885.1 Burkholderiales bacterium | reverse complement strand
GTGATCGGCGGCACGTCGCCGACGGTCGGGATCAGGTAGTCGTGCAGGTTGTCGGTGCGGCCGTTCACGTATTCCTCCATCAGCGCCATGCCGATGCCCTGGGCGATGCCGCCGTGCACCTGGCCCTCGACGAGGGTCGGGTTGATCGCCCGGCCGACGTCGTGCGCCGCATGGATGTGCAGCAGCCGCACCGTGCCGAGCTCGAGATCGACCTCGAGCTCGGCCATCTGCGCGGCGAAGCCGTAGGTCGCGTAAGGGACGCCCTGGCCGTCGGCGTCGAGCGGCACGGTCGGCGGGTTGAAGTGGCCGCTGGCCGAGGCCAGGTCGCCGGCGGCATCGGCCGGCCAGTCGCGCAGGTCGGCGCTGCGCCGCTGGCCGTTCGCCTCGGCGACGAGAAAGGAGCCTTCGTGCGCGAGCCGCACCTCGGCGTCGTTCGCAGCGGCGAGGTCGAGCCGCTCGAGCAACTGCCGGCGCAGGGCGACGCCGGCGCCGCGTGCCGCATTGCCCGAGACGAAGGTCTGGCGCGAGGCCGAGGACTTTCCTGCGTCGGCGGTGAGGTCGGTGTCGCCCATCACCTGGCGCACGCACGCGAGCGGCAGGCCGACGGCATCGGCGAACATCTGCGGCATGATCGTCGCGGTGCCCTGGCCGATCTCCTGCGCGCCGTTGTAGAGGAAGAGATGGGCGCCGTGCGCGGCGTCGCAGCGCAGGGCGCCGCGCATCGTCGACGGATTGGCGATCACGGTGTTGCCGATGCCGTACCACATGCAGGCGATGCCGACGCCGCGCCGGAGCGGCATTCGCGCGGCGGACGCCTCGGCGTTGAACGCGGCCGACGCGGCCCTCGCCAGCGCCCACGCAGGACGCAGCGCGTCGAGGCACTCGCGCAGACCGACGCTCGCTTCCAGCTTCTGCCCGGTCGGCGTGCGGTCGCCCGCGCGCAGCGCGTTGGCATGGCGGAACTCGAGCGCGTCGGCACCCGCGGCCGCCGCGAGCTCGTCGATCAGCAACTCGCCGAGCAGCGCCGCCTGCGGGACGCCGAAGCCGCGAAAGGCGCCGGCGACGCTGTTGTTCGTGAGCACCGCGCGCGTCACGGCGCGGACATCGGGCACGCGGTACGGGCCGGTGGCGTGGATCGGCACGCGGTTGGCGACGGTCGGCCCCCACGACGAGTACGCGCCGGTGTTGAAGTCGCCGCTGAAGTCGAATGCGCTGAGCCGGCCGTCGGCCGTGCACGAGGCGGTCGCGGTCATCTGCGCCGGATGCCGCTTGGTGCTCGATTGCATCGACTCCGGTCGCTCGTACACCAGACGCACCGCCCGGCCGAGCTTCCAGGCGGCGACCGCGAGCAGCGGCTGCACCGAGATGTCGAGCTTGCCGCCGAAGCCGCCGCCGATGGCCGATGGCACGATGTGCACCTGCTCCGGCGCGACCCTCAGCACGTGCGCGATCTCGTCGCGGTCCATGTACGGCGTCTGCGTGCAGGCGAAGATCCGCACCCGCCGCGGCGCACCGGGCGCGGCGCCCTCGACGCGCTCGGCATAGCCCGCCTCGGGCTCGATGTACGCATGCTCGACGTAGCGGGTCTCGAAGCGGGAGCTCGCGCGCAGCGCCGATCGTTCCGGGTCGGCGAGCGCCGCGTCGACGTCGCCCGAGACCACGCGGCCGCGGCAGAGCACGTTGTCCGGATGGCGCGCCTGCACCGTCTCGCCCGCCGCCGCGGCGGCGAACGCGGCCGCCGGCGTCTCGTGGGCGGGAAGGGCGGTGAAACGCACCGGCAGGTCGGCCGCGTCCAGCGACAGCAGCGCGTCGGCATCGCCGACCAGCGCGAGCACCGCCTCCCCGCGGAACCGGGCCACGCCGTCGGCGAGCACGGGCTGGTCGCGCAGGTCGGCGACGATCGCGAAGGCGTTGTTCGGCACGTCGGCCGCGGTGAGCACGTCCACCACGCCGGGCCAGCGGCGCAGGAACGCATCGATGTCGCCCAGCTCGAAGGTCGCATGCGCGTGCGGCGAGCGGACCACGCGCATCGCCAGCACGCTGGCCGGATCGCCCGGCCACTCGTCGGCGCCGAAGCGCTCGTCGCCGCGCACCTTGGCCGGCGCGTCGAGGCGCGCGGCACGGCTGCCGACCGAGCTGCCGCTCGCGGCGACCGGCGCCGCCTCGACCTCTCCCGCCGCGGCCGCAAGCACCGCCTCGACGATCTTGGTGTATCCGGTGCAGCGGCAGAGCACGCCGGCGAGCGCGTCGCGCACCTCCGCCTCGGTCGGCCTCGGATTGGCGCGCAGCAGCGACTCGGCGCTCATCAGCATGCCCGGGGTGCAGATGCCGCACTGCGCCGCGCCCTGGGCGACGAAGGCGCGCTGCAGCGGCGAGAGCGCGCCATCGGCGGCGGCGAGGCCCTCGACCGTGGTCACCGCCCGGCCCTCGCACTGGCCGACGGCGACGATGCAGGCGCACACCTGCTCGGCGTCGAGCAGCACGGTGCAGGCGCCGCAGTCGCCGGCGTGGCAGCCGATCTTGGTGCCGGTGAGGCCGAGCTCGTCGCGCAGCGCGTCGGAGAGGCGGCGCGAGGGGTCGCCGACCAGCTCGCACTCCCTGGCGTTGACATGCAGGCGCACGATCTGCCGCGCCTCGAGGTCGCGCGCGGTCATGGCGCGAAGCCCGCCAGGGCGCGACGCAGCAAGGTCAGGGTGGCGTCGAGGCGGAATTCGCCGCTGCCGCGGACGTCGTCGAGCGGCGTCAGCGGCGCCAGGTCGCCGGGCTCGACCGAGGCGCCGAGCGCCGCGGCGTCGCGCCCGATCAGGCGCGCTTCGAGCGCCGGCAGGCGCTGCGCCACCGCCGAACAGCTGCCGACGGCGACGCCGGCGTAGCTCACCCGGCCGGCCGGGTCGAGCTCGATCACGGCCGCGACCATGGTGATCGAGATCACCAGGTAGCGCCGGCCGCCGAGCTTGAGAAACACCGAGCGTGCACCGGCGGCGCGCGCCGGGATGTGCAGCGCGCTCACCAGCTCGTCGGCGCGCCGCGCCGTGCGGCGGCTACCGAGCACGAAGGCGGCCAGCGGCAGGCGGCGCGAGCCCGCGGCGCTCTCGAGCTCGACCTCGGCGCCGAGCGCGAGCAGCGCCGGCATGCCGTCGGCCGCGGGCGAGGCGTTGCAGACGTTGCCGGCGATCGTGCCCGCGTTCTGGATCTGCACCCCGCCGACTTCGCGCGCCGCGGCCTTGAGCGCGTCGAACAGCGGCGGCAGGTCGGCGCGGATCAGGTCGCTCCAGGTCGTGGTCGCGCCGATCGTCCAGCCGGCGGCGCTCTGCCGGATGCCGCGCAGGCCCTCGACCCGGGAGAGGTCGAGCAGCGGCCGGGCGATCCTGCGGCCGACGTGCGCCGGATAGAGGTCGGTGCCGCCGGCGAGCACGGCCCAGTCGCCGGCGGCGAGCAGGCTCGCAGCTTCGGCCACCGACCGGGGTCGCTCGAAACGGGTCATCGCCGCGCCTCCCTCCGCCAACGAAGGGACTCCTTCATTGCAGGGACAATCTAGCATGCGCCCTTGCGGCGCGGCGGGCGGCCCCGCGGCTCCTCGCTCCCCTTCGCTGTTCACCCGAGTCCTGCATCGCCATGGCGGCTTTCGATTCCCAGAAGGTTCTCTCGGTCCACCACTGGAACGAGTCCCTGTTCACCTTCACCTGCACGCGCGGTGCCAGCCTGCGTTTCGAGAGCGGCCACTTCGTCATGGTCGGCATCATGGTCGACGGCAAGGCGCTGATGCGCGCCTACTCGATCGCCAGCGCGCACTACGCGGAGCACCTCGAGTTCTTCAGCATCAAGGTGCAGGACGGACCGCTCACCTCGCGCCTGCAGCACCTCAAGGTCGGCGACGAGGTCCTGATCGGCAGGAAGCCGACCGGCACCCTCGTGCTCACCGACCTGCTGCCGGGGCGCCACCTCTACCTGTTCGCCACCGGCACCGGCCTGGCGCCGTTCATGAGCATCATCCGCGACCCCGACACCTACGAGCGCTTCCAGAAGGTCGTGCTGGTGCATGGCGTGCGCAAGGTCGACGAGCTCGCCTATGCCGACCTGATCGCCTACGAGCTGCCGCGCGACGACTATCTCGGCGAGCAGGTGCGCGACAAGCTCGTGTACTACCCGACGGTCACCCGCGAGCCGTTCCGCAACCAGGGCCGCCTGCCGGAGCTGATCGCCAACGGCAAG
>JANMCC010000132.1:0-41045 GCA_031360885.1 Burkholderiales bacterium | reverse complement strand
TAGCGGATCGGGTCGCCGCCCACCTTGTCGGTGAGCAGCGTCACCTTGCGGTCGGGATCGATCGCGAGCAGGCCCTTCACCGCGTCGGCGGCGATCAGCCGGCCGCCGGCGTCGAAGGCGAAGCCGAGGACGCGGCCGCCGGTGCTGGCGAACACCTCCTGCGCCGAGCCGTCGGGGTTCATGCGCACGATGTTGCCGCTGGCCATCGCGGCATAGAGCTTGCCGTCGCGCGCGAGCACGATGTGCTCGGGTCCCGCCTCGGTGCCGAGCGGGATCAGCGTCAGGCCGGCGAGCTTGTCGTTTGCCGCATGCGGGCCGGTGTAGCCCGGTGCGGCCGGCGCCTTCCAGGCGACGGCGTGGATGGGCACGGGCCACAGGCCGAGGTAGGCCGCGAGCAGCAGCAGGAGGACCGCGACCGTCCAGGCAATCTTCTTGATCATCGTGTCTCCTTGTCGGGTGTCGGATGCACCCATGGTCCAAGTGTGCGTCAGGCCGCGGTGGCGAGGATCGGCCCGATCCTCGCCGTCGTCGAAAGATGCCAGGCATCAAGCCGCGGTCGGTCATGGGGAGGCCCCGTCAGAGGGCGTTGGCGGTTCGCAGGCCGGCCGTCTCGGCGGCCGTGTAGCCGAGCTCGGCCAGCAGCGCGTCGGTGTGTTCGCCGAGGGCCGGCACCGCATCCATGCGCACCGACGATGGCCCGGCGGCGCCGGGCGGCAGCAGCGCCGGGATCGGGCCGGCCGGCGTGGCGACGTCGACCCAGCGACCGCGCGCCTGCAGCTGGGCATGCTGCCAGACCTCGCGCATGTCGTTGACGTTCGCGTTGGCGATCCGGGCGGCCTCGAGCCGCGCGACGATTTCTCCGGCGGCGAGGCTCGCGAACGCGTCCACGATCAGCGCATGCAGCTCTGCGCGAGCGCCGGTCCGCCTCGAGTTGGACGAGAAGTGCGGGTCGCCCGCCAGGGCCGGCTGGCGCAGCACCTGCTCGCAAAAGACCGTCCACTCGCGCTCGTTCTGCAGACCGAGCATCACCGTCCTGCCATCGCCGGCGGGAAAGGGCCCGTACGGATAGATCGTCGCGTGCGCGGCACCGGCGCGCGGCGGCGGCTCGGCGCCGGCGTAGGCGTAGTACATCGGGTAGCCCATCCACTCGACCATGCTCTCGAGCATGGAGACGTCGATGCGCGTGCCCTCGCCAGTGCGGCCGCGGGCGATCAGCGCGGCCAGGATGTTCGAGTAGGCATACATGCCGGCGGCGATGTCGGCGATCGAGCAGCCGGCCATGGCCGGCTCCTCCGGCGTTCCCGTCACCGAGAGGAATCCCGACTCGCTCTGGATCAGCAGGTCGTAGGCCTTCTTGTCGCGGTACGGCCCGGGGCGCTGCGGGTCGTCGCCGTAGCCCGAGATGTCGCAGACGATGAGCCGGGGATGCGCGGCGTGCAGCGCCTCGAACGAGAGGCCGAGCCGGGCCGAGGCGCCGGGCGCCAGGTTCTGCACCAGCACGTCGGCCCGGGCGAGCAGCTTCCTCAGCACCGCGACCGCTTGCGGATGCTTGAGGTCGAGCGTCATGCTCTCCTTGGAGCGGTTGGTCCACACGAAGTGCGAGGCGAGGCCGTCGACGCGCTCGTCGTAGGCCCGGGCGAAGTCGCCGGCGCCCGGCCGCTCGACCTTGATCACCCGGGCGCCGAGGTCGGCGAGCTGGCGGGTGCAGAACGGCGCGGCGATCGCGTGCTCGAGGGCGACGACGACGATGCCTTCGAGCGGCAGCATCAGAACGAGCGCGGCAGTCCGAGCACGTGCTCGGCCACGTACGAGAGGATCAGGTTGGTCGAGATCGGCGCCACCTGGTAGAGCCGCGTCTCGCGGAACTTGCGCTCGACGTCGTATTCGTCGGCGAAGCCGAAGCCGCCGTGGAACTGGATGCAGGCATTGGCCGCCTCCCAGCTCGCCTTGGCCGCGAGGTACTTCGCCATGTTGGCCTCGGCGCCGCACGGCTCGTGCGCGTCGTAAAGGTCGCAGGCCTGCCAGCGCATCAGGTCGGCGGCCTCGACCTCGATGTGCGCCTCGGCGATCGGGAACTGCACGCCCTGGTTCTGGCCGATCGGCCGGCCGAAGACGACCCGGTCCTTGACGTAGCGCGTGACCCGGTCGATGAACCAGTGGCCGTCGCCTATGCATTCGGCGGCGATCAGGGTGCGCTCGGCGTTGAGGCCGTCGAGGATGTACCTGAAGCCCTTGCCTTCCTCGCCGATCAGGTTCTCGGCCGGGATCTCGAGGTTCTCGAAGAACAGCTCGTTGGTCTCGTGGTTCACCATGTTCGCAATCGGCCGCACCTCGAGGCCCCGGCCGATCGCATTGCGCAGGTCGACGATGAAGATCGACATGCCCTCCGATTTCTTCTTCACCTCGGCGAGCGGCGTGGTCCGCGCCAGCAGGATCATGAGGTCGGAGTGCTGAACGCGGGAGATCCAGACCTTCTGCCCGTTGACCTCGTAGCGGCCGTCCTTGCGCACGGCGACGGTCTTGATCTGCGTGGTGTCGGTGCCGGTGCCCGGTTCGGTGACCGCCATCGACTGCAGGCGCAGCTCGCCGCTGGCGATGCGCGGCAGGTAGAGGCGCTTTTGCGCCTCGGAGCCGTGGCGCAGCAGCGTGCCCATGTTGTACATCTGGCCATGGCAGGCGCCGGCGTTGCCGCCCGAGCGGTTGATCTCTTCCATGATCACCGTCGCCTCGGCCAGGCCGAGGCCCGAGCCGCCGTACTCCTGCGGGATCATCGCCGCCAGCCAGCCGGCCTCGGTCAGCGCCTCGACGAAGGCCTCGGGGTAGGCGCGGCGCGAATCGACCTCGCGGAAGTAGGCGTCGGGGAAGGCCTTGCACAGATCGCGCACGCCTTCACGGATGTCGCCGT
Organism: Burkholderiales bacterium; assembly: GCA_031360885.1. Classification (GTDB taxonomy): domain Bacteria; phylum Pseudomonadota; class Gammaproteobacteria; order Burkholderiales; family Burkholderiaceae_C; genus Schlegelella_A. Next base: position 38,140 of record JANMCC010000132.1, on the reverse strand, counting down.
GGCGGGCGGTGCGGGAAACGGTCGTCGGGCCATGGGGCATGGCAGGTCAATGTAGTACTGAATCACACGCTGAGAAAGCGCTGCTGCAGGCCGGAATCCGCGGCAAGCTCGCCGGGCGCGCCCTGCCAGGCCAGGCTGCCGCGCTCGAGGATATAGAGCCGCTCGGCGACGTCGACCATGTCGGCGACGTTCTTGTCGACGACGATCGCCGCCGTGCCGCGCGATTTCAGCGTGCGCAACGCCTCCCAGATCTCGTGGCGCACCAGCGGTGCCAGGCCTTCGGTCGCCTCGTCGAGGAGGATGAGGCGCGGGTTGGTCATCAGGGCGCGGCCGATCGCGAGCATCTGCTGCTCGCCGCCGGAAAGCTGGAGGCCGAGATGGCGGCGCCGCTCGGCCAGACGCGGAAACAGCGCGTAGACGGAGCCGCTGTCCCATGCGGCGGCGCCGTTGCCGGCCGGCCTTCGCGCCATCGTCAGGTGCTCGTCGACCGTGAGCTGGCGAAAGACCTGCCGGCCCTCGGGCACGATCGCGAGGCCGGCGCGGGCGATGCGAAAGGGCCGCTCGCCCCGGACCTCGCGGCCGTCGATGCGGATCGATCCGCGCGCCGCCGGGGTGAGGCCCATGATCGAGCGCAGGGTCGTCGTCTTGCCCATCCCGTTGCGGCCCATGAAGCCCACCGTCTCGCCGGCGTCGACGAACAGGTCGATGCCGAACAGCACCTGGCTGCGGCCGTAGGCGGTCTCCAGGCCGCTGACCTCGAGCAGGCGGGTCATGCAGTCCGTTCCTCGCCGAGGTAGGCGCGGATCACTTCGGGATGGGCACGAATCTCCGCCGGCGAACCGGTGGCGATGCAATGCCCGTGGACGAGAACGCTGATCCGGTCGGCGAGGGCGAACACCGTCGCCATGTCGTGCTCGACAAGCAGCATCGCGACCGAGCCTTTCATCGAGCGCAGCAACTCGGTCAGGCGTCGACCGTCCTCGTGGCCCATTCCCGCCATCGGCTCGTCGAGCAGCAGGAGCGTCGGTCGGCCGGCGAGGGCGATGCCGAGCTCGAGCTGGCGGTGCTGCCCATGGCCGAGGTGAGCGGCGATGCGGCCCGCCTCGGCAGCGAGGCCGACGCGCTGCAGGATGCCGTGGGCGGCGTCGAGCCGGCGCGTATCGTCGTCGGCGGCGCGCCAGAACCTGAACGAGTGCCCGTCGTGCACCTGCAGCGCGAGCGCGATGTTCTGCAGGACCGTGAGGTCGGCGAACACCGAGGTGATCTGGAACGAGCGGCCCATGCCCAGGCGAGCGCGCCGATGCACCGGCAGGCGCGTGACGTCGCGTCCGGCGAAGGCGACGGAGCCGGCGTCGGGCTCGATCGCGCCGGTGAGCAGGCCGATGAGCGTCGTCTTGCCGGCGCCGTTCGGCCCGAGCAGTGCATGCACCTCCCCGGGCCGAACGTCGATGTCGACCTCGCTCGTCGCGACGAGGCCTCCATATCGCTTGACCAGGCCGCGGGCGGCGAGGATGGGAGGTTCGCTCACGGAGGCGGGGGAGCTGCGGGCGTTCGGCGCGCACCTCGCGTCAGGCCGGACCATGATCTGCCGAATGCGTCGGCGATGCCTTCGCGCGCGAACAGCACCACCGCCACGAGGATCAGCCCCATCGGCGCCTGCCAATGGGTCGTGAATCGGCCCAGGGCCTCCTCGAGGCAAAGGTAGACGACGGCGCCGAGCAGCGGACCGACGCCGCTGGCCATGCCGCCCAGCAGCACCATCAGCAGCAGCTCGGCCGAGCGGGACCAGTGCATGTACGACGGGCTGACGAACTGCGTCAGCTCGGCGAGCAGGCCGCCGGCGACGGCGCAGATCGTCCCCGAGACGACGAAGGCCACCAGCTTGTAGCGGTACGGATGCAGCCCGATCGACGCCATCCGCGCCTCGTTGCTCTTGATGCCGGCGAGCGCCGCGCCGAAGCGCGAGGCGACGATGCGCGAGACGCACAGCACGCCGAGCGCGAGGCAGGCGAGGACGACGTAGTAGAAGGTCACGTCGCCGGCGAGCCACGCCGGCGAGCCGAAGTTGCTGCGGCCGCGAAACGAGAAGCCGTCGTCCCCGCCCCAGGTCTTGAGGCCGGTGGCGATGAAGTAGAGGAGCTGGGCGAAGGCGAGCGTCAGCATGATGAAGGAGATGCCGCTCGTGCGCAGCGCGAGCGCGCCGATCACCAGCGATGTCAGGGCGCCCGCGACCAGCACCACGGCGATGTGCAGCCAGCCGTTGTCGACGCCGCTCGCCATCAGCATGCCCACGGCGTAGGCGCCGACCCCCATGAAGGCGGCGTGGCCGAGGCTCGTCAGGCCGCCGAAGCCGAGCGCGAGGTTGAGGCCGGTCGCGGCCAGGCCGAAGATCGCCACGCGCGTCAGGAACGGCACGACGTAGGCGTTGTCGGCGAACGCGGCCAGGGGCGGCGCGAGCGCGAGCAGCAGCAGGACGAGCCAGCTGCCCCGGCTCGCTCGTGACCGCGCGATGGCTGTGCCCGTGGTCATCGGGATGCCTTCGCGAACAGGCCTTCCGGCCTGGCGAGCAGCACGCCGATCATCAGCAGATAGATCAGCACCGAGCCGGTTGCCGGACCGATCGCGTCGGCGACGGGACGGGCGAGGAAGGCGGCGAACAGGGGCGGCAGGAACACGCGCCCCATCGCGTCGACGACGCCGACGATCAGCGCCGCGAAGAACGAGCCGCGGATCGAGCCGATGCCGCCGATGACGATCGCGACCAGCGCCAGGATCAGCGTCGAGTCGCCCATGCCCGCCTCGACCGAGAAGAGCGGCCCGGTGAGCGCGCCCGCCAGCGCCGCCAGCCCGGCGCCGACGATGACGACGCCGCGGAACAGGAGGCGAACGTCGATGCCGACTCCCTCGACCATTTCGGGCTTGTCGGCCGCGGCGCGCACCCACATGCCGATGCGCGTGCGGGCGATGACGAACCAGAGCGCGAGCGCGACCGCGCAGCCGACGACGATGATGAACAACCGGTAGACGGGGTAGAGCACACCGGGCGCGAGCGTCAGGTTGCCGGCGAGGAACTCGGGAATCGTGACGTAGAGCCCGGCCGTGCCCCAGACGAGGCGCACGGCCTCGTTGAGAAACATGATGAGGCCGAACGTCGCCAGCACCTGGTCCAGGTGATGTCGCTCGTAGAGCCGGCGCAGCACCAGCCACTCGATCACGAGCGCGGCGAGGGCGGTCGCCGGCACCGCGAGCACGACGCCGACAAGGTACGAACCGGTGGCCGCGCCGATCGCGACCGCGCAGTACGCACCGATCATGTAGAGCGACGCATGCGCCAGGTTCATGAAGTTCATGACGCCCAGCACCAGCGTCAACCCCGCCGTGAAGAGGAACAGCGTGACGCCGAACTGCAGCCCGTTCAGGAGCTGGATCAGCGCCAGCGTGGGCGTGATCATCCGGCGACGCTCCGTCCGGCCGTCACGCGCAGGTCACTTCGCCGGGCACTCGGCGGCGTACGGGTCGACGTCGTCCTTGATCAGCAGGCCCCGGTTCGACTCGATCAGCTTGCCGTCGGGCAGGCGGGCGACCTCGGTCGAATAGAAGCTCTGGATCGGCAGGTGGTTCTTGCCGAAGCTGAACGAGCCGCGGATCGAGGTGAACTTGACCGTCTCCAGCGCCTTGACGAAGGCCTCGCGGTCCTCGACCTTGCCCTTGACCCCGGCGACCGCGGCATCGAGCATCTTCACGCCGTCGTAGGCCTGCGCCGAGAGGTTCGAGGGCACGTAGCCGTACTCCTTGCGGAAGGCCTCGACGAACTGGCGGTTGGCGGCGTTGTCGAGGTCGGGCGTCCAGAGCGCCGCGGAGCGGGCGCCGAGCGACGCCTCGCCGATCGTCTCGAGGTAGGGGCCGTAGACGGTGTACGCCGAGTACAGCGGAATGTCCTTCTTCAGCCCCGATGCGGCGTACTGCTTGACGAAATTGATGGCCGGCGAGCCGGCGATGAAGACGAACACCGCGTCGGGCTTGAGCGCGGCGATCTGCGCGATCTCGGCCGCGAAGTCGGGCTGCGTCAGCGGCGGGAACACCTCGCCGACGATCTGCCCCTTGAACTGGCGCTTGAAGCCGTTCGCCGCGTCCTGGCCGGCCTGGTAGTTGGAGGCGATGATGAACGCCTTCTTCGCGCCCGTTCCGGTGACGTACTTGCCGACCGCGGCCGGCGCCTGGTCGGTCTGGAACGAGGCCGAGAAGAAGTACGGCGAGCACTGCTTGCCGGCGACCTGCGAGGGGCCGGCGTTCAGGCTGACGAGGATCGTCTTCGAATCGACGACCGGGTTGTAGAGCGCGAGCATCACGTTGGAGAACAGGAAGCCGGCGACGATGTCGACCTTGTCCTGCTTGATCACCTTGTCGGCGATCTGCCGCGCGATGTCGGGCTTGAACTGGTCGTCGTTCATCGACACCTCGACCGGCACGCCGCCGAGCTTGCCGCCCGTTTCCTTGAGCGCGAGGTTGAAGCCGTCCTGCATGTGCTTGCCGAGCAGCGCCTGCGGGCCCGAGAGCGTCGAGACGAAGGCGACCTTCACCTTGTCGGCGGCGGCGGCCGGCAGCGCCGCGGCGAGGCCGGCCAGGGCCAGGACGGCAATGGATCTGATGTTCATCGTGTCTCCGTTTCGCCCATGCAGGGCTGTGGTTTGAAAGTCGAATCGGTCAGCCCGGCACGGCCGCCACCGCGCGTTGCGCGCCGGCGGGCTCGTGCGGCGGCACCCCGGCGGTGGTGGAATGCTCGAAGTGCAGCACCTGGCCCGGATGCATGCGCTTGTAGATCGCGTGCGCCGCCGCGGCGGCTTCCGCGAAGCCGGTCAGGATCAGCTTCAGCTTGCCGGGATAGACCGTGACGTCGCCGATCGCGTAGATGCCGGGCCGCGAGGTTTCGCCGGTCGCCGGGTCGATGGCGATCTGCTGGTGCTCGATGCGCAGGCCCCAGTCGGCGATCGGCCCGAGCTCGGTGGCGATGCCGAAGAGGGCGAGCAGGGTGTCGGCTTCGAGGCGGCGCACCGCGCCGGTGTCGTCGGCGACGGTGACGGCGGCGAGGGTGCTTCCGTCGCCCTCGAGGCCGTGCAGCTGGCACGGCGTGACCAGCTCGAGCCGGCCGCGTTCGGCTGCGTCGTGGAGCGCCTGCACCGAGGCGGGCGCGGCGCGGAACTTCGCGCGCCGGTGCACCAGCATCACGTGCGCGGCGACGTCGAGCAGGGCGAGCGTCCAGTCGACGGCAGAGTCGCCGCCGCCGGCGACGACGATGCGCCGGCCACGCAGCGCCTCGACGCTGCCGACGCGGTAGAGGACGTGGCGTCCTTCGTAGCCTTCGATGCCGGCGAGCGGCGGCCGGTTCGGGCCGAGCAGGCCGCCGCCGGCGGCGATGATCACCGCCCTGGCGACGATCCGGCCGCCGCCGGACAGCACGACCTCGATCGAGCCCTCGTCGATCGAATGCAGCTCGCGCACCGTCTGCCCCAGGTGGTAGGTCGGCTCGAACGGCGCCGCCTGGCGGGCGAGGTTGTCGACCAGCTCGCCGGCGGCGATGCGCGGAAAGCCGGGGATGTCGTAGATGGGCTTTTCGGGGTAGAGCGCCGTGCACTGCCCGCCGACCGCCTCGAACGTGTCGACCACGTGGCAGCGCATCTTCAGCATGCCGCACTCGAACACCGCGAACAGCCCGACCGGACCGGCGCCGATGACGACGACGTCGGTGGCGATCGACGGCGGCATCGGCACGGGCTTCACGCGTGCGAAGGCAGCTCGGCCTCGGCCTTGACCCTGGCGGCGACGAAGTCGCGCAGCTTGTTCTTCATGATCTTGCCGCCGGCCGACTTCGGCAGCTCGTCCATCTGCTCGAGACGCTCCGGCAATTGCCAGGTCGGCATGCGCTCGTTCTGCAGGAAGACCAGCAGGTCGGCCAGCGTGAGCGGCGCGTCGGCCCGCGTCACCACGAAAGCGCAGGCGCGCTCGCCCATCACCGGGCACGGGAACGCCGCCACCGCGACTTCCAGGACGGCGGGGTGGCGGCCCACCATCTCCTCGATCAGGCGCGGGCTGAGGTTGCGGCCGCCGCGAATGATCATGTCCTTGACGCGGCCGACGATCCGGAGGTAGCCCTGCTCGTCGAGCGCGCCGAGGTCGCCGGTGCGATAGAAGCGGTCGGCGGTGAAGGCCATCGCCGTCGCTTCGGGGTCATTCAGGTAGCCGTACGACTTGTCGGCGCTGCGCCACTGGATCTCGCCCGAGACGCCGGGCGGGAGCGGCTCGCCCAGCTCGTCGACCAGGCGCACCTCGCATTCCTCCTGGGCGCGGCCGACCGAGGTCAGGCGCTGGTCCTGGCTGTCGCCGAGGTCGGTGGAGGTCGCGACGCCGCCGTCGGTCGCACCGTAGATGCCGAAGATCTTGCACGCCATGTGCTCTTCGATCTGACGCCCGACATCGGCCCCGAGCGGGGCGCCGGCGTTGACGAAGCAGCGGAACGCGGCGAAGTCGGCGCTCGGCCGGGCCTTGATCGCCGGCAGCATCTGCGCCAGCTGGGTCGGCACGGCGAAGGCGTAGGTGCAGCGATGGCTACAGATCAGCTCGACGCCGACCTCCGGCTCGGTCCAGCGATCGAGGATCACTGTCGTCGCCCCGTTGAGAAGCGGAGAGAGCATCGGGTAGACGTAGCCGATCGCGCCCGTTCCCGCCGGCGCCAGGGCCCCGGCCACATCGTCCGCCGTGATCCGGATGCGGCGCCAGAACGGGGCCAGAAGCGCCAGCAGATTGTTGCTGGAGAAGAGGCTGATCTTCGGCATCGAGGTGGTGCCCGAGGACAGCATCACGTCGCCGGGCGCATCGGGATCGATGGGGCCGAGCGCGGCCACGGCCGCCTCGCTGCCCCTCTGCAGCAGCGACTCGAACGCATCGGCATGCGGATTGGGCGCACCGATCGCATACACGCGCTCGAGCTCGGGCAGTTGCCCGCGCAGGCCGGCGTAGATCGCCGGGTAGTCGATGTCACGGTACGACGAAGGCACGATCGCGGCGACCGCTCGGCTCAGCTTGAGCAGGTGCGGCAGCTCGGCCTCGTGCCAGGCGTCATGGATCGGCACGGCCAGCGCGCCGATTCGGTTCAGCGCCAGATGCACCATCGGCTGCTCGGCCGAGTTCGGCAACTGCAGCGCGACGACGGCGCCGGGTCCGATGCCCGCGTCGAGAAGACCGCGCGAAAGCGCCTGGACCCGATCGAGCAGCTGGCGATAGCTGAGCGTGCGATGGCCCTCGACCACGGCCGGCTTGTCCGCGAACTGCGTGGCGAAGCGCTCGAAGCGGCCGTAGATCGTTTCGTCGGGCCAGGCGCCCGAGCGCCGATAGCGGTCGGCCTCCGCTGCGGTTGTCAGGGGCAGGTCCTTCGATGCGCGCATGTGTCTCCTCCGGCGATGTTCGATCGACGTCGCCGCGGTCTCAGGTGAAGCGGCGGTTCAGCAGGTCGTCGGGCACCTGGATGCCGATCTTCGCCAGCAACGGCCGCGTGTCGGCGATGTACTGCTGGCGCAGCTCCTCGTTGCCCTGCTTCTGGATGCCCCACTTGACGTACGCGGCGCTCGCGGTCGAGGTCGAGCGGCCGAACATGTCGAGCGCCGCCGGCCACCACTTCTTGATCAGCTCGTTCGCCTCGGCCAGCCCCTCGGGCTTCTTGCAGTGCTTGGCGAGGTTCTTGTAGCCGAGGTTGGCGTGGAAGAGCTCCTCGCTGTGCAGCTGCGGCGCGACCGAGCGCATCGGCTCGTACGGGACGCCGCCCCAGTTCTCGCCGACGTAGACGCCGACCCGGTCGGTCAGGCACTGGAACAGGCAGAGGTCGCACCAGACGTCGATCGGCAGGTTGAAGGCGTACTGGTACTTGTCGACCGGCACTTCGACCTTGTCGATGCCGAAGCCCTTCAGGATGCGCCAGGTGATCACGCCGTGGCCCACCTCCTGCATCATCAGCAGGGCGAGCTGGTCCTTCGTCTCCTCGTCGGGGCACAGCGTCATGCAGCGCTCCCAGAGGTGGTTGATCAGCTTGGTGAAGTGCGGATTGGTCGAGTTCTCGATGTGCTTGGTCAGCACCTTCGTGATCAGCGTCTTCAGTTCGTCGGGGATGTCGGCATCGCCCAGCTGGTAGACGCGTTCGGGGGTGGCTTCGGCAACGGCAGTGTTCATCTTCAGGTACTCCGGATGGGGCGCTCGGGCGAGCGCCGGGTGGTCAGGTTTCGGTCCAGCGGGCCGGGCGCTTCTCGAGGAAGGCGGTCGCGCCTTCCCGGTGGTCCTGGGTCTTCTTCAGCACGCTCTGGCCGAGCCGCTCCAGGCGCCGGCCGGTCTCCAGATCGACCTCGGCGCAGGCGTTCAGGATCATCTTCGCCATGCCGAGCGCAAGGGGTGCCTTGGCGGCCAGGTCGGCCGCCATCCGCAGGGCCTCGTCGACGGCGCTGCCGGTCTCGACCAGCCGCGTCACCAGGCCCAGCTCGTTCGCCCGCGCGGCGCTCATCACGCCTTCGAGCATGAGGATCTGCTTCGCCTTGGCCAGGCCGACCAGCCGGACCAGCCGGGAGCAGCCGCCCGAGCCGGGGATCAGGCCGACATTGGTCTCGGGCAGGGCGAAGCGGGCGCGGCCGCCGGCCACCCGGAAGTCGCAGCTCAGCGCGAGCTCCATGCCGCCGCCGGCGGCGACGCCTTCGACGGCGGCGATGACCGGAATCTCGATCGCCTCGAGCTCGTCGAACACGTCGTGGAACTCGCGCGCGATCGAGCGGAAGCGCTTGGTCGAGACATCGGCCAGCCCGCCCATGCCGCGCACGTCCTCGCCGGCCGAGAAGGCCTTCTCGTTGCCGCAGATGACGGCGACCCGCACGTCGTCGGCCGAGAGGCCGCGCACCGCGCTCGCCATCTCGGCGCGCATCGCCCCGTGCCAGGCGTTCATCGCGTCGGGACGGTTCAGCATCAGCAGGCGCACGTGCGGCGCCGGCGTCATCACCTTGACGAACTCGCCGGTCGCCGCCGGCAGCAGCTCGGCGAGGCTCACCCTGCTGCTCCGCCGCGAACCGTCGCCGTGCCGGCCAACGCTTCGGCGTCGTCGGCTTTCAGGGAGACCTTGCCGTCGAACGTGCACGAGACCTGCATGGATGCCCCGGGCCGCACCGGCGCCTTGAGGCGCACCGCGAAACTCTCGATCTGCTCGGCGCCGTGCGCTTCGACCAGGGCGTCGAGGGCCAGCAGGTAGGTGAGGGGGCCTTGGGCGATGACGCCGGGCAGCCCGGCGGACTTCGCGAACGCCTCGTCGTAGTGGATCGGGTTGAAGTCCTGCACCGCGCCCGAGAAGCGGACGATCTGCTCCAGCGACAGGATGCCGAGCGAACGATTGATTTCCTTCATGTCGTCTCCTCAGGCTTTGCGCGCGCGCTCGATGAACGTCGTGCGCTGGGTCTGGATGGCTTCGCCGCCGGGCGTCGTGAAGCGGGTTTCGAAGACGCCTATCTCCATGCCGTTCTTCTCCTGGTGATCGACCATCGTCATCTCGGCGCGGACCGGCTCGTCGGGCTTGAATGGCCGGGCGAAGGTCGTCTCGTGGCCGCCGAGCAGGGCACGCTCCAGGTCGAGGCCGATGGCGTCGACGAAGTTCCGGTAGCCGACCACGGTGGGGCCGAAGAAGAGGCCGAGGGAGGCGGTGCGCGGTGCGCTGGGGGTGTCGCCAAGGGCATGCGCGACTTCCTCGAGCTTGATCGCGTGCGCGACCAGCTCGACGCTCAGCAGCTTCTGTCCGTTCTTCTCGCGTCGCATCGTTTGGGCCTCGAAAGATACCGTTCGGTATGATAACTATAGTCGACGTTTCGCAAGTCTCAGGGAATTCCCTTCCTGGAAGCATAGGTAAGTGGTCGACATTCGGCTTCCGATTACGTACCATCCGGTATGTAATATCCGACGCCCATACATGCCGCGAGTGACGTTCATCGAGATGGAGGGTGGCTGTCGCGAGGTCGATGTGCCCGCGGGCACGACCGTGCTCGAGGCGGCCCGTGCGCACGACCTGCCGATCACCGGCACCTGCGGCGGCTCGATGGTCTGCGCGACCTGCCATGTCATGATCGCTGCGCACGACCGGGCGAAGCTGCCGCCGCCATCCGAGGACGAGGAAGACACCCTCGATCTCGCGTTCGGCGTGACCGCCGACTCGCGCCTCGGCTGCCAGATCCGCCTGACCGACGCCACCGACGGCATCCGCATCCGCCTGACGTCGACCATGCACACTGCCTGATCCGCACGATGGACTCGCCCGGCCCCCGCAACGCCGACAAGCCGCAATCGAAGCGGGACAAGAGCGAGGCCAGCCTCGACCGCATCCTCGATTCGGCGCTCTCGCTGATCGTCACGCGCGGCTTCAACGCCACCACGGTCGACGACATTGCCCGGAACGCGGGCCTGACCAAGGGCGCGATCTACTTCCACTTCGACAACAAGACCGCGATCCTGATCGCGCTGCTCGACGTCATCGACAAGCTCGTGCTCGGCGGCCTGATGGACCGGGTGATGCATGCCGGCCCGACCAGCAAGGACAAGCTGGTCGCCGCGCTGCACGGCCAGGGCGCGCTTGCCGAGACCAAGACCAAGTACCTGCTGCTCTTCACCTTGACGCTGCTCGAGTTCACCGGCACCGGCTCGCCGATCGAGGAACGGGTGCGCGCGATCTACGACGGCTTCGTCCAGTCGCTCGAGAAGATCGTTCGCGCCGGCAAGGCCTCCGGGGAGTTTCGCGACGACCTGGATGCGCGCGAGATGGCGGCGGTCGTGATGGCGCTGCAGCACGGCACCCTGATGGAGTGGTATTGCCGCTCGGGAACGCTCAACGGGCCCGGCCTGGTTCGCGCGGCCCGGGTCGTGCTGCTCGACGGCATCCTGCACGGTGCCGAAAAGCGCAGGGACGGTGCCGCATGAGCCGCCCGGCACGGGCCGCACGCTCGCAATGACCGCCGTCGGCTTCGAGATCGCGGCCCTCGAGCGCTGGCTCGCTGACCACGTCGCCGGCTTCCGCGGGCCTCTGACGGTCGAGCGGTTCGCCGGCGGCCAGTCGAACCCGACCTTCCGGCTGCGCGCGCAGAGCGGCAACTACGTGCTGCGCAAGAAGCCCGAGGGCGTGCTCCTGCCCTCGGCGCACGCCGTCGACCGGGAGCACCGCGTCATGGCGGCGCTGCAAGGGACCGCCGTGCCGGTGCCGCGCACCTTCGGCTATTGCGCCGACCCGTCGGTGATCGGCACGCCGTTCTTCGTGATGGACTGCGTCGAGGGTCGCATCTTCTGGGATCCGGCGCTGCCCGAGCTCGCGCCGGCCGAGCGGGCCGCCCTCTGGGACGACGTCAACCGGGTCGTCGCGGCGCTGCACCGGGTCGACGTCGCCGCGGTCGGCCTTGCCGACTACGGCCGCCCGGGCAACTATTTCGAGCGCCAGATCGCGCGCTGGACGCGCCAGTACCAGGCCTCGCAAACGCGGCCGATCGAGGCGATGGATCGTCTGATCGAATGGTTGCCGGCGCACGTGCCGCCGGGCGACGAGACGACCATCGTCCACGGCGACCTGCGCCTGGACAACATGATCGTGCACCCGACCGAGCCGCGCATCGTCGCCGTGCTCGACTGGGAGCTCTCGACCCTCGGCCATCCGCTCGCCGACCTCTCGTACCACGTCATGACCTGGCGCCTCGGCGCCAGCCAGTTCCGCGGCATGGCCGACAAGAACCTCGCGTCGCTCGGCATTCCCGGCGAGGCGGCCTACGTCGCGGCCTATTGCGCGCGCGTCGGCCGGGCGCCGATCGCGGCCGCCGACTGGGAGTTCCATCTCGCCTTCAGCATGTTCCGGCTCGCGGCGATCCTGCAGGGGATCGCCCGGCGTGCCGAGGACGGCACGGCGGCGAGCACCGAGGCGGTGGCGACCGGTGCCAAGGCCGGACCGATCGCCGAAGTCGCCTGGGCCCAGGTGCGGGCGCTCGAAGCCACTCTTGCGGCTCGATCCCCGAGCGCAGGCTAGCCGGACCGTCGAGTCCACAGGAGAAGCCATGTTCGACCCGTCGGCGAGAGTCCAGGCGCTGCAGACGCGGCTGGCCGCGTTCATGACCGAGCACATCTACCCGAACGAGGCCCGCTACTACCGGGAAGCCGAGACGCTCGGCCCCTGGAAGGTCTATCCCGTGGTCGAGGAACTGAAGCCGAAGGCGAGGGCGGCGGGCCTGTGGAACCTGTTCCTGCCGCACTCCGAGCACGGCGCCGGCCTGACCAACCTCGAGTACGCGCCGCTCTGCGAGATCATGGGTCGGTCGCACCTCGCGCCCGAGATCTTCAACTGCTCCGCGCCCGACACCGGCAACATGGAAGTGCTGGCCCGCTACGGCACGCCGGAGCACCAGGAACGCTGGCTGAAGCCGCTGCTCGCGGGCGAGATCCGCTCTTGCTTCGCGATGACCGAGCCGAAGGTGGCCTCGAGCGACGCGACCAACATCGAATCGTCCATCGTGCGCGACGGCGACCACTACGTGATCAACGGCCACAAGTGGTACACGACCAACGCCACCGATCCACGCTGCAGGATCGCCATCTTCATGGGCAAGAGCGATCCGGACAACGCCGACCGGCATCGCCAGCAGTCGATGATCCTGGTGCCGATGGATACGCCTGGGGTCACCGTCGTCCGGCCGATCGCCGTCTTCGGCTTCTACGGCGTGCCCGATCGCGCCTCGGAGGTGACCTTCGAGAACGTGCGCGTGCCGGCCGCCAACATGCTGCTGGGCGAGGGGCGCGGCTTCGAGATCGCCCAGGGCCGCCTCGGGCCGGGCCGCATCCACCATTGCATGCGCCTGATCGGCCTTTCGGAGCGCATGCTCGAGATCATGTGCACCCGCACGCTCTCTCGCGTCGCCTTCGGCAAGCCGATCGCGCAGCAGGGCGTGACCGTCGAGCGGATCGCCGAGTCGCGGATCATGATCGAGCAGGCCCGGCTGCTGACCCTGAACGCCGCGCATCGCATGGACACGGTCGGCAACAAGGTCGCCAAGGGCGAGATCGCGATGATCAAGGTCGCGGTGCCGAACATGGCCTGCAAGGTGATCGACTGGGCGATCCAGGCCTATGGTGGTGGCGGCACGAACAACGACGTCGGCCTGGCGTCGGCCTATGCGACCGCGCGCCTGCTGCGGCTGGCCGACGGACCCGACGAAGTGCACCGCAACCAGATCGGCAAGATGGAACTCGCCAGGTACCGCTGACATGGCCGCCACCGCACCGCTGCTGCGCCAGCTCGCTGCAGCGGGGCGCGCGCCTGTCGGATCGGCGGCAGGGCCCCGCCTCACGGGATCGGGTAAGGCTGCTCGTCCGGCGTGTTCAGCGCGATATCGCGATAGTGCGTTCGCCAGGCCGGCTCGGGATAGCTGGCCGGATCGCGCGGCGCCAGGTAGTCGACGATGTCGAAGTGATTGACGTTGTGGCCGAGCACCTGATCGTCGAGCCGCGCTGTGCCCGCGATGTGCGACATGATCGAGCGGCACAGAAGTGAATACGCCCATGGCGCGGCGCCGATGCCGTCCAGGCCGACGCTCGGGAAATAGAGATTGGCGGCATCGAGGCTGCGGAAGATGCAGCCGCATCGCGCGGCCAGGGCGCCGAGGGTGCGGATCGAGCCGATCGCGGGCGATTCGAAGTACGACAGGTCGACGGCGTAGCCGGTCCCCCAAAGCAGCAGGTCCGCCTCGACCCGATGACCGTTCGACAGGGTGACCGTGCGACCGTCCAGGCCTTCGACGCTGCCGGGGTGGCGCTCGATGCGCGCGAAGTGTTCCAGCATGCCGGCGCGTCCGGGAATGAGCTGGTCGCGCCGCACGTCGAAGTCGTGGGCGGGCATGATCTCGACGATGCCGAACTTATCGTAGCGCGAGCGCAGGTCGGCGCCGATGGCGGCGCTCTGCTGTTCGGCCGTCATGCCGCTGGCCTGCATGCGCGCGAAGCCGCGCACGCTGCCGGCGATGTGCTTTGGCTTGCGCGTGGGCGTGAACCAGCGCAGTCCGCGATAGACCCAGACGATGCGGCGCGCCCCGTGCTGCAGGCACAGCTCGAGCAGGTCGAAGGCCGAGGCGCCGCCGCCGACGACGACGACGTCGCGACCCGTGAGCACGGCCGGGTCGCCGAGCGCGCTCGAGTGAAACTCGCGCACCTCGCTGCTCGCGCGCGCGACCTGCGGAACCAGCGGCGTGTTGTGCGCGCCGGTCGCGGCGACGAGATGCCGCGCGCGCACGCGCCCTTGCGGCGTCGCCAGCTCCCAGCCCGAATCGCCAGCGCGGGCCTGCAGCACCGGCGCATTCAGCCGGATGCCGTCGGCCAGGCTTAACTTCTCTACCCAGGCTTCGATGTTGGCGAGGATGTGCGGCTGCGTCGCGCCGCGCAGCGGCAAGTCGCCCAGCGCCCAGTCGGCCGGGCTGATCTGGATGTCTTGCCAGGCCGGAAGGTCGCGCCACAGCCCGCCGACTCGGCCTTGCCTCTCGAGCACGACCCCGTCGAGGCCGGCCCGGCGCGCGTACGCCAGGGCCACGACACCGGCCAGGCCGCCGCCGACGATCGCCACATCGAAGAGCCTGTCGGCGTCGCCCATGAGCCCCTGGTCCGGCATGAGGCCGGACTCTAGCCGGGCACAACCACCCGGCCTAGCACTTTCGACTTCGCGCTCGCTTCGAACGGTTCGCACGACCCGGCATCAGGCCGCGGGCCGTGCGGCGGCGTGCTGCCCGCACCGGCGCTCGGGCCCGCGAAGGCGCCCGCCGAAAGGGACCAGGTCGGTTGACGCGGGGCGTCCTACTCCCGTCGAGCGAAACAGCGCGCAACGAGCAAGGCGAGGGCGCCCCCGGCGATCTCGGAAAGCACGAATCCGGGAACGTTCGCAGGGGCGATGCCCGCGAACGTGTCCGTGAACATCCGCCCCAGCGCCGCGGCGGGATTCGCGAACGACGTCGACGCCGTGAACCAGTAGGCCGCGCCGATGTACAGGGCGACCGCTGCGGCGACCCGGCCGGAAGGAACACGAAGAATCACGAGGATCAGGCCGAAGGTCGCGACTGCTTCCGCGAGCCATTGCCCGGGGCCGGTTCGCACCTTCGCGGAAAACTGGAGGATCGCCAGGTCGAACATCGCGTGTGCGAGCCAGGCGCCGAGCACGGCTCCGGCCAGCTGCGCTGCCACGTAGGGCAGGAGCAAGGACCGGGAGAGATCCCCCCGAACCGTGGACACGAGCGAGACGACCGGATTGAAGTGCGCTCCGCTGATCGGGCCGAACACCTCGATCAGCACGTAGAGCCCGGCTGCCGTGGCGGCGGTGTTCGCGAGCAGCGCGAGGGCCGCGTTGCCGCCAGCGAGGCGCTCGCCCATGATTCCCGAGCCGATCACGACGGTCAGGAGCAGCAGCGTTCCCAGCGCCTCGGCGGCGGCACGCCGCAATGCCTCGGCCGGATCGGCCGATGCGGCCGCTTCAGCGCTGGCCAATGCCGCGAAGCTCGTGTTGTGTCGCCATGGCATCGAGGGTCGACAAGGGCAGGGCGAGCATCAGGTCGATGCGGCGCTTCAACGTGACGGCGGCATCACGGAAGGCGAGTCGCACCTCCTCCGGCGTGCCGCTCACGGCCGCGGGGTCCGGCAAGCCCCAGTGCGCTGTCATGGGATGACCCGGCCAGACGGGGCAGACCTCGCCGGCGGCGCTGTCGCAGACGGTGAAGATGAAATCCATCGGCGGCGCGTCCGGCGCGGCGAACTCGTCCCAGTTCTTGCTGCGCGCGCCGGTTGCCGGGATGCCCAGGGAACCGAGCGCATCGAGCGCGCCCGGGTTGACGGTGCCGGTCGGGTGGCTGCCGGCCGAATAGGCGCGAAAGCGTCCCTCGGCGGCGTTGTTCAGCAAGGCCTCCGCCAGGATCGATCGCGCCGAGTTGCCGGTGCAGATGAAGAGGACGTTGCGGGTCTGTCCGGACATGTGTCGCCTCAGCAGCAGGCGGCGGCTTGGGCGCTCCCTTCCGTCTTCGCCGTCTCGCTGAAGACCGGGATGCTCGCCAGCGTAGGGAAGTGCTCCCAGTTCAGCTTCGCCAGCTCCTCGTCCGTGTCGGTCTGGATGCCGAGGTGGTCGACGCCGGGTTTGCCGCCTCGCGTGGAGATGGCGAAATTGATGCGCGGATCCTCGAGCATCCACTTGGCATAGTCGGCCTCGAGCCGCGCCGGCTCGGCCGCGAACATCTTCGAGTAGAACGCGACGCTGGCCTGCAGGTCATCGACGTGGGCGTGCACGTGAAATCGCTTCATGGTGGTCTCTTCCCGGGATGGCTCAGCAGCAGGACGCCGCCGACTCTGAAACGGAGCACTGCGCCCCCTGGCAACAGTTCTCGGTGAGGTAGCCGAGCACGGCGTTCATGCGGTCGTACGCGGCGCGGTAGATGATGTTGCGGCTGGCTCGTTCCTGGGTGACCAGGCCGGCGTGGCCGAGCTCCTTCAAGTGGAAGGAGAGGGTGTTGGCGGGTATCGCCAGGCCTTCGGCCATGGTGCCCGGCGTCATGCCGTTCTGCCCGGCCACGACCAGGGCGCGGAACACCTGCAGTCGTACCGGGTGGGCGAGTGCCGCCAGGGATCGCACGACGTCTGCTTGTTCCATCTTTCAAGAATACCGGAAGCATGGAACAAGCGCAACCAGGCGAAGACGAGGGCCGCCCCCCGAACCGCGGGACCTATCCCGCGACCGCGGCCGTCTCGCTGGTCCAGTGCTCCTGCGCGAACCTGTCGGGCCAGGTGGAGCCCACGTTGAGCAGCGTCATCCAGGTCTCGGCCAGCTTGCCGGCCTCGATTCGATAGAGCTGCATGCCCGCGCGCGTGCGCGTTTCGCCGGTGCCCGGGTGGGTCCACTTGAGGGTGAAGCGAAACCAGGCCCGGTTGCCGGCAAAGGTGTGCTCGTAGACGACGTAACGGGTGTTCGGCCGCTCGGTCCGGGCGATGGCGATCTCCGCGGCGTAGGACTCCGGCGTGACCGTGCGGTTGCCCGCTTCGTCGTGCCGCAGGTAGAGCTGTCCGATGCAACCCGGGATCAGGTCGTACTCGCCCTGGTGCCAGACCCGCTCCCACCGCTCGAAGAGATCGATCACGTTCTGAGTTCCCCCGGGGCGAAGCCCGACCCGCCCGGATTCTGCGCCACGCAGCGCCGCCGCGCACCTATCCACGCGTCGCGGGATGATGCAAGCTCGGGACTCCGTGCAGAGCCTTCCGATCATCGACATCGCGGACCTGGGGTCCGATGACCTCGCCGCCCGGCGCCGCGTGGCGGCCCGCGTCGGTGGCGCTTGCCGCGAGGTCGGATTCTTCATGATCACCGGCCACGGCGTCGCGCCGGCGCTGGTCGCCGACGCGTTCGCCGCCAGCGCGGCCTTCTTCGCCCAACCGTCCGATGTCAAGGCGGCGATGGCGATCGCCAAGCTTGGAAGCAATCGCGGCTACGTGGGCACGGGCGTCGAGGCCCTCGACGAGAAGAGCGGAGCCGACCGCAAGGAAGCCTTCAACCTGATCTGGACCGGCGGGCGCGACCGCCCTCCCAACGTCTGGCCGGACCTGCCGGGCTTCCGGTCGGTCGTGCAGCGCTATTTCGACGCACTGCTCGAGGTCGGACGCCGGCTGCATTCGGCCTTCGCCCTCGACCTGGGTCTCGATGAGAACTTCTTTCGCGACAAGCTCGACCGCCCGCAGGCGACCTTGCGCCTGCTGCACTACCCGGTGGCGCCCACGAATGCGCCGCCCGGACAGCTCGGCGCCGGCACGCATACCGACTACGGCAACGTGACGCTGCTGGCCGGCGATGGCGTGGCCGGCCTGCAGCTGCGGCAGCGCGACGGCACGTGGGTCGACGCACCGGCGCCGGCCGGCGCCTTCACCTGCAACATCGGCGACTGCCTGATGCGCTGGACCAACGACATCTACGTGTCGACCCCGCACCGCGTGCTCGAGCCCGCCGCGGAGCGCTATTCGATCGCGATGTTCGTCGATCCCAATCCCGATGCCATCGTGAGCGCGATCCCTTCCTGCGTGGCCGAGGGAGAGCCGCCCCGTCATGCACCCATCAGTGCACGCGAGTATCTCGAGCAGCGGTTCGCTTCGACCTACCGGCCGCGTTCGACCTGATTCCTGCGAGGAACGAGTGAACATGCAATCCCTGAGCACTTCCATCATCGCGAGCTGGCACGCTCACGTGTACTTCGATGCGTCGAGCCGGGAGGCGGCGTGGGCGCTGCGCGAAACCATCGAAACGGAGCTGGCCGGTCGAATGGAGATGGGGCGCTTCCACGAGAAACCAGTCGGTCCGCAACCGCTGTGGAGCTACCAGTTGGCCTTCCCGGCAGCCAGCTTTCCCCAGGTCGTCGGCTGGCTCGCGCTGAACCACGGCGCCCTCGACGTGTTCGTCCATCCGAACACCGGCGACGAATTGCGCGACCATCGAGACTGCGCCCTCTGGCTGGGCAGGTCCTACGTTCTCGACCTGGCGGCCCTGGCCGCTTGAGAGGAAGCATCGTGCCCGAAGGCGCGAAGATCGAAGGCAAGGTGTTTCGCGGCCTCGCGACCAAGGATCGCTCCAGGCAGCCGATGGCTTCGAAGGGGTGATCCGACATCGAGGTCAAGGGGTGGTCGCTCCAGAACCGTCCGGCGAAGGCTGATTCGGACCCCACCGGTCATCTCGCGTCGCTGCGGCTCGAGTTCGGCCAGCGCAGGGCATGGGCGACACGATCTCCGGCAACATCGGCCGAAGCGTCCGTGTCTCAACGGGTTTACAGTGTCCGTGTCAACCGATCGGCCACAGGGACCGTGAAGTTGCCACGACCTGTGCCCCCCTACGAGGAAACCATGAACTCTCGCCGTCTCTTCATTCGCCTGACCGTCCTCGGGGGCGCCGCGCTCCTGGCCGCGCGCGAGGCCCTGGCCGACGCGCCGGTGCTCGACGAAAAGGATCCGCAGGCGGTGGCGCTCGGCTACGTAGCCGACGCGGCCCGGGTCAACAAGGCGAAGTACCCCGCGTACACCGCGGCGCAAGCGTGTTCGAACTGCCAGTTCTATCAGGGCAAGGCCGGCAGCCCGATGGCGCCGTGCCCGCTCTACGGCGGCAAGCAGGTCGCGGCCAAGGGCTGGTGCAGCGCCTACGCGAAGAAGGTCGGCTAGGACGGCGGCCGCACTTCGGCATCGCCTCGCTTGCGCATGCGACTCGCCTTCCCGTTCTCGGCCATCGTCGGCCAGGACGAGATGAAGCTGGCCATCCTGGTCGCCGCCGTCGATGCGTCGGTCGGCGGCGTTCTCGTCTTCGGTGATCGCGGCACCGGCAAGTCGACCGCGGTACGGGCGCTGGCGGCGCTGCTGCCGAAGATGCGGGTGGTTGTCGGCTGCCCGTACGGCTGCGACCCCGCGGCGGTGGCGGCTTCGTGCAGCTTCTGCGCCAAGGTCGGCGCGGCGGCGAAGTCGCGGCTGGTCCCGGTGCCGGTGGTCGACCTGCCGCTCGGCGCCACCGAGGACCGCGTGGTCGGCGCCCTCGATCTCGAGCGCGCGCTCTCGCACGGCGTCAAGTCGTTCGAGCCGGGACTGCTGGCGCGAGCCAACCGCGGCTTTCTCTATGTCGATGAAGTCAACCTGCTCGAAGATCATCTGGTCGATCTGCTGATCGACGTGGCGGCTTCCGGCGAGAACGTGGTCGAGCGCGAGGGCCTGAGCGTTCGCCATCCGGCGCGCTTCGTCCTGGTCGGCAGCGGCAATCCCGAGGAAGGCGAGCTGCGGCCGCAGCTGCTCGACCGCTTCGGCCTGTCGGTAGAGGTGACCACGCCCGCCGACCTGGCCTCGCGGATCGAGGTGGTCAAGCGGCGCGAAGCCTTCGAGCGCGACGGCGAAGCCTTCGTCGCGCACTGGCACCGGGAGGACGAGCGGGTCCGCCGGCGCATCGTCGCGGCGCGTGCGCGCATCGCCACGGTCGTCGTTCCGGACGCGGTGCTCGAACGCGGCGCCCGCCTGTGCATGGCGCTCGGCACCGACGGCCTGCGCGGCGAGCTGACGCTGATGCGCGCGGCCCGCGCCGTCGCCGCGCTCGACGGCGACGCCGTCGTCGGCGACGCCCATCTCAAGCGCGTCGCCGCTCCGGCGCTGCGCCATCGCCTGCGCCGCAACGTCCTGGACGACGCCGGCTCGACCGTTCGCGTCGAGCGCGCGGTGGCCGAGCTGTTCCCGGCCTGAGCCGGGCCGATCCGAGGCCCGCACGCCGGCCGCCATGACCCCTGCCGTCGATTCGCCCGCCACCCCGGCCGCCGACGCCGCGGCCGCGGCGTGGCTCGCGGCGCGGCTGTTCGCGATCGATCCGGCGGTGCTCGGCGGGATCGTCGTGCGCGCGGCCGCCGGACCGGTGCGCGATCGCTGGCTTGCCGACCTGCGCGCGTCGCTGCCGGCGGGGACGCCGTGGCGACCGGTTCCGGTGCACGTCGACGAAGAGCGTCTGCTCGGCGGCATCGACCTCGCCGCGACCTTGCAGGGCGGTCGGCCGGTCGCGCAGCGCGGCGTGCTGGCCGAATCCGACGGCGGGGTCGTGCTCCTGGCGATGGCCGAGCGTACAGCGCGGGCGACGATCGCCCACCTGGCGGCGGCGCTCGACCAGGGCGAGGTCGTCTGCGCCCGGGACGGGATCGCCCTGCGCGAACCCGCCCGCTTCGGCGTGCTCGCGCTCGACGAGAGCGCCGAAGACGATGCGCCGGTCAGCGAGGTCCTGCTCGACCGCTGTGCCTTCCACGTCGACCTGCGGGCCATCGCCTGGCGCGAGCTCGAGCGCCCGCGCGACGAGCCGACGCAGGCCGGCATCGCTGCGGCGCGGGCGCTCTATCCGCGGGTCATCGCCGAAGCGCCGGTGGCCGAAGCCCTGTGCGCCGCGGCGCAGGCGCTCGGCGTGATGTCGATCCGGGCCTGCGTGTTCGCGCTGCGCGTGGCCCGGTTGGCCGCCGCCTCGGCCGGCCGCACGAGCGTCGCGGACGAAGACGCGACCCTGGCCGCCCGGCTCGTTCTCGGCCCCCGCGCCACGCGCCTGCCGGCGCCACCGCAGGACAACGAGGATCAGGCGGACGAATCGGACGACGGCGATCGTTCGGATGACGGCTCCGAAGGGTCGGGCGACGCGGCGCCCGACACGCCGGCGGAAGAGGCCGCCGACCCGCCGGGACCGGCCGAGCCTGCCGCCGAAGCGCTCGACGATCGCGTGCTCGCTGCCGCCGCCGCCGCCATTCCGGCCGGCTTGCTGGCCAGACTCACCGCGCTCGATGCGCGGGGCATGACGCGACTCGCGGCGGGCCGGGCGGGTGCCTTGCAGAAGAGCCGCAGCCGCGGTCGTCCGGCGGGGGTTCGTCGCGAGCGGCCACGCGGCGGCGCGCGCCTCGACGTGATCGCAACGCTGCGCGCGGCGGTGCCCTGGCAGAAGCTGCGCGGCCGCGAGAGCGGCGCGGCGACGGCAGGCGCCGGCGCATCGCCGTTGCGCATCCGCGCCGAAGACTTTCACGTCGGCCGCTTCAAGCAGCGCGGGCGCACCACCACCGTGTTCGCGGTCGACGCCTCCGGTTCGTCGGCACTGCATCGGCTGGCCGAGGCGAAGGGCGCGGTCGAGCTGCTGCTGGCCGAGTGCTACGTGCGCCGCGACAGCGTCGCGGTCATCGGCTTTCGCGGCCGCGACGCGGAGCTGCTGTTGCCGCCGACGCGCTCGCTGGTGCGCGCGAAGCGCTCGCTGGCCGAGCTGCCCGGCGGTGGCGGAACGCCGCTGGCCGCCGGCATCGACGCGGCGCGCGAGCTGGCCATCGCCCTGCGCCGCCGCGGAGAGACGCCGGTCGTCGTCGTGCTGAGCGATGGCCGGGCCAACGTCGCGCGCGACGGCAGCCCCGGCCGGCCGCGCGCCGAGGCCGAGGCCCGCGGCGCCGCGCGGACCCTGCGCGAGGAGGGCGTCGTCGCGCTCTTCATCGACACCTCGACGCAGCCGCATCCGCTGGCGCGCGAGCTGGCCGCCGAGATGGACGCCCGCTACCTGCCGTTGCCTCATGCCGAGGCCGCCTCGCTGTCTGCCGCCGTGCGAAGCGCCGCGCTGCCGGGCGAGCGCAGGCGCTGAGGTCGCCATGCCCGCCGGGCTGGAGTGGGAACGCGACGGCGCGGCGTGGCCGAACCGCGAGGCGAGCCGTTTCGTCGCCGCCGGCGGGCTGCGCTGGCACGTGCAGACGCGCGGCCAGGGACCGGCCGTCCTGCTGCTGCACGGCACCGGCGCCTCCTCCCATTCGTGGCGCGACCTGCTGCCGCTGCTCGGCGAGCGCTTCACGGTGATCGCGCCCGACCTGCCTGGGCACGGATTCACCTCGAAGGCCTTCGGCGACGGGATGTCGCTGCCCGGCATGGGCAGGCTCGTCGCCGGGCTGCTGAAGGTGCTCGGTGTCGGGCCGGAGTTCGTGATCGGCCACTCCGCCGGCGCCGCGATCGCGGCCCGGATGAGCCTCGACGGTGGGCTCGCGCCGCGGGCCCTGGTCAGCCTGAACGGCGCTTTCCTGCCGTTTGCCGGCGCGCTGCGCGTGTTCTCGCCGGCGGCGAAATTCCTTGCATCGACTTCGCTCGCGGCCCGCCTTGCCGCGGTTCGGGCGCGCGATCCGCGGGCGGTCGGTCGCCTGCTGGCGTCGACCGGCTCGACGCTCGACGCCCGCGGCACCGCGCTCTACACGCAGCTGGTGCAGAGCGCCGGTCATGTCGCCGGTGCCTTGGCGATGATGGCGAGCTGGGACCTCGACGACCTGCCGCGCGAGCTGCGCCGCCTCGCGGCGCTGGTGCTGCTGCTGGTGGGCGAGAACGACCTGACCGTGTCGCCGCAGCAGGCCTCTCGCGTTGCGGCGCTGCTGCCGCACGCCGAAGTCGAACGCCTGCCGGGCCTCGGCCACCTGGCGCACGAGGAGGCCCCGCAGCTCGTGGCCGAGCGGATCTTCGCGTTCCTCGGCCGGGCCTCAGCTGCCGCCTGAGCCTTCGATCAACGCCGCGTCGTGGGCGCGCAGGTAGGCCTCGCCGTTTTCGAGCATCGCGTAGCGGAACGCCTCGGCGGCGGGCGAGAGCACCTTGGACAGCAGGTGCACCAGGTTCCAGGTCTTGACGATCGGCGTGCCCTCGACCTCCAGGCGCGCGATCAGGCCGCTTCGCAATTCCAGCCCCAGCGTGTGGAGCGAGAGAAAGCTCAGGCCGAGGCCGGCCATCACCGCCTGCTTGATCGTCTCGTTGCTCGACATCTCCATGGCGATGCGCGGCCTGAAGCCCTGCGCCTCGAAGAAGTCTTCCATCGCCCTGCGGGTCCCCGAGCCGGGCTCGCGGACGATGAAGGGCAGGTCGGCGAGCAGCGCCACGGGCAGCGTCTCGCGACCGAGCAGGCGGTGGCCGACCGGGGCCACGAAGACGAGCGGGTGGGCGGCGAACGGCTCGCTGCGCGTCGCCATTTCCTTCGGCGGCCGGCCCATCACCGCCAGGTCGATCTCGCCTTCGTGCAGCAGCGCCAGCAATTGCTCGCGGTTGCCGCTCACCTGCAGGCGCACCTCGACGCTCGGGTGCTCCTCGCAGAACTGCGCCAGCAGGCGCGGCACGAAGTACTTGGCGGTGCTGACGAGGCCGACGTCGAGCCTGCCGCCCTCGACCCGGCGCAGGCGCGCCATCGCGTCCTCGGCGTCCTTCAGCGTCGCCAGCAGTCGCTTGGCGTAGACCAGGAAGTACTCGCCGGTCGTCGTCAGCGAAATGGCCCGGCCGCGCCGGTCGAAGAGCGGCAGGCCGAGTGCGGATTCGAGCTCCTTGACCTGCATCGTCACCGCGGGCGGCGTCAGGTGCAGGGCTTCGGCCGCACGGACGAAGCTCAGGCGCCGGGCCACTTCCGAGAAGACGCGGAGCTGGCGGAAGGTGATGTTCTTCATTAAGCAATTCTTAATCGAAGCGCAAGCAAGTTTGAATTTACCTCGAGAAAGCCGACTTCTACATTCGATCGCTCCCGACCCCGCCGGAGCGCAGCGCAGTGAACAAACCCGTCGAAGACGCCGTCATCACCGACGCCAGGAAGCGCTACTCGGCCGGCGTGCTGCGCTACAAGCAGATGGGCTACTGGCAGCCCGACTACGAGCCGAAGGACACCGACGTCATCGCCCTGTTCCGGATCACGCCGCAGGAAGGCGTGGACGCGGAGGAGTGCGCGGCGGCGGTGGCCGGCGAGTCGTCGACGGCCACCTGGACGGTCGTGTGGACCGACCGCCTCACCGCCTGCGAGCTGTACCGTGCCAAGGCCTACCGCGTCGACCCGGTCCCGAACACCGGCCCCGGCACGAAGACCGAAGCGCAGTTCTTCACCTGGATCGCCTACGACCTGGACCTGTTCGAGCCCGGCTCGATCGCCAACCTCACCGCCTCGATCATCGGCAACGTGTTCGGCTTCAAGGCGGTGAAGGCGCTGCGCCTGGAGGACATGCGGATCCCGGTCGCCTACCTGAAGACCTTCCAGGGGCCGGCGACCGGCATCGTGGTCGAGCGCGAGCGGCTCGACAAGTTCGGCCGGCCGCTGCTCGGCGCCACGACCAAGCCCAAGCTCGGGCTCTCGGGCCGCAACTACGGGCGCGTGGTCTACGAGGGCCTGAAGGGCGGCCTCGACTTCATGAAGGACGACGAGAACATCAACTCGCAGCCTTTCATGCACTGGCGCGACCGCTTCCTCTACTGCATGGAGGCGGTGAACCGCGCCACCGCGGCCACCGGCGAGATCAAGGGCCACTACCTGAACGTGACCGCAGGAACCATGGAAGACATGGTCGAGCGCGCCGAGTTCGCCAAGTCGCTCGGCTCGTGCATCGTGATGATCGACCTGGTGATCGGCTACACCGCGATCCAGTCGATGGCGAAGTGGGCACGCCGCAACGACATGATCCTGCACCTGCACCGCGCCGGGAACTCCACCTATTCGCGGCAGAAGAACCACGGCATGAACTTCCGCGTCATCTGCAAGTGGATGCGGATGGCGGGCGTGGACCACATCCACGCCGGCACGGTGGTCGGCAAGCTCGAAGGCGACCCGCTCATGATCGCCGGCTTCTACGACACGCTGCGCGAGCCGCACACTGCACAGAACCTCGAGCACGGCCTGTTCTTCGAGCAGGACTGGGGCTCGCTGCTGAAGGTGATGCCGGTCGCCTCGGGCGGCATCCACGCCGGGCAGATGCACCAGCTCATCCACTACCTCGGCGAAGACGTGGTGCTGCAGTTCGGCGGCGGCACGATCGGCCACCCGCAGGGCATCCAGGCCGGCGCCACCGCCAACCGCGTCGCGCTCGAGGCGATGATCCTTGCCCGCAACGAGGGGCGAGACATCTGGAACGAAGGGCCGCGGATCCTGCAGGACGCCGCCCGCTGGTGCACGCCGCTGAAGCAGGCGCTCGACACCTGGGGCGAGGTCAGCTTCAACTACGAATCGACCGACACCGCCGACTTCCTTCCCACCGCGACCGTGTCCGCCTGAGGAGCCGCCGACCATGATGACCAACACCGGCCAGCGCCTGACGCAGGGCCAGTTCTCCTTCCTGCCCGACCTGAGCGATGCGCAGATCGCGGCCCAGGTCGACTACGCCCTCGGCAAGGGCTGGGCGATCGGCATCGAGTACACCGACGACCCGCATCCGAGGAACACCTACTGGGAGATGTTCGGCAACCCGATGTTCGACCTGCGCGACGCCGCGTCGATCGTGATGCACATCGGCGAATGCCGGAAGACCTTTCCCCACCACTACGTGCGCGTCACCGCGTTCGACGCGACACGGGGCTGGGAGACGCCGCGCATGTCGTACCTCGTCAACCGGCCGAAGCGCGAGCCGGGCTTCGGGCTTGCGCGCACGGAGGTGGAGGGACGCAACATCCGCTATCGCATTTCCTCGTACGCGACCGATCGTCCGGAAGGCGAGCGCTACGAGTGAGCGCGACCGCCGCCCCGCGGACCGTCGCCGAGGTCCTGGCCGAGAGCCAGGTCGAGGTGATCCTCGGCGAGCTCGACAGCGACCTCGTCGGCCTGGCGCCGGTCAAGGCGCGGATTCGCGACATCGCCGCGCTGCTCGTGATCGACAAGTTGCGTGCCGACCTCGGCCTTTCGGCCGAGAACCCGTCGCTGCACATGAGCTTCACCGGCAACCCGGGGACGGGCAAGACTTCCGTGGCGATGCGGATGGCGAAGATCCTGCACGGCCTCGGCTATGTCCGCAAAGGCCACCTGGTGGCGGTGACGCGCGACGACCTGGTCGGCCAGTACATCGGCCACACCGCGCCCAAGACCCGCGAGGTGCTCAAGCGCGCCATGGGCGGGGTGCTCTTCATCGACGAGGCCTACTACCTCTACCGCCCGGAGAACGAGCGCGACTACGGCCAGGAAGCGATCGAGATCCTGCTGCAGACGATGGAGAACCAGCGCGACGACCTGGTCGTGATCTTCGCCGGCTACGGCTCGCGGATGGAGACCTTCTTCAAGTCGAACGCGGGCCTCAGCTCGCGCATCGCCCACCACCTGGAGTTCCCCGACTACGACGAGCCCGAGCTGCTGCAGATCGCCGACCGGATGCTCGACGCGCGCAGCTATCGCTTCGGCCCGGACGCGCGCGACGCCTTCGCCGAGTACCTGCACCGGCGCCTCGGCCAGCCGCACTTCGCCAACGCGCGCAGCGTGCGCAACGCGCTCGACCGGGCGCGCCTTCGCCAGGCGAGCCGCCTGTTCGCCGAGCGCGAGCGGGCGCTGACCCGGGAGGAGCTGACGACGATCGCGCCCCAGGACATCCGCGCCAGCCGCCTGTTCGCCGCCAGGCCGGCAGCAGCGGAGGCCAATCCGTGACCATTCGCCTCGCAGAGTGGCTCGACGACCAGCCGGCCGCGCTCGGCGACGTGATCTCCGCGCTGGCGCTGGCCTGCCAGGAGATCTCGACCGCGGTCTCGCTCGGGCCGCTCGCGCGCCTGCACGGCAGGGGCGAGGGCCACAACACGCACGGCGAGGCGCAGCACAAGCTCGACGTCTTCGCCGATCGCTGCATCGCCGGCACGCTGGCGGTCTCGCACCATGTGGCGGGCTGGGCGAGCCAGGAGCAGGAGCTGCCCACGCTCTCGCCGGGCCATGGCGAGCAGGGCGAGTACCTGGTCGTGTTCGACCCGCTCGACGGCTCCTCGAACATCGAGGCGAACGTCAGCGTCGGCACGATCTTCTCGGTGCTGAAGCATCCGTTTCGCGGCACTCCGCCCGGCGAGGCGGGATTTCTCCAGCCCGGCCGGCGCCAGGTGGCCGCGGGCTATGCGGTGTACGGACCGGCGACGCTGCTGGTGCTGTCGTGCGGCAACGGCGTCGCCGCGTTCACCCTCGATCGGCGCGAGCGGGTGTGGCAGCTCACGAGCGCCGAGCTGCGCATTCCCGAGCAGACGCGCGAGTTCGCGATCAACGCCTCGAACCAGCGCTTCTGGGAAAAGCCGGTGCAGCGCTACGTCGCCGAGTGCCTGGCCGGCACCGAAGGCCCGCGCGCCGCCGACTTCAACATGCGC
This sequence comes from Burkholderiales bacterium, assembly GCA_031360885.1. Lineage (GTDB taxonomy): Bacteria > Pseudomonadota > Gammaproteobacteria > Burkholderiales > Burkholderiaceae_C > Schlegelella_A. The sequence goes on along the minus strand of JANMCC010000132.1, from coordinate 10,480 downwards.
TGGGTCGCCAGCCTGGTCGCCGAGGTGCACCGGATCTTCAGCCGCGGCGGCGTCTTCATGTGCCCGCGCGACAACAAGGAGCCGAAGAAGCCCGGGCGGCTGCGCCTGATGTACGAGGCCGCGCCTATGGCCTTTCTCGTGGAGCAGGCGTGCGGCGCGGCGGTGACCGGCACGCAGGCCCTGCTCGACATCGTGCCCGACACGCTGCACCAGAAGGTGCCGGTGATCCTCGGCTCGACAAGCGAGGTCGAGCGGATCGTCCGCTACCACGCCGACCCGCACGAGAACACGCACTGGCCGCTGTTCAAGGAGCGCTCGCTGTTCGTCCCGCCCGCGGGCTGAGCGCGACCGGAGACCCGCATGTCGAAGAAGCATCCCATCATCGCCGTCACCGGCTCGAGCGGCGCCGGCACGACGACGGTCAAGCGCGTGTTCGAGAACATCTTCCGCCGCGAAGGCATCTCCGCCGCGGTGATCGAGGGCGACGCCTTCCATCGCTATCCGCGCAAGGAGATGAAGGAGCTCATCGCCGCCGCCGATCGCGACGGCCGGCCGATGAGCCACTTCGGACCGGAGGCGAACGAGTGGGGCGTGCTCGAGCAGCAGTTCCGCACCTACGGCGAGAGCGGGCGCTGCGAGTCGCGCCTGTACCTGCACAGCGACGAGGAGGCGGCGCCCTGGAAGCAGGCGCCCGGCACCTTCACGCCCTGGCAGCAGACCCGGGCCGACACCGACCTGCTGTTCTACGAAGGCCTGCACGGCTGCGTGAAGACCGGCGACATCGACCTGGTCCGCCACGTCGACCTGAAGCTCGGCGTGGTGCCCATCATCAACCTCGAATGGATCCAGAAGATCCATCGCGACACCCGGCACCGCGGCCACTCGAAGGAAGGCGTGACCGACACCATCCTGCGCCGCATGCACGACTACGTGCACTACATCTGCCCGCAGTTCGGCGAGACCGACATCAACTTCCAGCGCGTGCCCATCGTCGACACCTCCGACCCGTTCATCGCCCGCGACATTCCTACCGCGGGGGAGAGCGTCGTCGTCGTCCGCTTCCGCAACCCGCGCGGCATCGACTTCTCGTACCTGCTGGCGATGATCGACCAGTCATACATGTCGCGCGCCAACACCATCGTCGTGCCCGGCGCACGCATGGACCTGGCGATGCAGCTGATCCTCACGCCGCTGATCCTTCGCCTGATGGACATCCGCCGCGCCCAGCACCACTAGGGCCCGTCAGCAGTCCCTGGGCACCGAGCGGATGCCCGGGGTTGTCAGAATGATCTGACACTCCTAGGATCAGGCAATGTTGACGGTCGAGCGGTCGCAGCCGAGAGTCGGGCCAACCGACGAGCGGCCGCATGCCATCGTCATCGGCAGCGGCTTCGGCGGCCTGGCCGCGGCGGTGCGCCTCGGCGCGCGCGGCTACCGGGTCAGCGTCCTCGAGAAGCTCGATGCGCCGGGCGGACGCGCCTACGTCCACCGCCAGGACGGCTTCACCTTCGACGCCGGGCCGACCGTCATCACCGCGCCGTTCCTGTTCGAGGAGCTGTGGGCGCTGGCAGGACGGCGCCTTGCCGACGACGTCGACCTGCGCCCGGTCGCGCCGTTCTACCGCATCGTCTTCGACGACGGCGAGCGGTTCGAGTACAGCGGCGACGCCGCGGCGATGCGCGCCGAGGTGCAACGCATCGCGCCGGACGATGTCGCCGGCTACGAGCGCTTTCTCGAAGCCAGCGAGGCGATCTTCCGGGTCGGCTTCGAGGAGCTCGGCGACAAGCCCTTCGACTCCTGGACCGACATGGTCAAGGTCGCGCCCGACCTGCTGCGCCTCGAAGGCTATCGCACGGTCTGGTCGCTCGCCTGCAAGCACGTGCGCGACCCGCGGCTGCGCGTCGTGCTCACGTTCCAGTCGCTGCTGATCGGCGGCAATCCGTTCGCGACGACCTCCGTCTATTGCCTGATCGCCTTCCTCGAGCGCCGCTGGGGCATCCACTTTCCGATGGGCGGCACCGGCAGCCTGGTAACCGGGCTGGTCGGGCTGATCGAAGGGCAGGGCGGCACGGTCCGCTGCAGCGCCGGCGTGGCGCAGATCACCGTCGAGGCCGGCCGGGCGACCGGCGTGCGCCTGGAAAACGGCGAGGCGCTCGCCGCCGACGTGGTGGTCTCGAACGCCGACTCGGCCTGGACCTACCGGCACCTGCTCGCGCCCGAGCACCGCAAGCGCTGGACCGACCGGCGCATCGAGCGGGCCCGCTACTCGATGAGCCTGTTCGTCTGGTACTTCGGCACCCGCCGCCGCTACGAGGACGTCGCGCATCACACGATCCTGCTCGGCCCGCGCTACCGCGAGCTGCTCGGCGACGTGTTCGACAGGAAGGTGCTGGCCGAGGACTTCAGCCTCTACCTGCACCGGCCGACCGCGACCGACCCGTCGCTCGCGCCGCCCGGCTGCGACGCGTTCTACGTGCTCTCGCCGGTGCCGCATCTCGAGAGCGGCACCGACTGGGCGAGCGCCGGCGAAAGCTATCGGCGGGCGATCGAAGCGCGGCTCGAGGAAAAGCTCCTGCCCGGCCTGAAGAACGAAGTCGTCAGCTCCCGCCTGCTCACGCCGCAGGACTTCCAGGACCGGCTCTCCTCGTTTCGCGGCGCGGCATTCAGCCTCGAGCCGGTGCTCACGCAGAGCGCGTGGTTCCGGCCGCACAACCGCAGCGAAGAGGTCGACCGGCTCTACCTCGTCGGCGCCGGAACCCATCCCGGCGCCGGCCTGCCCGGCGTGCTCTCCTCGGCACGCGTTCTCGACTCGGTGGTTCCGCATGCAGACCTCATCGTTCGTGCTCGCGCCTGAGATCGACCTGTCCGCACCGGCGGGCGGCGCCATCGCGTCGGACGATCTCGCGGCCTGCCGCCGGATGCTCGCCAACGGCTCGCGCACCTTCCTCGCCGCATCGCACCTGCTGCCGCGTTCGGTGCGCGACCCGGCATGCGCGCTCTACGCGTTCTGCCGCATCGCCGACGACGCGATCGACGCCGCTCCGCCCGGCGGCATCGACGCCGCCCTGCAGGGACTGCGGCGCCGGCTCGACATCGCCTATGGCGGCGAGGGCGGCCGGGGTGGTGGCGATGCCGTCGACCGGGCCTTCGCCGCGGTCGTGCAGCGCTTCGCGATTCCGCGCGCGTTGCCCGAGGCCTTGCTCGAGGGCTTCGCCTGGGACGTCTCCGGCCGGCGCTACGAGTCGCTCGCCGAGCTGCAGGACTACGCCGCGCGCGTCGCCGGCACGGTCGGGGCGATGATGACCCTGGTCATGGGAACGGCGTCGGCCTCGGCGCTCGCGCGCGCCTGCGATCTCGGCGTGGCGATGCAGCTCTCGAACATCGCTCGCGACGTCGGCGAGGACGCGCGCGCCGGTCGCATCTACCTGCCGCTCGAGTGGCTTCGCGACGCCGGCCTCGACGTCGACGCCTGGCTCGCGGCGCCGCGCTTCGAGCCGTGCATCGGCGCGGCGGTCGCCCGCCTGCTGGAGCAGGCCGAGCTGCTCTACACGCGCGCCGAAGCCGGCGTGACCGAGCTGCCATGGGGCTGTCGCGTCGGCATCGATGCGGCAGGGTCGCTCTATCGCGAGATCGGGCGCGAGGTGGCTCGCCGCGCTTGCAACTCGGTCGATCGCCGGGCCGTGGTGTCGCCGCGGCGCAAGGCCGCCCTGCTCGCGGGCGCTGCGCTGCGCGTGCGCCCGCGTCCACGCAGCGACGCCGCACCGCTCGCCGCGACGCGCTACCTGGTCGACGCCGCGGTGGCGGCGGCGAAGGCATCGCCGCGCCGCGCGCAAGAGGATGCCGGGGGGCGCGTCGTCTGGCTGATCCAGTTGTTCGAACGCCTCGAGCGCCAGGACCAGCTCGGCGCGGCGAGAAGCGCCCGTTGAGCGAAGCGCGAGATCTGCCGGCGTGGATCGACCGCCCCTGATCGTCCTTGAAGTCGTGCTCGGCTTCGCCGTGCCGATCGGCTGGGCCGTGTGGGAGTTGATGTCGTTGCGCCGCGACCGCAAGCGCCAGGAGCGGGAAGCGCGGGAGAAGCGAGGCATCGGCGACGCCGCGCCGGACCAGGCCATGCCCCGCGACGAACGCCCGGTCTGAAGCACGTGGCGTCGCGACGTTCGCCTAGCGTCGTCGCGGCATGCGAAACGGCAGCATCGCCTGCACCCAGGGCGAGGCGAAGCGATCGAGATCGAGGCTCTCGTGCATGGCCGTGACCTCCTCGCCGTGGAGGCGCGAGCGAAGCAGCGAGCGGGCGTAGAAGGGACCGTCTTCGAGGCTGGCGACGATCTCGGCCCGCCCGTCCGCGTCGCTCCGTGTGGCCCGCTGAATGCGCCATGCCGATCGCGGCAGCGCCCGAGGAGCCGGCGCCGCCACGGCCAGGGTCGCGGTGCTGCCTGGCGCGAAGCGCAGCGCCAGGCCGAGCTCGCTCCCGTCGCGCCGCGTCACGTCGTACAGCACCGACGTGCGGCCCGAAGCCGAGCGGGCGCGCGACCAGTGCCAGCGTGCGAAGTCGCGCTCCAGCGGTCGCGCGCCGTGGTTGCTGTCGAAGTAGCCGTGCCCGCTCCAGCGGCTCGCAGGCTGCGCCAGGTCCACCTCGACCCGGGCACAAGGCGCGATCGGGTGCCAGCGATGGCGGCCCGCCGGGTCGAGCGCGTGGTCGGCGTCGGGCAGCGCGCTCGCCGACAGTCGAACGGTGCCGCGGATGCGCGAGGGCCAGGGCGCGGTGACTTCGTCGAGCGCGATCGACAGCTCCGCGCCATCCCACGACAGCGCGCTGCGGCCGATGCGAAGGCTCGTCGCACTGCGCTCGACCGAGCGGGCGCCGCGCTCGGTCATCGCCCAGTGCCTGCCGTCGCTGCCGTACAGCGCGAGGTTGACGGCCGCGTGCTCGAGCGGATCGGCATCGCCGCGGCGTCGTGCCCACGCGTAGTAGGGCGAAAAGACGCTGCCGAGGAAGGCGATGATCGTCAGGCCGCGCGTCCCGTCGTCGCTCAGGGCATCGACGTACCACCATGCGTAGCCGGAATCGGGAATCGCGCGGTCGAAGCCCGGTCCCGCGCGCGATCCGCCAGCAGGCTCGTCGCCGCCTGCCGACCCGAGAGCGCCGCCATCGGCACGCCCGGACCCGGATGCACCGAGCCCCCCGCGAGATACAACCCCGGGATCGCGCTGCGCGCCCCTGGCCGGCTGAACGAAGCCGCCCAGCCGTGCGAGGCCTGGCCGTAGAGCGCCCCGCCGCTGCCCGGATAGAGCCGCGCGAAGTCGGCCGGCGTCGTCGTCACGGTCCGCGCCGGGTCGCTCCGGATCTTCAATCCGCTGCGCGCCAGCACGTTCGACATTCGTTCCTGGCATCTGGAAACCTCCTGGGGATCGAGCGTCACGGCGTCGCCGTTGGCGGGGGCGTTGACGAGGCAGAGCAGTCGTTCCGGATCGGCGTTCTGCCGGGCGCCGGCGTCGTTCCGGTCCTGCGCGCAGACGTAGACGGTCGGATCGCCGGGCACCTGGCCGCGCTGGAAGATCGCCTCGAACTCGTCGCGATAGTCCGCGCCGAAGAATACGTTGTGGCGCAGCAGCGGAAAGCCGTCGCCGTGGCCGACGACGTTCCAGGTCAGGGCGGAAAGCGATCGTTGCGCCTGGGGGGTGGCTCGCACCGCGCCGCGTGCGCCGCTGCCGAGCAGCCCGCCGGCGAGCGCCGCGACGTCGCCATTGAAGATCACGGCATCGGCGCCGATGAGCTCGCTTCCGCCGTCCTCGGCTTCGACCCGGACCCCCGTCGCGCGGCCGCCCTGGACGACGACTTCGCGAACGTCGCAGCCGAGCCGGATCGTCGCGCCGAGCTGGGCCGCCAGGCCGGCCAGCGCGTGCGCGATGCGGTGCATTCCGCCGTCGACCAGCCAGACGCCTTGCTGCTCGACGTGGGCGACGAGCATCAGCGTCGCCGGGGCGGCGAACGGCGACGAGCCGCAATAGGTGGCGTAGCGCCCGAACAACTGTTGCAGGCGCGGGTCGCGGAACGACTCGCCGAGGGCGCTCCAGAGGGTGGAGAACGGCGCGATCCGCAGCAGCCCGGGAAGGCCGCGCCAGCCGGCGCGCGCCGTCAGCGAGAGCGGCGTCGGTCGCGAAGCGCGCAGGAACGGTCGCTCCAGCGTGCCGTAGACGTCTGCGGCGCGGGCGCAGAACGCGCGATAGCGACGTCCTTCGCCGGGTCCGGCGAACGCGGCGATGGCGTCGACCGAACGGTCGATGTCGGCGAACAGGTCGAGCCGCTCGCACGCGCTCCACGCATGGCGGGCGAGCGTTTCCACCGCCCGGGTCGGCAGGTGCGCATCGAGGCGGACGCCGGCGTCCGCGAACAGCTCCTCGAAGACCCAGCGCATCGTGAAGACAGTGGGGCCGGCGTCGATATGGCGGTCGCCGATCATCACTTCGCGCAGCTTGCCGCCGGGCGTGGCGGCGCGCTCCAGGACGAGAACCTCGACGCCGCGTCGGGCCAGGTCGATGGCGGCGGCCAACCCGCCGACACCGGCGCCGACGATGACCGCTCGCGCTGCCCCGGCGCCCTGGCGAGGGTTTCGCGGCGATTGACGCTGCTCGCTCATGTGTCTATTCTGATTGACATCTGGATTGTTCAACAAAGATTGACATCACGAGGAGCCAACTTGCTGCAACTCACGACGCGAATCGCAGTGGCGGTGGAGGCTGCGGTGGCAGCGGGCGAAGCGCAGGGCTGTCCGCCGACGCTGGCGGCGGCGATCCGGCATGCCGTCTTTCCCGGCGGGGCGCGGATCCGCCCGCAGCTCTGCATTGCCGTCGCCGGAGCCTGCGGCGACGACGATCCGCGCCTTGCCGACGCCGCAGCCACCGCGATCGAGCTGCTGCACTGCGCCTCGCTGGTCCACGACGATCTGCCGTGCTTCGACGATGCGCCTTTCCGCCGCGGCGCGCCCTCGGTCCATCGCGCCTTCGGCGAGCGGATCGCGGTCCTCGCCGGCGACGCCCTGATCGTCCTCGCCTTCCAGACCCTCGGCACGGGCGCGGCGCAATCGCCGGGCCGGTTGGCGCCTCTCCTCGGTACGCTGGGGCGCGGCGTCGGCATGCCGTTCGGCATCGTCGCCGGCCAGGCCTGGGAGTGCGAGCCGCAGGTCGATCTTTCGGACTACCAGCGGGCCAAGACCGGCGCGCTGTTCGCAGCCGCGACGATGGCCGGTGCGCAGGCGGCCGGTTCGGAGCCCGAGCCCTGGCGCGCTTTCGGCGAGTGGTTGGGCGAGGCCTACCAGGTCGCCGATGACATTCGCGACGCGGCCTTCGATCCCGACCTGATCGGCAAGCCGACGGGACGCGATGTCGCCCTCGGCCGCCCGAGCGTGGCCCGCGAGCTGGGCGTGCGTGAAGCGATCCGCCGTTTCGAGAAACTGGTGGCGCGCTGTGCCGCGGCGATTCCCGCCTGCCGGGGCGCGTCCCGCCTGCGGGCGCTGGTGCAGGTCGAATCGGAGCGCCTCGTGCCCAAGGCCTGGACCGAGCGGCTGGAACGCATCGCCGCCTGAGCGGCGCGCCGGTCGAGCGCGATGTCGCTGCTGTCGCGCGCCGAAACGCCGCTGCCCGTGTCGTCGAGGCCTTGGCGGGAACGATGGCTGGCCTGGCGCGATCGCTGCCTCGCCAGCCCGACGTTCCAGCGTCACGCAGCGCGCTTCCGGCCGACGCGGGCGATCGCGCGCAAGCGGGCGTCGCAGGTGTTCGATCTGGTCGCCGGCTTCGTCTACTCGCAGGTGCTGCTCGCGTGCGTCAGGCTCGCGTTGTTCGACGTGCTGGCCGAAGGGCCGCAGAAGCTCGATGCGCTGGCCTCGCGGCTCGGCCTGGAAGGCGACGCGGCCGAACGGCTGCTGGCCGCCGCGATCGCCTTGAAGCTCGTCGAGCGCCGCAGTGGCAGTCGCTACGGGCTGGGCGTGCTCGGCGCACCGCTGGTCGGCAACCCCGGCCTCGCCGCGATGATCGAGCACCACTCGCTTCTCTACGCGGACCTGGCCGACCCGGTGGCCTTGCTGCGCGGCAACGCGCCCGGCCGATTGGCCGCCTACTGGCCGTACGCGGGCCTGCCCGATCCGGCGCAGGCCGCCGGCGATGAAGTCGCGCCGTATTCGGCGCTGATGTCCGCTTCGCAGCCATTGGTTGCCGACGCGATCCTCGACGCGATCGACCTCGGCAAGCATCGCTGCCTGCTCGATGTCGGCGGCGGCGACGGCAGCTTTCTTGTCGCCGCGGCAGCGCGCGCGCCGCAGCTCGAGCTGCAGCTGTTCGACCTGCCGGCCGTTGCCGCGCTGGCTACCCGGCGCTTCATCGCTGCCGGCCTGCAGGCCCGTGCGCAGGCGACGGGGGGCAGCTTCCTGGTCGACCGCCTGCCCGGTGGGGCCGACCTCGCCACCCTGGTTCGCGTGCTGCACGATCACGACGACGCGCGGGCCATGACCTTGCTGCGCGCGGTGCGCGAGGCGCTGCAGCCCGGCGGCACGCTGGTGGTCGCCGAGCCCATGGCCGAGACGCCGGGAGCCGAGGCGATGGGTGACGCGTACTTCGGCTTCTATCTTCTCGCCATGGGGCGAGGTCGGCCGCGCACGAGCGTGCGTCTCGCCGAGATGCTCGCCGCCGCGGGCTTCGAGGCGATCCGTTCTCTCGCGACCGCGCAGCCGCTGCAGGCCCGTCTGCTCGTCGCGCGCACGTCATCCGCGAAAACCCTGAAGCCAAAACCGTAAACCAAGATTGACATCACAAACAGTAAGCCTAAGATGACACCGTGATTCGGCCTCCTGCAGTCTTCTTCTCCCCCGACACGGCCGCGACCATGGCGGTCGTCGAGCCGACAAAGAGGTCGACGGGATGAACACCCTGGCCGTCGTCCTCGAGCGTCCCGAGCATCTCGCGCTGAGTCGCCTCGAACTGACCGCCGCAGGCGGCAACGACCTGGTCGTCGAGATCGCCCACAGCGGCATCAGCACCGGGACCGAAAAGCTGCTCTGGACCGGCCGCATGCCGAGCTTTCCCGGCATGGGCTATCCGCTCGTTCCCGGCTACGAGTCGGTGGGCGTCGTCAGCCAGGCCGGGCCGGAGTCGGGCCACCGCGTCGGCGACCATGTCTTCGTTCCCGGGGCGCGCTGCTTCGGCGAAGTGCGCGGGCTGTTCGGCGGCGCCGCATCGCGGCTCGTGGTCGACGGCGCCCGCGTGATCGGCATCGATGCCGCGCTCGGCGAGCAGGGCGTGCTGCTGGCGCTTGCCGCCACCGCCTATCACGCGGTGGCCGGCGAAGAGCGGCTGGGCGGATCGATCACGCCGCCCGACCTGATCGTCGGCCACGGCGTGCTCGGTCGCCTTCTGGCGCGCCTCACGGTCGCCGCCGGCTACGCACCGCCTACCGTCTGGGAGCTCAACCCGGCGCGCCAGGACGGCGCCGATGGCTACGCGGTGCTCAACCCCGACGACGATGCGCGCCGCGACTACCGCGCCATCTACGACGTCAGCGGCGACGCCTCGATCCTCGACGCGCTGATCGCCCGCCTCGCGCCCGGCGGCGAGGTGGTGCTCGCCGGCTTCTACAGCGAGCGCCTCTCGTTCGCCTTCGCACCCGCCTTCATGCGCGAGGCGCGGGTGCGCGCCGCCGCCGAATGGCAGAAGCCCGATTTGCTCGCGGTGCGGGAGCTGATCGAGGCGGGCCGGGTCTCGCTCGACGGCCTGATCACCCACCGCGAGCGCGCCGAGCACGCGGCCCGCGCCTACCCGGTCGCGTTCGGCGACTCGGCCTGTCTGAAGATGGTTCTCGACTGGAGAGAGTGCTCATGAGCCAGGCATCCGCGGTTCCGGCGTCGGCCCCGGTCAAGTTCATGGAGCGGCTGCGCGCCGAAGCGGCGATCGATCCCGACCCCGTGCCGACGACGTCGCCGGCGGCGAAGACGACGCAGATCATCGCCATCTACGGCAAGGGCGGCATCGGCAAGAGCTTCACCCTTGCCAACCTGAGCTACATGATGGCGCAGCTCGGCAAGAAGGTGCTGCTGATCGGCTGCGACCCGAAGAGCGACACCACCTCGCTGCTGTTCGGCGGCCGGGCCTGCCCGACCATCATCGAGACCTCGTCGAAGAAGAAGCTGGCCGGCGAGACGGTGGCGATCGGCGACGTCTGCTTCAAGCGCGACGGCGTGTTCGCGATGGAGCTCGGCGGCCCCGAGGTCGGCCGCGGCTGCGGCGGGCGCGGCATCATCCACGGCTTCGAGACGCTCGAGAAGCTGGGCTTTCACGACTGGGGCTTCGACTACGTGCTGCTCGACTTCCTGGGCGACGTGGTCTGCGGCGGCTTCGGCCTGCCGATCGCGCGCGACATGTGCCAGAAGGTCATCGTCGTCGGCTCGAACGACCTGCAGTCGCTCTACGTCGCCAACAACGTCTGCTCCGCGGT